>JAYZFP010000066.1:0-19343 GCA_036336715.1 Planctomycetota bacterium
GATCAAAAACACTATTTGGAGTTGTCACCGCTCCGACTGCTGCCGATGATGGAGATCCAGCAGGTCCGGGTCAACAGTGCATTGGGGACACGGAGTGACCCCCGCAGGTTCCTGGGACAGGAACAACGGCGTTTGCTGGAATGGATTTTGCAGGAATACCAGGATGGAAACCGTTTCGACCGCCCGGTGAAAGCCAAATCTGAAATGGACTTTCGTGCCTATTTTGATTTTGTCCGGATTCAACGTACCGAAAGGGAAAAGAAGAAGTGAAACCGGACGGTCTTTTTACAGAAATACAGAGCCCCCAGAATCCGCGGATCAAGGAAGTTGCGAGGCTGCGTCAGGAAAAAAACAGGCGGCGCGAGAAAAAAATCCTGATTGACGGTTACCGGGAGGTGCAACGGGCGATCCGCTGCGGTGTCCGGATTGAAGAGCTGTTTCTCTGTTTCGAGGGTCGGGATCCCGGGCAGCATGCCCGGCTGGTTGAATTGTCACGGGAATGCGGGGCTGCGACTTTCGAGGTTTCCGGGCGAGCTTTTGAGAAAATGGCCTTTGGCAATCGAAACGAGGGACTGGTTGCAGTTGCCGGCGAAAAAAAACTGTCGCTGGCACAGCTGGAGCTTTCCGAATCGCCGCTGGTCCTGGTCCTCGACGGAATCGAAAAGCCCGGAAATATCGGCGCCGTTTTTCGCACTGCGGCTGCAGCCGGTGTGGAAGCGATCCTCCTGACCGGGGTGGTGGCACACCCCTGGAACGCCAATGCGATCCGTTCCAGCCTCGGAACCGTATTCGAAATTCCGTTTGTGCTGTCCGAGTACCGCGAGGCGATTGCTTTCCTTGAGAAACACCGGGTATCCCCGCTGGTGACACGGGTGGACGGGGAGCTCTGCTATTCCCAGTGCGATCTGACTCAGGGAGTTGCCGTGGTTCTTGGCAGTGAAGCCGACGGTGTCGCTGAGGATTGGTACCGACACGATTCGCTGACGTTGCCCATGAACCGTTCGGTCGACAGTCTGAATATTTCGGCGACAGCCGCAATTGTTGCTTTTGAAGCCAAGCGTCAGCGAATGGTGTCCAGTTCGGCCCCGAACCGGGACAGCAGTTCCTGATACCAGCGATTGGCTTCTTCAGACCTTCCGGGGAGCTGACGAGTCCCCCAGATAACTGACAACGTCTCAGTGGTCAGGTCAGCGGTCTTTGTCCGTTGCGAATCCTTGATCGCGTTCGCGCAGGGACCTCTGCTGTCAAACAGACAGATCAGTTTTCCTACGTCGATTTCCTGTCCGGATGCGTTGAAGACATAGGTCGTGTTTTCTTCCGCAAGCCGAATCGAAAGATCGCCCTCGCTGCGGGAAAGGTCGATCACGCTGATCGGCAGGCCGCTGTGCAGGCTGACAATGTTGCAGAAATCGACAGCCGGGTTGATGGAAGCGAGCCGATTTTCATTTGCGGCCCGCACCAGGTATTCCGAAGCCGGTTTGTTGCGGCCCGTCGGCTTGAATCCTCCAAGCCGAAACAATTCGCGAACCTTTGCCCGCACTTCGTCGCTGGTTTGAAGGGGTGCAGCGGCCTGAAGATCGAACCAATGGCTGAACTCGGATGCTGCGGAGAGATTGCCCAGTTGATCGGGAAAACGGGTGACAAAAATCCTGGCATCCAGTTCAGGATGCTGATCAATGGTTACATCCGGCATGCGCGGCAGTTCTCGCTTTTCACAAGCAGAAAATGTCTATTGAAACGACCAGAAAGAGACCCATGCTGACCACCGCGTTCACGTTGAAGAAGGCGATGTTGACTTTGGTCAAGTTGTCCGAGCTGACAAGCGAATGTTCATAAACCAGAAGCAGAGCCAGGGCCAACACACCGACCCAGTAAACAGTTCCCAACCCGGTCGGCGGCCCGCCCAGGGAATCGGCAAAGGGGAGTGCCAACAGGAGCAGGATCATCACCACGTGTGAGCCGGCGGCCAGCCTCAGCGCTCCGGGTATACCCAGACGGACCGGAATGCTTTTCAGCTTTGCCCGCTTGTCATAATCGAAATCCTGGCAGGCATAGATGATGTCGAAGCCCGCGACCCAGAAAAGAACGATGCCGCCCAGCAAGCCGGGAGTGACCAGGTCACCCGGGTAATCGATCACCTCGGTTCCGCGAATGGCAATCCAGGCTGCCAGCGGGGCCAGCATCAGGGAAAAACCGAGCCAAAAATGGGCCAAAGATGTAAAACGCTTGGTCAGGCTGTAAAGGAACAGGACAAACAGCATCGGTACGCTACAGGCGACGGGCAGCCAATTCGGCAAAAACATCAGTGTGGAGAGGATGAAGCCGACCGAAGTCACCACGGTAAACAGGACCACCGAACCGAGTGAGAGGGAGCCACTGGGCAGGTGCCGGTTACTGGTTCTCGGGTTCTCTGCATCGATTTTTCGGTCCACGATCCGGTTAAATGCCATGGCGGCACTTCGGGCAAAAATCATGCAAAGAACAATCCCTGCCAGGTGTATCAAATGGAACCGGGGAGGGTCACCCTCCCGGAGGGGGATGGAGTAAGCCATGACGGTAGCCAGCAGTGCAAACGGCAGGGCAAAAAGAGTATGACTGAAGCGAATCATCTCCAGGATTTTACGGATGTCGTTCAGCATGATGGTCTAAAGAAAAAGCCGCCTTCCCCGAGGGCTAACCGGAGGGTGTTTTGATTGATAACCGTTTGCAGACTGGTGCTCTTTCCGTTCCTCCGCCCATCCCGGCCGGAGAGGAGAGGGGTTTCCGGATCCAGCCAGCTACCAGATTACCATGCAGGGACCCCGGGTTGGCAACCGCAGGCGGGGAATTTGATTCTATTTTGACTGGAACAGGTAGTCCGGCATTCGCTGCCGAACTTCCCACAGCCGATCCAGGCTGGGGGAGATGGCGTCAACAGCCAGCCGGCGATCAAAAAAGAAAGCCAGGGAATCGACTTCGACTTCGATTTGCAAGTCCTGGTTGTCAAGCAGATAGTCGATCATCTGCGGATTGCAAAAATCGTAGGCGAACCTCTTGTCGGGTGACCGCACAACGAATTTCCGGGAAAATTCAGCCGATTCAAAATCGATATCTTCGTAGCCAAAGAACTGGGCGATCTTGGAAGCCCAGCCTTCGGGAGCGATTACCAGCTCCGGAAATCGTGCGGGCAAGCGGAGAATGAAAAAGGAAAAGTGATGGTGAGTCGTGGTCCGATTGCCCTTGGAATCTGTCGAGTAGGTTTCGTAGTGGTAGTCAAACAGCATGACCTGCTGGCCCCTGTACGCGCCCTGGATCAAATTGTAGGCGTAGCGGTTGGAACCCTGGGCCAGCTTGTTGAGAAACTGGAACCGCGATGCCATCGCCCGATCCCGTCCGGGCTGGTACAGCATGCCGAGTGAGGCCGCGAGCTGGCCCAGGGCTTCGCGTCTTTTCCGCTCCAGGATGCTGGCGTAAATGACCCCGCCAAGGATCAGGGTCACGACGAGGATAACCAACAGGATCAACATGGGAACGATGCTGCTTTCCACGACAACAGAAATGAAACGAGTACCCCGCGGCACCCAAGATGGAAACGGATTGCGAAAAACAGCCGGTGGAGTTTGACAACCACCGGAGAGTCATCAAACGCCCACGTTTTTTCCGCTGCCTTTTCGGCAATCTGATCTTCCGGAATCCCTGCAGTCGTTCAAGGCGGGTTTCCAGAACATCGACCGCTTGTAGCCGCCACGGTAATCGATATTCTACGAAACGGCCATAGCCTGAAGCCAATACCCGCTTTGCCAGATTTTTCCTTGCCCGTGATCTCATGAAAAAAGAAGTCGATGATTCCTGGCGACCGATGCTGGAAGAAGAATTCCAACAGCCTTACTTCAGGGAACTGGAATCCTTTGTCGACGAGGCAAGGAAACAGGGACCTGTCTTCCCCGCTGAGGCAGAAGTTTTTCAGGCGTTTCACCTCACCCCTTTTGACACCGTCAAAGTCGTGATCCTGGGTCAGGATCCTTACCACGGCCCGGGACAGGCCCACGGGTTGTCGTTTTCCGTCCGTGAGCAGGTCAAGATTCCACCTTCCCTGCGGAACATTTTCCGCGAGCTCGAAAGTGACTTGCAGCTCAAGGTACCCGATAGCGGTGATCTGACGCCCTGGGCAAAACAGGGGGTTTTGCTGCTGAATACGGTTTTGACGGTCGAAGCTCACCAGGCAAATTCGCACCAGAAAAAGGGATGGGAAAAATTCACCGACCGGGTGATTCAAATGATCGGCAGCCGGGATCAACACACGGTTTTTCTCCTCTGGGGAAAACCGGCCCAGGCCAAGCAGTCGGGGATTGACCCGACAAATCATACGCTGCTCGTTTCACCCCACCCCAGTCCCCTGTCTGCTCACCGCGGTTTTTTTGGCAGCCGACCTTTTTCGAAAACCAATCAGGCACTGCTCCGTAACGGCCAGACCGGGATTGACTGGCAGCTCTGAAACGACGGAACACCACCCCGCCTTCGAAATTCCCCAGCCCGGTGTGCCCTTCAGCCAGGCTGGCAACAGGTGTTCCACCATCGGTTAAAATGGATGGAGTGGTCGGATGCTTGTTGAAACGTATGGGAAGCGGAAACTTGAACGGTTGGTTGAAAAGTCTTTGCCCGGTAGTTTTCTGGATGGCCATTGTTGTCCCAGCGGTTTCGGGTCAGAGCGATGAGCGGGCCTCTTTTGGACCGATGAACAAGTTGCTGTCCGAGCACTGCCTGGACTGTCATTCGTCCGAGGAAAAGGAGGCGGGAATCGATCTGCAGGAATTGGCGGAACATTACGATCCTCAGGCGGATGAAAAAAAGTGGATCCGGGTGGAACGGGTAATCGCGAGCCGACAGATGCCCCCGTCCGGAAGCGGACGTTTGGCGGATCGGGAGATGGACGTCGTCAAGAAGTGGTTCGACTCCGATTTCGTACTGCCCGGAGGCATGATGCGTGCCGGCTCTACCGTTCCTCGTAAGCTGACCCGCGAAGAACTGCAGAACACACTCGAAGACATCCTGGGCGTTGAGATACGGCAAACCGTCACCAACAGTCGGCTGCACGTGATCCCCGATACAATTATCGAAAAATTCTTTCCCGAGGGCATTCGGGGTGAATCCGGATTCTCCAACGACGCCAGTTCACAGGCCCGGGAATCGACCGACATCCAGACACTGGCCCGCTGTTTTTCCATGGTGCTTTCGCTGCTCGATCGGGACGAGGCTGCCCGCCGCAGGCTTCTTGGGTCGCTTGAGCCAAATCGGATCAGCTCCCGGCAAGCGGAGAAAATCATCAGCGACTTTGGTGCTCGAGCATTCCGTCGCCCCCTTTTGGCCGAGGAAGTGAACAGCTTTGTAAAGGTGTTCGAGACCATTCAGCAGTCCGATTCAAAATGGGAGGCGCTCAAGAGTTCCTTCCTGGCGATCCTGATGTCACCCGCCTTTCTTTACCGGCTGGAAGAGAAGACGGAACAGCAGGGTCCGGTCTCGGCCGAGGAACTCGCGGTCCGACTTTCCTATTTCCTCTGGTCGGCGCCACCGGATGATGAATTGATGGCCTTGGCCAGGAGCCGTAAACTCCTTGAAGAAGAGACCCTGAGAACCCAGGTTCGACGCATGCTGGCCGACCCAAGGCGAATTGCGCTTGCAGAAAACCTGGGCGGCGAGTGGTTTGATTACAAACAGTTGAGACAGAAGAGCGCTTTGAATAAACGGAGCGATCGGATGGCCGGGTTTTATCGCACCCAGTTCGAGGAGGCCCTGCTCTTTTTCGACAGCATCATCCGGTACCGGCAATCGCTGTTGCGGCTGGTTGATTCGGATTGGGCGTTTCTCAACAGGCACCAGGCGGGCATCTATCGTATCCAGTACACCAGGAAACAGCTTTCGGTGATTGAGCCGCTACCACCGATTCAGCTTCATTACCGAACCCTCGACCGCGAGGTGGAAACGCGGAACTATGAATACAGGCACGCACCCCTGGAACTTGTAGAAATTTCGAACCGGGACCGGGGCGGGTTTGTCACGCTGGGGCCAACCCTCAGCGTAACTTCGACAGCCAACCGGACCAGCCCGATTCGGCGAGGTGTCTGGGTCATGGAAAGAATCCTGGGAGAGCACTTTGAACAGCCTGAAGACGTCCCTGACCTGGAGTCCACACGCCGAGAGGCTGAAAAGAAAAAAAAGAAACTCAGCGATCAGGAAATACTCAAGCTTCATTCGGGGCAGCCGGGCTGCTCGTCCTGCCATCGGTACATTGATCCGATCGGATTTGGCCTGGATGTTTTCGACCCGCTGGGCATTCGACGTTCGGATGCGGCAGTCGTTCCCAGGGGAGAGAAATTGAGCTGGGCACCTGAGCAGACTCCCGCCCGGTTCGCCGACCGGGAATGGAACCTGAAACAAGCCCTTGAACCGGGAAAGAAGACAGCAGTTTATTTTCAATGGTCGCGGGGGCGTCATCGACTGGATGTACGGAACGTGCGATTGATCAACAACGGGAGGGTTCTCGAAGACAAGCACCACGGGTTTACCGGAAGTCGGAACCGGGAGAATGTCTGGTATTTTCAGTTGCCGATGGACGCGCCGCCAACCGGTTGGAAACTGGTGGCCAATGTCAAGGGAGACGGTGGTACCGACTCCCGGGGGACGATCACGATTGCCAATCCGGAAACGACGACAGCCGCTTTTCAGTTGCCGGACGGAAGCGGGTTCACAACGCCAGCCGAGTTGAAAAAACGACTGCTGGAGCACTACCGGGAACCAATCGTCGACAACGCCATTCGCCGGGTCCTGGCTTACGCGCTCGGTCGTCGGATTCGCCCCATCGACCGTCCCGCGATCCGGAAAATTGCCGAATCTCTCGCCGAGGCGGACTTTCGGCTGAATCACCTGATTGAAGAAGTGGTGCTCAGTTTTCCCTTTCGACACAAGGAATTCTAAACGGCCGACAACGGGCTGAAGCCGCATCCGCAGGCCGGAGGGTGCAATTATGAGGATTGGCCCATCGTCTGCGGTCTGCCAGAGGGCAAATCTCCCTGTTCAGGGAATCTTCGGAACTTGCGGGAACGGACCGGGGTAAAGAGAATGGGAAAAGTCTTTTTACTTTAAGGTTGTCATGAAATTCTTTATTTATTGCTGCCTGGCGCTGGGCCTGTTGATCGGCACGGGCATCGCTGCCTCCGGGCCCATCATGAAAGCGGTCAAGGAAGCCAACAAGCCCGAGTGGCGGACCGATGAGGCCAGCATCGGCATGATCATTTCTTCGGTCGATGCGACCGGCAAGGTCCGTCCGGTCAAATCCATCCAGGTCGGAGCCTTTGTCTCCGGACCGATTATCAAGCTGGATGGTGAGTTCAACCAGGACGTCGAAAAGGACCATGTCCTGGCCGTCATCGAAGAAGATCTTTACAAGGCGGCCCGGGATCGGGACCAGGCGACACTCGACACCCGGCAAAATGAAGTGGCCCGCATCGAGGTACTGCTCGAGCAGGCGCAGCGGGAAGAAGCAAGAGCCATCTCCCTTCGCAAGGACAACAAGGGGTTTATCTCCCAATCGGAGCTGGACCAGTACACCTACAACGTGGATTCGCTCGAGGCTCAACTGGCGCTTGCCCAGGCATCCATCAAATCGGCCAAAGCCACATTGGCGATTTCGGAGAAGAACCTGAACTACACACAGATCACTGCGCCCGAGGCAGGCATCATCATCGATCGAAAGGTGGAGCCGGGACAGACCCTGGCAGCGCAGTTCCAGACACCGGAGCTGTTCACGATTGCTCCCAAGATGCGGGAAAAAATCCACGTGTTTGCCGACGTCGACGAAGTCGATATCGGCAAGATCCGCCGAGCGTGGCAGGAGGGGAGGGCAGTCAAGTTCACAGTGGAATCGTACCCCGAGGAACTTTTTGAAGGTCGAATTGCCGAGGTCCGCTACAGCTCGACCGAAACACAGAACGTAGTCACTTACCCGGTTGTCGTGGAAACTTCCAATCCCGACCTCAAGCTGCTGCCAGGCATGACGGCGACGCTCGAATTTCTAATCGAGGAAAAACCGGACGTCGTGCGAATAGCCAATGCGGCCACCCGGTTCCTGCCAGACGTCCAGTATGTTCATCCGGACGACCGGCCGATTCTTGAGGGCACCGTCAACGCGACGCTGGAGGATGATGGCCAGGAAATCAGCCTGACCGCTTCCCAGAAACAGGAAGCCGAACTGAAGCGGCAGCTCAGGCATGTCTGGTATATCGAAGGAGATTTTCTGCGGGCCCGGGAAATCAGGGTTGGGCTGAGTGACAACCGGTACACCGAGGTCCTTTCCGGCAATGTCCGGGAGGGGGAAAAATTCGTTACCGGCCAAAAGAAAAAGAACGGTTGATCGCGTGGGCTTGTGGAACACCTTTCGGATAGCGATACGTGCCCTTGGCAAGAACAAGATGCGGGCCGGGTTGACGGTGCTGGGTGTGGTGATCGGCATTGCGGCGGTCACGGCAATGGTCTCGATTGGCCAGAGTTTGAGCCAGGTCATCCAGGGCCAGTTTGACAGTCTGGGGACCAATGTGATTATTGTTTCACCCAGAAGTGAACGCCGGGGTGGTGTGCGGCAAAACGTCGCCCAGACACTGACCGCGGAGGACGCCCGGGCCATGGTCGCCGATTGTGAGAGTGTCAAAGCTTCTTCGCCGCTGGTGGGAACCGCCGGGCAGGTGATTTACGGCAATTCCAACTGGCGTCCCGACCAGATGCTAGGTGTGGGCGAGGGTTTTGAAGATATTGGCACCTGGGAGGTTCTGGAACCGGGCCGATTTTTCAACGAAGCGGATATCTCCTCCCGTTCCAAGATTTGCGTCATCGGACAGACGATTCGCAAGAAGCTGTTTCAGACCCGCAACCCGTTGGGCGAGGTGATCCGGATTCGGAACGTCCCCTTCCGGGTGGTCGGGGTGCTGAAGGAAAAGGGAACCGACCTGGTCGGCCGGGACCAGGATAATATCGTGCTGATGCCCTATTCAACGGTTCGCAAGCGGTTGCAGGGTTCAAGCTTCAACAATGTGGACCTGATTTTTGTTTCGGCTGCCAGCCAGACCCGGATGACCGATGCCACTTATGAAATCAACCAGCTGCTGATGGATCGCCACAAGATCGGCAACGGTGAGTCTCCCGATTTCGAGGTTCAGAGTTCCACGCAGATTGCCGGGGTCTTTGGCGCGATTACCGGTACGATCACCCTGTTTTTGTCGGCGATTGCCGGGATCTCACTTCTGGTGGGTGGTGTCGGTATCATGAACATCATGCTGGTTTCGGTCACTGAACGGACCCGCGAGATCGGAATTCGCATGGCGGTGGGGGCACGCAGCTGGGACATCATGTTTCAGTTCCTTGTGGAATCGGTGCTGCTTTCCTGTTTCGGCGGGCTGGTGGGGTTTGGAATAGGCGTCGGCTTTTCAGCGGGTGGAACAGCGCTGATCAATTACCTTTCGCCGGGTGCCGACTGGCCGATCGTAATCTCCATACCGGCCGGTATCATCGCTTTTGTTTTTGCCACGATTGTCGGTGTCGTATTCGGTTTGTACCCGGCCATTCGGGCCAGCCGGCTCGATCCGATCGATGCGCTAAGGTACGAATAGCCGGGGTACCGCTGCCCCAGGCAAGCCCGCCTAGTTCATTTTCACTCCGGGATGTTCGCGAACAGCCGGATCGACTTCGAAGTAATCGTGCGACTGGAAACCGAAGACCGATGCCACCAGGTTGGACGGGAACAACTGGCATTTGTTGTTGTAGTCACGCACATTTCCATTGAAAAAGCGGCGCGCAGCCTGGATCCGGTCTTCCGTATTGATCAGTTCCCGCTGCAAGTCGAGAAAGTTGCGATTGGACTTCAGTTCTGGGTAATCTTCGACGACCACCAGCAGCCGTTGCATGGCGGCGACCAGCAGGGATTCCTCCGAAGCCTGCTGCTGGATCGGCCCGGTGTTTGCCTGGCACTGGTTTCGCAGGCGGGTTACCTTTTCCAGGGTTTCTGATTCGTGTTTGGCGTAACCCTTGACGGTGGCAACCAGGCTCGGAATCAGCTCATAACGTCGCTTCAGTTCGGTATCGATCTGGGCCCACGAATTTTTTATGTGATTTTTCAATCCCACCAGCTGATTGTATTGAGCCAAAAGAAAAATCAGCGGCAACAGAATGACGATGAAGCTTCCAATCAGGACGACCATTTTGTCTCCAAAGCATATCAGGATGGAAATCTGAAGAGGACCAGCAAAACCCGCCGTTTATTCTGCTGGATTCGACCGGCCGCTGCCAGTTCTCATGTGGGGTCAGGGTTTTTTTTCCATGAGAGTGGATGTGATTTTCCCGATGGCCGCGGTGGAGATAATGTGCTGCTGGTGGGACCGATCGGAGAACAGGGACCAACGGCACCCGTTTTCCGCAGGCTCCCGTTGCCGATGCTGCCGAGGACAAAGATCTCCAACCAGCTGGCGACGCCACTGGCCCGGTCAGCGACTCCATCGCCATTGGTATCCTGTTCACCGTACAAGGGGGTATAGAACTGCTCCCGGTCTCCCCAGGAACCGGGAGAGAAATTGCGCGCGTACAATGGCAGGGCGCCGGCGACCGGGAAGCTGTAACGAATCCGCCTGTCGATCGCAGCGCAGAAATGTGTGGCCCACCCGCCGCCTGAGAGACCGACCATGGAAACATCGATTGCCTGTGGTGTCGATTGTTGAAAATAGTTGATCCCCTGGATCACCGGTTCGACAAAAAACCGGAAGACCGTTCCGTCGGGCAGCCTGGGGCTGGCGAGTTGACGAAACATCTCGTTATGACCTCCGGTACCCCTCTGGGAAAGGGTAATGGTCTTCGGCCGATTGTCTGAGCCCGGTACCCGGAAGGTTCGATCCCGGTTCCAGCCCACCAGGGGCATGTCGACGACAAGAACCTGAAATCCAAGCGATAGCATCTTTTCCACCGTGGCATCGACCCCTTCCGCGATTTCCTTTCCCTGGCGGTGGCCCGAGTGAACGATCACCAGTCGCCGGTTGTTGCGGTTGAACTGGTTGGATTCAACCAGGTAACAGGTGGCCGTGAAATCAAAGGGACTCATTTTGCAGATCAGCTCCCGCACGGTCCGGCTATGCAGCGGGTCGATCCCTGAAAGCGGTCCCCCGAATACGTCCCTGGTCAGCGGCCGGCTGTCGGGTTGGGTTGCGGGGAGGGACTTTGCCTGCCAGAGATACTCGATCAGCCGCAGCCTTCTTGCCTCTGCCCCGTGAGCGGACTGGAAACGAACGAATGTCGAGGGGTCAAAATTGACGAGGGGATCGGGAAGCGGTGGATCCGGTTTGCCCTCCTGTTGGCCGCAGACCGGCAGGAGACAGCTCAAAAGCAGGACCAGGCTCCCGGGAAACCGTTTTTTGTTCATCGTCAATCCTGTCACCGGTCGACCCTGCTGACACCTTTAATGAGCTTCCAGCCAGTTTTTGCCCGAACCCATTTCCACAACGATCGGCACCTGCATGGGGAGCGCATTTTTCATTGCTTCGGCGATGACCGGTTTGACCTTTTCCTCTTCGGTCCTTGGCATGTCGAATACAATTTCGTCATGCACGGTCAGAAGCATCCGGGTCCGGAATCCACCAGCTTTGAGCGCCTGGTGCACCTGGATCATGGCCAGTTTCAACATGTCGGCCGCCGTACCCTGAATGGGACTGTTCATGGCCAGTCGTTCCGCGGCGTTGGCTACGGTCCTGCTGCGGGAGTTGATATCCCGCAGGTAACGTCGGCGGCCGGTCTGAGTCTGAACAAACCCGTTTTCTTTCGCAAAGGCGATCGTCTGATCGATGTATTTTTGCACACCGGGGTACTTTTCAAAGTAATTGGTAATCAGCTGATTGGCTTCCTGGCGAGGAATATTCAGTCGTTGCTGCAAACCAAAAGCGGAAATTCCGTAAAGGATCCCAAAATTGACCGTCTTGGCCTTGTCCCGCATCTCCCGGGTGACCTCATCCAGTTCCACCTTGTAAACCCTCGCAGCAGTCACCTGGTGAATGTCAGTGTTTTCCAGAAAGGCATTCATCATCCCTTCGTCCCGGCTCAACTCGGCCATCACCCTGAGTTCGATCTGTGAGTAATCGGCTGCCAAAAGCAGATGATCGTCATCCCGGGGAACGAACGCAGCACGAATTTCCTTGCCCCGTTGTTTGCGAATCGGAATGGTCTGCAGGTTGGGGGCGTTGGACTGCATTCGGCCGGTGGCGGTCCAGGTCTGGAGGTAGTGCGTGTGGACCCGGCCGGTTTCCGGATTGACATGCTCGGGCAGCTGATCGACGTAAACGGATTTCAGCTTGACGGCATTTCGAAACTCCAGCACATCCCGTACGATCCCATGTTTCCCCGCCAACCTCTGCAACTCGGACTCCCTTGTGGAGTATTGCCCGGTGGCGGTTCTTTTCGGATTTTTTTCCAATTGCAGCTCGTCGTACAGCACGACGCCAAGCTGCTTGGGGGATTCGATATTGAATTCCCTGCCTGCGGCCGAAAAAATGGCTTCCCGCAGTTCGTTGATTTCATCCTCCAATTGACCGGAGTAGTTTTGCAGGGCTGCTACGTCGAGCCGGATACCTTCGTACTCCATGTCGACCAGAACCGGAATCAGGGGGCACTCAACGGCATGGCAAACCTCCCCCACGCCGCGTTTCTCGATATCGGGTCGAACCAGGCTCGCGACCTGCAGGGTCACATCGGCATCCTCGCAGGCATACTCGACCACCTTTTCGAGCGGAACCTCGCGCAGGCTCCGCTGGTTTTCTCCCTTTTTGCCGATCAGGTCGCTAATGGGGATCGGCGTGTAACCGAGGTAGAGTTTGGCCAGGTAATCCAGGCCATGACGCATTTCAGGCTCTTTCATGGAATGGGCCAGCATCGTATCGAACAGCTTCCCGCGAACTTCCAGACCGTGCCACTTGAGCATGGAAAGATCATATTTCAGGTTGTGTCCTATTTTTTCGATCGTTTCCGACTCGAACAGCGGACGGAATTCTTCCAGGATTTTTCGGGCTTCCGCTGGCTCTTCCGGGCAGGTCACGTAGAAGGCTTCGTGGGGTTCAAAAGCGAAGGCAATACCCAGGGGAAGTGCTTTACGGGGATCCAGGCTGGTGGTCTCGGTATCGAAGCAGACCGCTTTCTGTTGCAGCAATTTGTCCAGTAATGCCTGCCTGCCGGTCGCATTGTCCACCAGTTGATAGTGGTGCGGGACGTCCTGCAATGATTTTTCCTGAACCTCTGCCTGGTCACCAAACAGTTCGCCCTGAATTTCCTTTTCCCGTTTTTCGCGGATTCGCGCCTGGCGTGTCGGCGCTGACGAATAGTTTTTACCAAACAGTCGTTTGCCGAGGGATTCGAATTCCATTTCCATGAACAGCTCCTTGAGCAGTTCTTCGTCGTGGGGCTGGCAAAGCAGATCGTCCAACTTCACTTGGTGGGGAACGTCCAGCTGAATGGTGACCAGTTGCTTGGAAAGCAGTGCCAGCTCCCCGTTTTCCTCCACCCGTTCTTTCTGTTTGCCTTTCAGTTTGTCCGAGTTCGCCAGAAGGTTTTCGATACTGCCATAACTGGCAATCAGCTTTTGGGCTGTCTTGGGCCCGATTCCCGGAATACCCGGGATGTTGTCACTGGCATCCCCCATCAGCCCCAGGATATCGATGACCTGGTCCACCCGCTCAATGTCCCATTTGGAAAGGACTTCCGGGATGCCGTAAATTTCCTGTTCTCCCCCTTTTCGACCGGGCTTGAGGACAAAGACATTTTCACTCACCAGCTGGTCATAGTCCTTGTCAGGTGTCACCATCCAGGCTTGAAAACCGTCGGCATCGGCTTGGGTCGCGAGTGTTCCGATGATGTCGTCCGCTTCGTATCCCGGCATCCGGATGATCGGGATCCGGAATCCGGAAAGCAGTCGGTCGATGTGGGGAAGCTGAGCCCCGATGTCTTCGGGAAGCGCATCCCGTTGTGCCTTGTACTCGTGGAATATTTCGTGTCGAGCGGTGGGGTCTGATGTGTCGAAGGCACAGGCCATGTGGGTTGGCTGATGCTTGTTGATCAGGTCCAGCAGGGTGTTGGCCATTCCCATCACGGCGGAGGTACAAAGTCCATCGGTGGTAAACTGCGGGTTGCGGATGAGTGCGAAATGTGCCCGATAGGTAAGGGCCATTCCGTCGAGCAAAAAGAGCCTTTTTTCCGGTTCAAACATCAGCGGTTCAACTTTCGTGGATTATGATCACCCGGCCAGGACTCTCCCGGCCAAGAATCTCCCTGGTTTCCAAATCGATCAGGCGAGCCCTGTCGCGGGTGAACCGATGTTGGACTTTTTTATCAAGGATACCCGAATCAGCTCCCGGCAGAAATCGCCGGGACGCGTGCCCATCGGGAAGTAGCCTGGCCAGCAGCCGGAAGGACGCTTGACGACCCGAACCCGTGGCGGGAACAATCTAGGAAGTCGGTTTTCAATCGGATTCGCAACCCGCGGATCTCCCATGATGCACTCGAGGAACTCATGAAAAGATTCACTATGCAAAACAAAATCTGGGCCATCCTGGCACTGATCTGCCTGGCATCGGGCCGATTTTCGATGGCTGATGAAGGTATGTGGCTGTTCAACAATTTGCCAAAAAAACAGCTCAAGGAAAAATACGGTTTCGAGCCGACCGCGGAATGGTCAGACCACGTGATGAAAGCCTGCGTCCGCTTCAATGTTGGAGGCTCGGCTTCATTCGTGTCCAGCAATGGACTGGTGATGACCAATCATCACGTCGCCTCGGATACACTGTACAAGCTGTCGAGCAAGGAACAGAACTTTGCCAAGGACGGTTTCCTCGCAGCCGAAATGAAGGATGAGCTGAAGGCTCCCGATCTCGAACTCAACCAGCTGATCCGAATCACGGACGTGACCGCACGGGTCAATGCAGCGGTCGACCCGAAAATGTCGTCAGCCGAGGCAGCCGCAGCCCGTCGGGGTGTGATTGCCAGGATCGAGAGCGATGCCCTGAAGGAGTCGGGACTGCGAAGCGATGTGGTCACCCTGTACGGCGGTGGTAAATATCATCTTTATCAATACAAGGTTTACACCGATGTTCGCCTGGTCTGGGCGCCGGAAGCTTCGGCTGCTTTTTTCGGCGGGGACGCAGACAATTTCGAATATCCCCGTTACTGCCTCGATGTCACGATGTTCCGGGTTTACGAGGATGGCAAGCCTGCCAAGACTCCCCATTTTTTCAAGTGGTCCACGAATGGGGCGGCCGAGAACGAGTTGACATTTGTGGCGGGTAATCCGGGCCGCACCAGCCGGATTCTCACCTACGCTGCACTCAAGTACCAACGGGATCACCGTCTGCCCTTTGTGCTCGATTTCATCAGGCGGCGGGAGATCCTGTTGCAACAGTTCGGGCTGCAGAGCGAGGAGGCCAAGCGACGGGCCCAGGACGACCTGTTCGGGATTCAGAATGCACGAAAAGCCTACCTGGGAAAGATCCAGGGGCTGCAGGACCCCGGTAACATGAGGGCCAAACGGCGGGCGGAAAAAGACCTGATCGCCAAGGTCAAGGCCGATCCAAAGCTGGCCGAACTGGCGGAGGCCTGGAAGACTATTGAAAAAATCCAGAAGCAGCGGCTTCAATCGATGCGACAGGGAATTTCGCTTCGGACCCGCTTGTTTACCCTGGCCCAGCAGATCGTGCAGCTGGCCGAGGAGGACCAGAAACCGAACGAAAAAAGAATGCCGGCCTACCAGGATTCAGCGCGGGCCTCCCTTGAGCAGCAGCTCTACTCGCCCGCCCCGATCTACAAGGACCTGGAACAGGTCCTGATCGGCGACCTGATCGCCCGCATGGTCGAACTGCGCGGGGGCGACGACCCGTTGTGCCGCAAAATTCTCGACGGTTTGAGCCCGTCGGATCGCGCGGCCGCCATCCTCTCTTCCACCCGCCTGGAGGATGTTGCCTACCGCAAGGAGCTGGTCCAGCAGGGAAAAGCGATCAATATGTCGGAAGATGGCATGATCCGGTTGGCCCAACTGGTGGATGCCGAGGTCCGGGCCAGCCAGCAGAAGGCGGACGAATTGAGCGAACAGGAGCAACAGGCTTATGCCAAGATCTCCAAGGCGCTGTTCGCGACCCGGGGTACGTCGACTTATCCTGATGCGACATTCACCTTGCGCCTGGCATACGGTCCAGTGAAAGGTTACCGGGAAAATGGCAAACAGGTCGCCGCCATGACTGATTTCGCCGGGGCCTTCCAACATGCCCAGACGCACGGTTCCAAGGGAGACTACAAGTTGCCTCCAACCTATCACGCGGCCCGGGAAAAACTGGATGCCAAAACGCCGGTGAATTTCGTCAACACAACGGATATCATCGGCGGTAATTCCGGTAGCCCGGTGATCAACCGGAACAAGGAGATCGTGGGGCTGATCTTTGACGGTAACATCCAGTCGCTGACGGGCGATTATTTTTATTCGGAAAAGCAGGCCCGATCGGTCAGCGTACACTCCAACTTTATCCGCGATGCAATGAAATACATCTACGGTGCGGAACGGATCGCCAACGAACTTGGCAAATGAGGAGTGAACCGCCGCAGCAATGCTGACAGGAAGCCGGCCGTTGACGTTTTTGCGTCAACGGCTTTTTTCATCATGCGTGGCGATGCCTGCACTGTAACTGTTGCCGGACACCCTTTAAAATTGTCAGCCGGTCTCCTCCCGGACTGGTTCGCCAAGCGGGCGGGTCCGCGAAACACTTTTCCTGAACCTCTTGAGAAAGACTGACCGTTGAAAATTACAGGCATCCAGGCTTACCAGGTGGATCTCCCGTTGACCGAAGGCAAGTACAGCTGGTCCGAAGGGAAAAGTGTTGAAGTTTTCGATTCCACCGTGGTGGAGATCCGGACGGACGAGGGTGTGGTTGGGTACGGCGAGGTCTGTCCTCTAGGACCGGTGTACTTGCCCGCCTACGCAGCGGGGGTCCGGTCTGGGATCCAGGAAATCGGTCCGCATTTGTTGGGTGAAAATCCGCTCGAACTGACCAAACTGTCAAGGCAGATGGACTACCTGCTCAAAGGTCACCCCTACGTGAAGTCCGCCATCGATATTGCTTGCTGGGATATCCTCGGCAAGTTCTCCGGTTTGCCCGTATGCGAATTGATGGGCGGCCGGTACGGAGAGGATGTTGTCCTGTACCGGGCCATTTCGCAACGCCCTGCCGCTGAAATGGCGGAAAACGTCCGCGGCTACCACGCAGAAGGCTACCGCCGTTTTCAGTTGAAAGTCGGTGGTGATCCCAACGAGGATATTGAAAGAATCCGTGCTGTCCGGGAAGTTCTCAACCCCGAAGACAAGTTGATTGCCGATGCCAATACCGGATGGCTCAAACATGAAGCGATGCGAGTCGTGAATGCCGTCAGGGATTTGGACGTTTACATCGAACAGCCCTGCGCTACCTACGAACAGTGCCTGGCAATCCGGGAAAGAACCAGCCTGCCGTTTGTTCTGGACGAAGTGATCGATTCGGTAGACATGATTCTGCGTGCCTCTGCTGACCGGGCCATGGATGTGGTGAATATCAAGATCAGCAAATTCGGTGGTTTGACGCGGGCCAGGCAGGCTCGCGATCTGTGTGCATCGCTGGGCATTGCCATGACGCTCGAAGACAGTTGGGGGGGAGATCTGACGACCGCCGCCATCGCGCACCTGGCCCAGAGCACACCCGAAGAACTTCTGTTTACCTCGACGGACTTCAACAGCTACACCACGGTGAGTATCGCTGACAATGCACCGCAGCGCATCGACGGAAGGATGTCAGCCTCGACGGCACCCGGTCTCGGTATCGAACCGAAATTCGAGGTTTTGGGTGATCCGGTTCTGCAAATTCAACCCTGACCCATGGCAACCGCTGGAGCAGGTTCCTGCCGGGATGTCAAAACAGGCCCTAACGAATCCCCACCAGTTTCTGCTTTTGAATGCTCAATTCCCAGGTGGGATGGAGCTGGCAATATTCAAAGGCTGCGGCAATGTTTTTTTCCTGTTCCGGTCCATCCATTGGCTGGAGGAAAAATCGCTGAAAATCGAGTTCCAGAAACCGGGCGGGATCCCCTCCCGGTTGCGGGTAAACCAGCTTCAGTTCGTTGCCCGATCTCAGCTTGAGTGGGGCGCCGATTTTCGGGCTGACACAGATCCAGTCGATATTCGCTGGTGGCAGGAGTGTGCCATTGGTTTCCACAGCTACTTCGAAGCCGATCCGTTTCAGCTCATCCACCAGCGGCTGGTCGAGCTGCAAAAGGGGTTCGCCCCCGGTACAGATGACATGCTTGTGGGGTTGTTCCGATGGCCACCTGCTGTCAATCGCACTGGCTAGTTCCCCGGCGGTGTTGAATTTTCCGCCGTCGCGGTTGGTACCGACAAAGTCGGTATCGCAAAAATCACACAGGGAACTTGCCCGGTCCTTCTCCTGACCATTCCAGAGGTTGCAGCCTGAAAAACGGCAAAAGACCGCCGGTTTGCCGCTGCATGCTCCCTCGCCCTGGATGGAAAAGAAAATCTCTTTGACGGTGTACATGCGCTCAAAAATGGCGAAACGGAAGGGAAAACCGGGTGCGAGCCCCAGGATTCAGCGGCTACCCGGTTCATGGTTGTTGAGAGTGCCGTCCGGGTCAATGGTGGTGCCAGTGATCTCCGTCAGTTTTTCAGCTGAAAAGGAAAAGGGGCAATTCGGGGTGGAGCCTGCTCCTGGTCGTGGGTCGCGCGGTTGACACGACGATCGACGATTTTGCGGGTTCGAATGCGGGTTGCCGTACGCCTCGGGGTGGAGTCGGCCTCCGCGCGATTGCCGGGCCGGGAAACTTTCCGGTCACGATCAAAATTGGAATACAACGATCGGGTGTCGGTTTTTCTCTTCGGTGGTCGTCCGGCAATCAGCGACTCCGAGGAACGGAAGACCTTTCCCGAGCCGGCTCCTGCCTGGGCACGTTCGGGGTAAGTCACAAGTTCCCCACTGGTCGTGCCTGTGAAATTGGAGGTCTCGGTGAATCTGCCCCTTTCCCTCAAGTGGTTCGTGCCGGGGAAGCGGTTCTCTCCACCCCGTTGGGTTGTGGAGCGGTAGCCCGAAAAGCCGCCCCTGTCTCCCGGGAACCGGTTTGCTTGAGGATCGCCAACCGGTGGCAGGGGATCCATCGGCTGCTCCCCGCTTTGCGGGCCACCCTCCGGACTGATTCCGGGGATGTAATCGCCCGAAAGGGATTGTTCGATCGACTCAAGGGTGATTTCCACCGGATCGACCCAGAAACCGTTT
>JAYZFP010000067.1:0-7520 GCA_036336715.1 Planctomycetota bacterium
GAATCGGACGACCTGTACTCCGTATTTGCCGGCTGGCAATGTGAGCACGAGGACATTTTTGAGCTGGACATGTCCAGTCTTTCACCCCATCGCAAAACCGATCTTTTCAAGTTGGAACGTCGCTTGCATGATTACGGTGCCAGCGAAATCAAAACCGGGATCCTGGCGGTCTTCTTCGGAGAAATTCTGGCCGTTGCCCAGTGCCAGGTGGAAGATCAGGCATGTATCGCTTTCGTCGATGGCAACAGTGTCCGGGCTTTTGAGGTACGTTCCGAACCCCCGATCAATGAAGAGATCATCTATTGCCTCTACAAGGGGGCCAAGTTGATTGATGCCTTCAATTCCGAGCCTTGATCCCCGCTGGGACGCGGTTCGCAACAGGGCATTTCAGAGGGACTTCAGGTGTTTTGTGCCAGCAGACCCTGGAAGGGAATGCCGGTGTCATGGCGCTGGACGCCGCTTATGCAATGCAGTCCATGCTAGCTGTCGGAATCTGCTTGTTCCAAACATTCGGAACAACTCTTTTTTCAGTTAATACCGTGATAATCGGTAACTTCGTTAAATTCATTCATTGGGAATGGCGATTTACCTGATACAGCGATGCTCCTAGTGTGGAGTAGAACGCATATTCGCATTCAAGTAGGGACCAGGTAGGCCGAATGCCCATTCCAAAATACTCTTCAAAAGCTGCATTGCTTCTCGCCTTGTGCATCACCTGTTTGATGCCCGGGTGTGTACCATGGGCCCGTGGCCTGCGGACCATTGATGAGACCGTCACCGACTGGCGAGATTTCGTCTGGGGAAAACGTGCTTTTTTCCAACGCTATGGCAAAGACAGCTCCGGCCCGTTTATGGACGGATTCCTGGAGGGCTATCACGACATGTTGCAGGGGGGAGACGGTTGTCTGCCGGTCGTTCCTCCACGCCGTTATTGGAACTGGAAATATCAGAGCGCCGGCGGACAGGGTGCCGTCAATGACTGGTTCAACGGATATTCGGCTGGCGTGACCGCCGCCCGGGAGGATGGCCTGGCGAATCTCTACCGGGTCCCGGTTTCGTCCCAATACAATGGAGCCAACGAGGTTCCGATTCAGCCGGGTCCATCCGGGACGGGCGAAGATTGGGTCCCGTTTGAAGAGACCGTTGAACCGGGAAAGTCCAACGCAAAGGACAAGGGGGCATTTTTCTTCAGGCAACCCGATTCAGGTTCCCGTAAGGGACAGGTCGTTCAGGTTGCCCGCGAGGTTCCCCTTCCCAGTAAAGTCCTGTCGAGCAAGATCCTTCCCGCTAACGGCTCCGCGGCCGATTTTTCCGGGGACCGAAAGACTTCTCCACAAGTCCCCAGAACTTCCCGCCAAATTCAAAAAGGGGGGCAAGGCGTGCCCTCCATCAATGGGCTGCCACCGATCGTTCCGTTCACCGGCAATCCTGGCAACTGAAAAACAACCCGTACAACCAGCTTTTCATTTAATCGAAAACGCTTTTTTGGAGCATGGCAAAAATGTCGACCCAAAACGACAACCAGTTTTCAAGAATCACCCGAGCCGGCAGCCTTCTGACGCTGGCCCTGTTCAACCTGTGGATGACAGGGTGCACCCAGATTGTAGCTCCCATTGATGCGATTCCTGCCGATCGCGTCCCGGCTGAACTGCTGGTCCAGCCAACCAACAATACGCGTTCCCTCGATTTCGCCCGGCTTCGAAGACCCCCCGAAAAACAGTATCTGCTGGACAAGGGAGATGTGTTGGGGATTTTCATCGATGGAGTCCTGGGAGGATTGAACGAGGCACCCCCCATTCGCCTGCCGGATGGGTTGACCGATTTGCCCCCGGCCATCGGCTACCCGGTGCCCGTGCGTGACAACGGCACTTTGCCACTTCCCCTGGTTCAGCCCATCTTCGTCAAGGGCATGACGGTGGAAGAGGCTGAGGCGGCCATCCGCTCAGCGTATGCCAAGGCGGGCATTCTGAAGGTCAAGAAGACTGCCGAGGAAAAGGGGGAGGGTGAACCCGCTGATGATGCTGACACCCGGCCGGCGGACATCACGGAGGTGCGGACCATTGTGACCCTCATGAAAGAGCGAACGTACCGGGTTCTGGTGGTTCGGCAGGACAATTTCATGAACGCGGCCGCCAACGAAACCACCCAGAACGGGTTGAGTGTTCAGCGGACCACCTCGGCAGGTTTGGGGACCGTGTTGCAACTGGAAGAGGGGAAGAACGATGTTCTGCAGGCCCTCAGCCTGACTGGTGGCTTGCCCGGTTTCCGGGCAAAAAACGAGGTCAAAATTTACCGTGGCGGAACCTCACGGGATTACGCCGAAAAAGACCGGCGGATTCTGGAGCACTATCAAAATTACCACGTCAACCGGGATCCCTGTTTTGTTCCCCCCGAGCTGCCCGATTTGGATGACGCGGTTCGCATTCCACTCCGCCTCGCACCGGACGAGGTACCGGACTTCAAGCCGGAAGACGTGATCCTCGGCGACGGCGACATTGTTGTTGTGGCGTCACGTGAAAAAGAGGTTTTTTATACCGCTGGACTGCTCGGTGGGGGCGAGTATCCCCTGCCTCGCGACTACGACCTGGACGTGCTGACGGCCATGTCAATCGCCAAGCAGGGATTTGGTGCGGTCGAGCAACAGAACGGTGGCGGCGGCGGATTAGGCAATGCTGCCCAGTTCATTGGCCAGATTCCTCCCGGTCAATTGATCGTGCTGCGTGAATTGCCCGGCAATCGCCAGATTGCCATCGAGGTCGACCTGGTGAAGGCCATCAACGAGCCGCGCAGCCGGATCCTGGTTGCCCCCGGGGACAAACTGATCCTCCGACACAAGCCTGTAGAGGAAATATTGAATTTCAGCCTGGGAACGTTCTTTACCTTCGGTATCCGGCAGCTTTTCAACTAGGCTGATTCAGCAACCTGGCTTCATCTTACGGGGTGCGGATTTGTTTCCGCCCCTTTTTTTTGTAGGTGCGTTCCTCTTGGCCAGGGTTGGGCCGCAAGGTTCCGCGGGGAACCTCCGGCAACAGGAACCTGACTCAACGGATGTGGTCGTCCATATCTTTTTTGAGCGTCTTCGTAGATAATAACAGTTTTCAGTCCGCTTCCGGTCGGATACATGCCAGACAATTCCACATCCAAGCTCCTGAGAGGTCGGATCTTTGACGAACTGAATTCGGTTTCGTTTATTGATCCCCACACCCACATCAATGCTCTCGATCCGTCGGCTTCCACGCTCGCGGACATCCTGGGATACCACTATTACACGGAACTGGCCCATTCCGCCGGGCTGGAAAAAGAAAAAATCGAGGGAGACTTTTCTCCACGGGAACTCGTGCAGAGACTGGTGGAAAAGTTTGATTGCCTCAGCAATACCGTGCAATACAGCTGGTTGCAGGAAATGCTGGCTTCGTTGTTTGAAGTTGCCGAACCGATGACTCCGGAAAACTGGGAATCGGTTTTTGACGCCGTCCAGGAAAAACTGGATGCGGGGGACTGGTGTGACCAGGTATTTGAAAAAAGCGGACTCAAGGGAGTCTTCCTGACCAACGACTTTGATGATCCGCTGGAGGGATTTGACACGGGGCGATTTATTCCCTGCCTGAGAACCGATGATCTTGTTTTTCACCTTGCCCGGCCGGAAACCCAGGATCGTCTGCGGGCGGCAACTGGAATCGATGTCAGCGATCGATCGAGCATTGATTCCGCCATTGAAAAACTGTTTTCCTATTTTGTGGATCATCAGGCGAAGGCCTGTGCGATCTCCCTGCCGCCCTGTTTTGCTCCCGAGCCGATCGTGGACGGTCGGGCGGACAAAGCGATTGACTCCCTGCTGTCCAGGGGCATGGATGCCAATCCCGCCGACAGGGAGGCAGCAGCCCGTTACGTTTTCTGGAAGCTTGCGGAAAACTGTTCCCAGAATCACCTGCCCTTTGACCTGATGATTGGCGTCAACCGGGGCGTCTATGAAAGCGGTGTCTTCCAGGGTCAGGATCTGTACGACAGCCGTGTCTCACTGATTCAGTACAAGACACTGTTCAACCGATTCAGTGATGTCACCTTTCCAGTTTCCGTTCTGGCGAGTGTGACCAACCAGGAGCTTGTCAGCTATTCCTGGATTTTTCCCAATGTTGTGACCAACGGGCATTGGTGGTATTCCAATACACCCACCTACATCGAGCAGGATGCCGCAGCGAGACTGGAAGCCGTGCCCCGAAACAAGCAGATCGGGTACTACAGCGACATGTACAAGATGGAGTTCGCCTTGCCCAAATTCAACATGTACAAACGTATCCTGGCCAAGGTGCTGGCGGAAAAATTTGTCGTGGATCGAGCCTGGAGTGAAGAGGCAGCCATCGAACTTGGTCTGCAGGTATTGAGGGACAATTCCGAGACCCTTTTCAATTGCTGATAAACCATGTCTGAACAGATTCTCTCTCCCACATTTGTTTTTCGATTTGCCGTTCCCGTGCTCGAAACGGACCTGAAGTGGTCTGCAGGTGGCGTTGAACTTGGGGACGAGTACCTGCTTCCCCGATTCCAGGAACTGGATCGCGAAAAGCCCTTTGCGGAGGTCCGTTGTGGCTGGTCGACCCGTGGCCTTTTTTTTGACGTCACCGTTGATGGAAAGTTGCAACAACCGTGGTGTCGGGACACACGCCTCGAGGACAGCGACCACATCCAGCTCTGGATTGATACGCGTGATACCCGGAATATTCATCGTGCTTCCCGTTTCTGTCACCGGTTTCTGATGATGCCCAGTGGTGCAGGTTCCGCAAGTGACAAACCACTCTCAACAATGCTGAAAATCAACCGGGCCCGGGAGGAATCCAGGTCCCTGAATGCCGAGCCGATTCCCATTGCGTCGAGAAATACCGGTACCGGATATCGGCTCAGTGTGCTGATTCCCGCAACCGTCCTGTCCGGATACGATCCGGGCGAACAGCCACGGCTCGGTTTCACTTATTCGATTGTCGACCGGGAACTGGGTGGGCAGTATTTCAGTGTGGGTTCCGAATTTCCCTTTGCTGAAGACCCCAGCCTGTGGGGAACCCTTGAGCTCCAACCCGCTTCAACAGGTTAGCAGGATCAAATCATGAAAGAAAAACTGAACTTGGTGACCGCTTTCAGCCTCCTGGTTGTGGGTTTCTTGCTGACGGCAGATGTCTCGGGACAGCTGCGAGTCGGAAGCCCGCCCACTGCTCTCGACAGGTATCTCGAAAAGCAGGATGAGAGCTATTCGTGGAAGATCCTGGATCAGGGCAAATCGGGAAAGGCGGATTACCTGGCTATGGTCCTGACCTCGCAGACCTGGAAGGGGACGCCCTGGAAGCATCAACTGTACCTGATCAAGCCCAGGTCCTGCAGGAAAGACTGCCGGCAGGGGCTATTGCTGATTGGCGGGGGAAGCTGGAAGCCGGAATTGGAACAGCAACCGGAGGAACTTCCGCGTGATGCGGCCAGGATGGTCCAGGTAGCGGAGCAGTTGAAATCTCCCGTGGCCGTTTTGTTGCAGGTTCCCAACCAACCGTTGTTTGATGGAAAGTACGAAGACCAGATCATCGCTTACACCTTTGAACAGTTCATTCGTTCGGGTGATGACCATTGGCCTCTTCTTCTGCCGATGGTTAAATCGGCTCACAGGGCGATGGACACCAGTATCCAGGTCGTCCGGGAAAAGTGGAATTTGTCCCTCGAATCGTTCACCGTAACGGGCGCATCCAAGCGGGGATGGACAACCTGGCTGACCGGAGCAACCGACCCGCGTGTCAATGCCATTGCGCCGATGGTGATCGACGTTCTGAACATGAAACCTCAAATGGAACATCAGAAAAAAGCCTGGGGCAGTTTTTCCAGGCAGATCCAGGATTATACCGATCGGGGGCTGCAGGACCTGCTTTCTACGGAAAAGGGAAAAACACTGCGGGAGATTGTGGATCCTTACTCTTACCGGAATCGGCTGACTCAATCCAAGCTGATCCTGATCGGAACCAACGATGCCTACTGGCCTGTCGATGCCCTCAAGTTCTATTGGGACGATCTGAAAGGGGAAAAAAATGTGGTCTATGTTCCCAACAACGGTCATGGGTTGAACGATTTTTCAAGGATTGTCGGAAGCATTCATGGTTTGCATCTGGCAGCATCCGGCAGACAGGCCATGCCAAAATTCGAATGGCGTAGCCGAGAATCGGAGGGGCGGGTTGTATTGACCATGACAGCTGCCGAGCGACCTGACAAAATCCAGGTTTGGTCGGCAAGCTCCGACACGAGGGATTTTCGCAAGTCCCGGTGGACGGCGGAAACCTTGCAAAAGAATGACAATGAATCCTACACCATCACCTTCAGCAAGCCGTCTTCCGGTTCGCTGGCGTTTTTCGGTGAGGCGATTTTTAATCGAGACAATTTCCCCTGCTACCTGTCCACAAACGTCCAGGTGCTGCAGGCAGACTCCCAACTCAGGAAAAAGCGGAATGATTGACTGGAACAGATTCAAACAGGTGATTGATGAACATGATTCGTTCTGCCTCATCAGCCACATTCGCCCTGATTGCGACGCTTTGGGAAGTGAATTGGGGATGCTGGGCGTTCTTGAGGCGTACGGCAAGAAGGTTCGAATTGTCAACGGACAGGGCACGCCGCCGAACCTGGCGTTTATTGATCCAACCAACCGGATTCAGGCCATTCACGAACAGGTTCAGCCAGCTGAAATCGATGACCAGGTGCTGATGATCCTCGACACCAGTGCCTGGGCGCAGCTTGGCCCGATGGGCGATGTGATTCGCGATACGGATGCCAAGGTTCTGGTAGTGGACCATCACGTCAGCGAAGATGATCTGGGGGCCGAGCTTTTCAAGAATACCCAGGCCGAAGCCACGGGCCGCCTGGTCATGGAGGCAGCAGATGCCCTGGGTGTCGAGCTGACCCCGGAGATTGCAACTCCACTGTTTGCCGCCATCGCAACCGATACCGGCTGGTATCGCTTTCCCTCCGCCGGAAGCGGAACCTACCAGTGTGCTTCCCGGTTGATCGATGCCGGGGCGTCACCGGCGGCAATTTATGGTGAACTCTATGAAAAGGAAACCCTGGGGCGTGTCCGTTTGCGGGGGACCGTTCTGGCCCGCACGCAGACCGAATTGGATGGTCAGCTGGTTCACACCTACATCACCTTGCAGGATTTCGAGGACACGGGGGCTGTTCCCTCGGATACCGAAGACCTGATCAACTTGACACTGGAAATCGAAGGAACCCGCTTTGCCGTGATTTTTGTGGAACAAAAATCCGGCGGTTTCAAGTTGAGTTTCCGCAGTCGCTGCGATCTGACGGCCAGCGGTGTGGCTGAAAAGTTTGATGGCGGCGGTCACAAGGCTGCGGCCGGTGCGTTTTTGGCAGAAGGAACGCTGCAGGAAAATCAGCAAAAAGTCCTGTCTTATGTGCGGGAGAACTTTCCATCCTGAACCAGCGTCCAGAGCGCGATCCGTGATCGTTTGACGGGGAGAAGCAATGAAGATTGGTGTTTT
>JAYZFP010000068.1:0-91644 GCA_036336715.1 Planctomycetota bacterium
GGCAGTCCCGATCGAGCCGCGCTTGACGAAAACAGTATCCACTCTTTCCAGTTGTCGCAATCATTCAAGGATTCCTGCCAAAATTGTCAAAGTCCTCAAAAAGAACTTGCAAACTTTCGTTCGATTCTCTTGACCTGGACCCGTTCCTGTCCAAGGCTCTCGCCAAGGCGGAATACGTTGCGCCAACTCCGATTCAGGCAGGCCTTTATCCGCTGGTAATGGATGACCTGGATATTATCGGACAAGCCCAGACCGGAACCGGCAAGACAGCCGCATTCACCATCCCCCTGATTCAGTTGACGGCCGGTCGCAAGGCGCCCGGGGGACCGTTGGCGCTGGTAGTCGTGCCTACCCGCGAACTGGCGTTGCAGGTGACTGCCGAAGTGGAAAAACTGTCCTCCACCAGTGATGTCAGGTCGGTTGCCGTCTACGGTGGAAAACCGATCCGACAGCAGTCGCAACGCCTGGATCAAAAACCTCACATCGTGGTGGGAACTCCCGGACGAATCATCGACCTGATCAAAAGAAGATCGCTTCACACGACCAGCCTGGAAACCGTGGTTCTCGATGAGGCCGACCGGATGCTCGACATCGGATTCCGACCGGACATTGAGTGGATTCTTCGAAATTGTCCCGATGACAGGCAAACGCTGCTTTTGAGCGCCACGGTTCCGGAAGAAATCCTGCAACTTGCCAAGCGGTACATGTACCAACCCAAACTTGTCAACTTTTCGCCAAGCCAACTGGCGGCTGAAAGCATTGACCAGTACTATTTGCAGGTTGAGGAAAAATACAAGACGGAACTGCTGGTCAAACTGCTGGAAAAGGAAAAACCAAAACAGACCATTGTCTTCTGTCGAACCAAGATCCGCACAGAAAAAATCTACAGGCGGCTGGACAAGATCATGAAAGGTGTGCAGTGCATCCATGGCGACCTGTCCCAGAGCATCAGAAATCGGACCATGCAGAATTTTCGCGACCGAAAATTCAAGATCCTGGTCGCCACAGACGTGATGGGTCGCGGAATCGACGTGTCCGGGATTTCACATATTATCAACTACGACCTGCCCGAACTCTCAGATGATTACGTCCACCGGGTAGGAAGGACCGGCCGAATGGGTCGTGAAGGGGTAGCCTACAGCTTCATCTCCCGTGAACAGGGAAGATTGCTGACCGAAATCGAAAAACGGATCAACCGCCTTCTCGATCCGCTGAAAATTGAGGATTACCTGCCCAATTACGTCGAACCCAAGAAGAAGGACAACTCGCATCTCGAGAAAAAGGTCAAACGGAAGCACCGAAGATCCATCGCTCTTTAGAGCACCGCTGGACTTGTTTCCCCATAGACCTGGTTCCCATGGACCTGCATTTACCTCGACCTTCCTGAACGGCTGATGGGTCTTCAATGGCTCAAGCACGCTGCCTCCCCAGTATCGCAGCCTACCAAATCGATTCCTGCTTCTTTCAAAACCGGCAAGCATGCCGCTACCCGACCCAACGAAGACATTCTTTCCATTGACAACATTGGCACCTGAATGAAATCCGGGGTATCGGCCTGCCTGATGCAACCGACGAATTTTCATTGGCTCGTCTACCTGAAGATCCACTGTCCCCGCAGGTCTCTGGAATGACTTCCGGGACTTTCGGTCGTCCTTGACCAAAGCGCTGCCACTCGAAGGCTGAACCAACAGGAACCCACTCTAGGACCGCAGCGGGACAACTCCATTGGAGTCGCCCAACCGATCACGCCGGATTCCAAAACTTCGCAACAACGACAGCCACAGGTTGGCCACAGGAGTCCCAGGACAGGACCGGGTGTGACGATCCGTTTCGATCGCGCCACCTGCGGAACCGGCAATCACGATCGGCAGATCCGAATAGACATGGGTTTTCCCGCTACTCAGTCCCGAACCAAACAGGAAGAGAGACTGGTCGAGGAGATTTGAATCGCCCTCCTTCACACTCGCCATTTTTTCCACCAGCAGGCGAAACTGATCAACATGGTATCGATCCAAGCGGGCAAGATCAGCACGCACCTGAGGGTTGTGTTGCTCGTGAGTCATGGAATGGTGAACGATCGGCCGGTCAAACAGCCCGTGCACCACCTGGGGAGTTCCCCACCTCTCTGGCGCGACCATCAGGGACGCGACCCGGGTCAGGTCGGTTTGAAAGGCAAGAATCATCAGGTCACCCATGGTCTGAATGTATTCATCCCGGCGCATTTTCTGCCAGGGAACCGCAGGCCGCTGGAGCTTCAGGTCGCCCATGGCCTGCTGGCGATTCTGAACGCGCTGAATCTGTTTTTCCACCGTCCGCACCGATTCCATGTAGCCCTGTAGCTTGTCCCGGTCTTCCGTTCCCAGCTTTTTCATCAGCGAATTGGCATCCCCCTGGACCAGGTCAAGCACGCTGGCATGTTTACGGTGTTCGGTCACCTGGAACAGGCGATCGAAAACTTTTCCCGGATCTCGCATCGACTGGGCCACCTGACCGTGTCCATACCAGGACACATTGTCAAAGTAGACCGATTCCCGGTTGTCCTGGTAAGGATTGCAGCTCAGTTCGAGAGACCTGAACGGCGTCAGCTTTCCGGTTTCGTCAGCGATTATCTGGTCGATCGTCCTCTTCAGCGGGTAACCGGCCGGAGAGAGCTCCTCCGGTGAGGCGCTGCTCAACCAGCAGGTCGATGCCTGGGCATGTCCATCGGTCCCCGAAACCTTGACCCGGTCCAGGTTGGTAAAGACGGAGATCCTGTTCCGGACTTTTTCCAGGGGTTCCAGTGTTGGGCTGAGCGCAAAGCCGCGGCCCGTTTCCTTCGGGTGCCAGGCCGCCTGCACGACCCCGTTTGGAACGTAGAAAAATGCCGCACGCTTGACCACACTGGGCGACTGACATCCAAGCGCCGTTCCGGGAGACATGATATTCAGCAGGGGCAGCGAAACCGCTGCACCGGCACCCCGCAGGAAGGCTCTTCGTGAAAAATTCCATTGATGCAATATCATCTCATTGCTCCGGTTTCGATTCTGGAGTCGGCTGGGGCTGGCCGCTGGCATTCGTCTTGTGCAGGAAGGGATAGCTCGTGGCTATCTCCGTGACCACCCTGGAAAATTTTCCATTGTCGGCCAGCACATTCCGAACGATGCGATCCACTGCGGGCTTGTCGGAAATCTCAAGCTCCCGTGCCAGGGCATAGGAGAGAAGGTGTTCCACAAAGGCACGGGTAAAGATTTCCGGGTGTTTCAACAAAACATCCTTGAGCTGAATCACGTCTTTGAATTCGTACCTGCCCAACAATTTCCCACTGCTGTCGATCGGCAACCCCGAACGGTAGGTGTCCCGCCAGCGGCCAACCGCATCATAGTTTTCCAGGGCAAAACCGAGAGGATCGATCCGGGCATGGCAGGATGCACAACTCGGGTTCTCCTGGTGCTGCCGCAAACGCTGCCGGACCGTCATCCCCCGGGCCTCGATCACGGCGTCATCAGCCTCTATTTCAGGGACGACATCGGGGGGAGGTGGGGGTGGCTGATTCAGGATGACCGTCGCCACCCAGGCACCTCGAATGATCGGGCTGGTACGCAACGGCGAGGAGGTCATTGTCATTACTGCGGCGGTTGTCATCACGCCCCCCTCACGTCGGGAATCCAACTTCCTCCGCAGGAAGTCCTGCTGGTTGGTGTTGAACCGGTTGATCATTCCCCTGTTGGCGAAAGGTTTTTTTTCGTGGTACCAGGATTGCAGTTCCGCGCTGCGAAAAGAATAGTCCGAGTCGATCAATTCCATGATCGAACGGTCTTCGACAACGATGCTCTCAAAAAGCAGCAGCGGTTCGATCATCGTCTGCAGGCCGAACTTCCAGTATTCGCAGCCGATTCTCGAATAGTACTGCGGGAAACGTTTTTCATCGGGAACCGAGGTAATCAGCTGATCCAACCGCAACCATTGCCGGGCAAAATCCTGTGACAGTGACTGGCTTTTGGGAGAGAGCAGCATGTTATGCACCTGGACAGCCAGCACCCGGGGCTCCGAGAGCTTTCCACTGCTGGCCAGCTGCAGCATAGTTTCATCAGGCAGACTGTTCCAGAGAAAAAACGACAAACGACTGGCAAGTTCAAAATCGTCGAGCTTGGGGTGCCTCTGCCGGGAAACCTTATTTTCGCTCATCCCCTGTTCGCTGATAAACAGGAAATGCGGTGAAGCCAGCAGCGCGACCACGACTTTTTTCATCGAAGCCTCAAAAGACCCCGACACCGCGAAATCCGCCAGAAAGAACCGGTGATAGCGATCGAGAAGGTGCGGGTCCACCTTTTTCCTGAATCCACGAAACATCAGCCTCTGGATCCGTTGCCGGGACTCTTTCCGGATCTCGTCCCTCTTGGCTGCGGAACCGATTGTGAACACGGATTTGTAATCACGGCAATAGTCGGGAAATTCGGGACTGCTGACGATGGAGTCTCCAAGCTTCAGGAATGTCTCCAGGAGCAGCGGTGAAATCCCCAACTCGCTTCCCCGGTTGTTGAATCCATGTTCTGCCTGGAGATCGATTGCAAAGGGGACGACTCCCGTAAGGATCTGTCTTTCTACCTGGAATTTTCCCAGTGCCCGGTTCCCAATTCGCAGCTGATCCGGAAAAAACCCGGAGGCTGGATCAAAATAGGGATAATCCGATCGAAGTACTTTTTCCGGCAGGGGGTAAAGGTCCCCTTTCAGATTCAGGAGATCACTCACGGCATTGTTGTACTCCAGCCGGTTGAGTCGCCTCATGACAATTTTCGGTAAATCGCCGGTAGCCTGAACCCGCTGGTCAACCATGTTTTTCAGGTAGCGGATCGCCTTATCCCTTGAATCGCGTGGGGGCTGTGGTTCGGTCTCCGCAGGGGGCATCTCCCGATTTTCAAGAGCCGCGGCGATTTTGCCCGCCAATTTGAGGTCACCAGCAAGGGATTCAGTTTTCAGGTATGCCCGCAGGTCCAATCGGCCCTCTTTTTTCTCAGCACCGTGGCAACGCAGGCAGTGGGCCTGGAGGAATTGATGAAACTGCGTCTGCGTCATTCCCGGCAAAACTCTTGCGGGAGGCGCCAAACCGCTGCCAGACCCGGGCTCGAGGTTTTTCAGTTCAAGGTAATCCAGCCCCAGAAGGTAACGATCCTTGCGAAAGTGAACCGCCCTGGAATTGGCTCCCGTCAGATGAAAAGTCAATTCATGCGTACCGGCTGCAAGTTTCTTCTGACCCAGATCCAGCGGATTTGAAAGTTGCACCTTTCCGGAATAGAGATCGACCTGCGAAGCCACCGGTTTGCCATTTAGCTCGACCCGAAAAACGCCGTAATCGGGTGCCTGGGTGAACTGCAGTCGCATTCGATAGCGCGAGGAATGCACCACGTGAAACAGCAACCGACAGCGTTCTCCCGGTTTGCCATCCCACAGGAGATGGGCATTCCTGCTCCAGCCAGGACCAAAATGCCCCATGGGCTGCACCCGGGCGGGTGCCTCCCGCTTGAAATGAAATTCTCCCTCATAAATACCGTTGTGGGGGACCGGCTGGCGAGACCTGACACCCCCTGACTGGGCAACCAGATTCTCGCACCCGATGAAGACGGCCAGAGCCGCAAAAATCAGTAGTCGGGAGTCAGCGGGGATCGTTTTCAACATTTTATCATCATAGAGCCTGGGGCCGTGGGTCACAAATTCTCCGCCGGAGAATTTCGCGTTCACCGGATTTTTACTCTCCCCTGGATTTCGCGATCCTGAGTTCCTCACCAACCGTTTACCCAGGTTCGGGCATACCTGCCGTTTGACAGGCAGGTTATCATGAGTGCCGAACGGGAGGCCCCTGAACGACCCTCATTTTACTCCATGACCGAACTGATTGAACTGAATCACATCGTGAAGCACTACGGGAGCCAAAAGGTTCTCGATGACGTGACGATTGATATTCAACCGGGTGTCACTGGCTTGCTGGGGCCCAATGGAGCAGGCAAATCGACCCTGATCAAGGTGATTCTTGGGTTGGTACGCATTTCATCCGGGAACGGTCGTGTGATGGGACGCGACCTGCTGGGAGAGGGAACGCGGATCCGGTCCCTGATCGGCTACATGCCCGAAGACGACTCGTACATTGCCGGCATGTCCGGTGTGGAAGTGGTACGTTATGCAGCCTGCCTTTCGGGAATGTCATCGCTGGAGGGACTGCGAAGAGCGCATGAAATCATGGATTACTGCGATATTGGTCAGGAACGGTATCGTGAAATCGAAACTTACTCCACGGGCATGCGGCAAAAGACCAAGGTGGCACAGGCCATCGTGGCGGATCCACCCATTCTGATTTTTGATGAACCGACATCCGGTCTCGACCCGGAAGCCCGCGAATCGATGTTGAACCGTGTCCGCAACCTCGCGTTGAGGCATGGGAAGACGGTGATCCTGTCAACTCATATCCTGAGAGATGTCCAACAAATCTGTGATCACGTCCTGATCATGGCCAACGGAAAAATGAAAATGGCAGATCGCCTGGAAAACGTTCACCGGCCTGAATCCCCCGACCTGACCCTTACCGTTGAGGGTGATTCGCAAAGATTTTGTGCCGTCCTGGCAAGGACCGGAATCGTTGTGGAACCGGCATCGGAAAACCGGATGGTCGTTCGTACCGAGACCGGTCAGCTACCGCAACAGGTCTGGCAGGCGGCCATCCAGTCCGGGATCCTGATACGCTCCGTTATTCCAGCCCGGAATTCGCTTGAAACCCTGTTCCGCGACGTCGTGGGAGAAGATGCCCGTGCCGGTTAATGACCTGGGATACCGAAGCTGGAATGGCAAGCTGGGTTCGGCCTCTTTGCGGTGGCTGACCATTGCGGCGGTTGGAATTCGCATCGTATTCAAGAGCCAGTGGATCAAGCGGATCATGTTTGTCGCCTGGTTCCCCACCCTGCTGGTAGGCGGCCTGTTCTTCTTTTACGAGCAGTACGTGGAAAACCGGGATCGCTTTGATAAGGTAGCCGATTCCCAAACCGACGAAGGTGATCCAGCAGCCAGCACGCGATGGTCGCCGGATGGTGACTCCGTGACCGACGGAATTGAAGGTTATTCACAGGTCGTCACCATCCTCCAGTTTTTTGCGCCCCCCGGGGAAGTCAACCATTTGGTCGACGCCTTCTCAAAAGAACCGGATGCCGCCCGCGGTGAAGTCTGGTCTTTCATCCTGTTGCAGATGTTGCGGCGAACCCAGGGATTTGCCGTCCTTTTGCTGATTGGACTGATTGCTCCACCCCTGATTTCCAGGGACATCCGCTCTCGTGCTTTTCTGTTCTATTTCAGCAAACCGATTACGCGACTCGATTACCTGTTGGGGAAATTTTCCGTGGTCGGATTTTACGTTGGTTTTGTGACCATTCTCCCCGCCTTGGCCCTGTACCTGTTTGGCGTTTTGCTTTCCCCCAGCCTGAGTGTTGTTCTGACCACCTGGGATCTCCCCTTTCGGGTCATTACTGCCTGCCTGGTGGCGATTGTCCCCAGTTGCCTGCTGCCCCTGATGATCTCCTCGCTGACTTCCGAAAGCCGGTTTGCCGGATTTGCCTGGTTCATGATCTGGATCCTGGGATACGTGGGGTACCAGATGGTTTATCGAATTGCCCTGTTTCAAAGCGAAATGCAGCCGGGTGAGTTTGAGACCATCTGGCGGGTCGTGTCACTCTACGATTGCCTTTCCTACCTGCAAAGCTGGGTGATGGGACTCGAGAACAACCATGGCTACGCGTTGACGCTTCTCACCTTTGTCGCCGGCCTGAGCGTATTTTGCGTTTTGGTGATTCAGCGGAGGATCTCTGCACCCCTGCGAGCCTGAACCATGATTGAATTCAACTCGGTGACAAAATTTTATGGCCTGGTAAATGGGGTCAATGATGTCAGCATGAGCCTCAGCCCGGGAGCCTACGGACTGCTGGGACCCAATGGATCGGGCAAAACCACCCTGATCAACCTGATTACCGGCCAACTCCGTCCCACGATCGGCAGACTCAGGATTTTCGGTGAAGACCCGTGGGGCAAAGAGCAGATGCTGCGACGCATCGGGCTTTGCCCGGCGGTGGACGTTCTGTATTCCAACGTCTCGGCGTTCGAATGGGTCAATTACCAGACAAGACTGATCGGATTTGACTGGTCCGAGGCCCGGGAGCGGACGCACAACGCACTTTCGACGGTCGGCATGACCGATGCAATGCACCGAAAAATCGGTGGCTACTCACTTGGCATGCGACAGCGCACCAAGCTCGCACAAGCCATCGCACACGAACCGGAACTTCTGATCCTCGACGAACCCTTCAATGGTCTTGATCCTATCGGGCGGCAGGAAATGACCGAACTCCTGCGAAACTACCTGGGCAAAAACCGGAGCATCTTCCTGGCAAGTCATGTCCTGCATGAAGTCGAAGAAATCAAGCCCGCGCTGCTGCTGCTGTCTCGCGGAAGGCTTTTGGCCGAGGGACCCCCTGAAGAAATCCGGGAGATCCTCGCTTCCCAGCAGACGCATCATGAAAACCTTCGTTTTGGCGAAACCGGTCCAGTGAACCGGGGCAAAAAAAATGTCGCCGATATCCTGATACGTTCCAGTGACAACTACCTGCTGGCCCAGCGCCTGCTCGCAATCACCAGGCTCCAGAGAATCCAAATGTCTCCGGACGAAACAGAGCTGACCATCGGAACCACCGATCTTCCGCTGGTCTGTGAGCAGATCACAAGAATATGCGCCAGCGAGTCAATTCAGGTTTTTGAATTGCGTCCCGCGGACGGATCTCTGGACGAACTGTTTTCCTCTTTGATGAAAATCCACCGGGGAGAATCCTGACCATGCTCTACCAGAAAATCATGGCAACTTTTGCCTTCGAATTTTCCCGTTCCCTGACCACCAGCCGGATCGCAACCAGCCTGGTACTGGCCCTGTTCGCGCCGGTCATGCTGAGCCTGATCGGAATGACCATCAACATTGACAATACGAGGCAGCAGATTCCATTTCCGCTGATCGTGTTGGGCATCTTTCATCTGCTGGCTATTTTCCTTGCCGTTTTGCTCTGGGCGACACCGGTCGTTTTCTCGGAGCTGGAGGCGAAAACGTGGACTTACCTTGCCATCCGCCCCCATGGAAAACTTTCATCCACCCTGGGAAAATATCTGAACGCGGTCTTTTGGGCGACCAGCACCGCTTCGGTTTCCTTGACGCTCTCCTGCCTGATCATCAGTCGATTTCGCTGGGATCCGCGGCAATTGCAGCCGCCCAATGCAACTTCATCACCCGCCATGCAGGAGTGGATGGAAATCCTGACCCATTCCAGCCAACCGGTGATCGTCTGGTATTCCATCCTGCCCGCTCTTTTGCTGGGCGCTTTGGCACTCTCGTCCATCTTTATTCACATCGGTTTGATTACCCACAAACGGGGTATGGTCTTTGCGCTGATTTATGCGGTTATCGAAACCATCTTTGCCTTTCTACCCGCGGTCGTCCGGAATTTCACGGTCGGCTATCACCTGCGGAACATTGCAATGAAAACGGCCCGCTTCAGTCCGCCACCCGATATCGATGAGCAGGTACTGCTGTCTGAAAACAGCATCTTGTTCCACATCCTGGTCCTGTTGGTCATCACGCTAGTCCATCTCGGTGCCGCCATTTACTGGTTGCATTCACGGGAATACATCACGGCCGAAGAATCCTGAATCAGTTTCCACACCCCTTTCGAAAACCGGTCACCGGTTTTTTCCTGCAGGATGGAGCGTAAGCGGTACGCGCGCAAAAATAAGCGGTACGCGCGCAAAAAAATGCGAGGAAAGAATTCCTCGCATTTTCTGTATTTGTCGAATTAATTTGTCGAATTGTTTTTTCAGCCAAAGATTGTCCTGAAAAGAACCATTCGCAAAATTCGCCCGGCGAATCAGTCTGGAGCGGAAACGGCTTTGGCTTCGCCACCAGCAGCGGTGGTTTTCTTCTTGCCGCTCTCATTGTCCTGAGATTCATCCTCTTCCATCTTGGGTGCTTTTTTGCCGGATGTGTCGGTCTTTTTTGTCGAGTTGTCAGCAGCACCGCCACAACCCACGATTCCAGTCGAAACGACGAGAGCCGCCACAACGAACAGTGTGTAGATTTTTTTCATTTTCATCTCATCCTAAAAAAAGTACGAGGCGAAATGCCTCGTACGCTTGAAAAATCAACCTGGTTTTTGACTAGTCTTCCAGTTCGACAACCTGGGCATCTCGCATACCAGCGATGTAGTACCAAGGCCACAGGTCAATGTTCTCGGAAATCGGTCGAACCGATCCGTCACCGAGAGCAAACTGGGTGATCTGTGGGTGCTCAGAGCTGAACTGATACCATGCTCGATAGTAAGGGTTCTGATCAGCATTGCTGTCGATTGGACAGGGATAACGGTTTTTCAAACCCCATTTGACTGGGAGTGCACCGCCACCAATCCAAGACTGGGAGAAGTTACGGGTTCGGTTTCCACCGAGATAGTTTGCGTAACCACCAATGATCTCACCAAACGCCAGAGTGTTACTGGAACCGTCAAGGATCGATCCAAAGGTGTTCCGCGAACGGTTACCGTAGATACCTTCGTGTGGCTCACAGGAGTTTGGATAGGCGTGGTTACTGCCAACGCCCGCAACGCCCATGTAGTTGGTACGACCCAGGTTGGCACCCGTAAAGGAGCTTGCTGTGAAGTAACCCATAACCAGGGAGCCGTCTCCAAAAGGACAGGTCGCAGGATTGCGGGGCTCAGCACCATTACGGAAAGGGTACATGAACGCCGAGGTACCATTTACGGCCTCGTAAGCATCCGTGGAAGGACAAAGGAGTGAATTGATTCGCGTCAGCGAAACATTCCAAACATCGTCACGGGTCCACCAGGTTCCGTGAGGACCACCCAGGAACCGGGTCAGGTTCATGTCCAGTTCGAAATAGGTCGAATCTTCTACCTGGTCGTACAGGTTGTTCTGCTCCATGTAAGGAAGCAGGTGAGCGACGACGCCGGTGTGCTGAACGGCCCAGAAACTGCCGTCCCAAAGACCTTGGTTACCACCCAGGTATCCCGGAGGAAACTTTTTTCGGGTGTCGTGATAGTTGTGCGACGCCAAAGCGAGTTGCTTCAGGTTGTTGGCGCACTGGGTTCGACGGGCTGCTTCACGTGCGGCCTGTACCGCGGGAAGCAGGAGAGCAATCAAAATACCGATGATTGCAATCACAACGAGAAGCTCCACCAAAGTGAAACCCCTTTTCTTTGCTGCTGTCATATAGCAACCTCTCTAGAAAGAAAAATAAAATGAATAAGGAAACCGAATACTGCCCACACACGGACTTTATCCGCATCACACAGTGTATCAGGAATATTTCGGCTGTTGGGGACAAATCCCGAAAAAGGTGAACTTTTTCGATACCAAAACGTATAACCGGGTTTTCCCCAACCCAAGGCAAATCGAGGCTTTCAAGTCCATCAGGGAATCTGTTCAGACGGGTGGCAACGCCGCCAAAGCGAGGCTTAAAAAGGGCATATTTGCCTTGGATTCACGATCACAGCCGATGTTAATGCAAAAAATCAATCCGTTAGTGAGCGACCGGACATCGCTCAGATGTCAGAAGAAGCGGGCACAGAGCCCCCGAGGCACGCGGACCACCCCTGCCGTGGGCCGATCGCCAACGGCAGAGCGTCAGTTTTCCACAAAATCCCGCTTGCTTGGAGGGACATCCGCTCAGACATCCAGTCTTTTGCGGACGTTTTCGATGGAACAGTTGTCCTCCGGCTCAGGAACGGCATCATGATCCACATCAAACCATTCAGGTTTGAAGCGGATAAATCCATGCTGGTTCTCTCCCAAAGCCGGGTTGTTGGTGTTTTTGATCGCAAGGCGAGCGGTGAGCGCCATGACCGCGTCCGCGAGGGCGATGCGGGGACTGCAGCGGGGCTGGTTGCCCCAATCCTTGGACGCGATGCAATAAGCCCAATGCTCGATTTGCTCCGCGTAACCGCGACTGACCGGTCCGTAGGTCGCCGCTTCCGCGGGGCCACTGTCGCCGCTTTGGGTGGTGTCCAGGACTGCTTCACCCGCCTTGCTGACGCTGGCACCCACCTTGGTCGATGTCGAGCTGTTTTTGTAGATCAGAACATCTTTCTCTTTTTCCAGGACCAGGGTTCCCTTGGTTCCCATGACGACCTCACCGTAACCCCCGTAACCGTTTCCATTGATCGAGGAATAGGTGACGATGATCCTCTTGTTGGGGTCCTCCATTCCGCTGGGGATACCGGTGGTCGGGTTGGGGACGTTGTAAACCGGGTCTTCGTATCCAACCCGGTACCCCGGCTCGTACCCGGGACCCGGGAACTCAAACGTACAGTACACATGATCGTCCGCGTCTCGATCCTTGGGGAAGATGTGCCTTCCACCAGCCGCATGTACCGTCAGGGGCAGAATTTTCTGGTCACTCAGGGCACTGATGAAAATGCTGGCTGCGTCGAGTTGGTGAGAACCAAGTTCAGCCATCAGACCACCGCCGGTGCGGTCCCAGATTCTCCAGCGGATCAGCTCTTCCAGGCCACCCACTTCATCGGTGCCATAACCGGCCTTGCTGAGAGTGGAGCTTGCCACGTCACCATCAGCAATCAACTGCGTCCACTGCTCGATCTGCTTGAGTGTCTTGCGATCCGGGGCACTGACGCTTTTCAGTGCCGCAAGCTTGGAACCGATTTGATCGATGTGCTTGCCATCTGCCGTTTTCTCGCCTCCAGGCAGCGGCATCGACCATGAATCGCGACCCGGCAGATTTCCGCGGTGCCACTGGGCCCGGATATGGTGAATCTCACCCAGCAATCCCCACTTGATCAGGTTAATCGCGTTGTCGTACAGAACGCTGTAATGTCGCTGGTGACCAGTAGCGCAGTAGAGGCGTTTTTCATTGGATACCCTCCCCATCATTTTGCATTCAGCGATGTTGTGGGCCATCAGCTTCTCGGTCAGCACATGCTTGCCCGCCTTCATGGCGTCGATGGAGACCTGGGCATGCAGGAACAGAGGCAGAGCGATAATCACGGCGTCGATATCTTTTCGCTTGAGGACCTCGCGATAATCGTACATCTCGACAGCGACATTTTTCCGGGCCTGGTCCTCAGACTGGTAGCCGTAGACATCCATCAGCCCCTTGCGGTACTTCTTGGCATTTGCGGACGACCAATCACCATGAAAGGCCCGAAAAATGCTGGATGGGCGAATATCACAGATCGCCTTGACCTCGACGTAATTCGGATTCAACGCACCGATCAGGACATTCCCTTCATCACCGGTCCCGATGACGGCCACACGGACGGGGTTTGCTGGACGACCGTAACCGAAATAAAGGGCACCGATGCCGGCAGCCGAAACGCCCCCCGCGGCGATTACCTGCTTGAGGAAACCTCGACGGTGCCGGTGATGCGTGTTTCGGTCGTAATCGGTCAGCACATCGTAATAGTTGTCGCGGCCAACTTGGCGTTCATCGGGAGTCAGGTTCATCAGGCCAGTTCCTCTGTCTCAGGTTTCAAAATTCGCCTCAGTCCGGCGTGGATAAAGTAATCCAGACCGGCATATCGGCCCGCGCAAGTCGCAAACAGGACAAACGCGGCAAACATTTCAATTGCGTAAAGTATCGTCGTCGGAGCGGAAGCTTCACCCAAAATCGCGGGCTGGGTCATCAAAATTGACAACAAAAAGCCGCCCGCGGCGAGCGCTGCGGTGCGGGCAAACAGCCCGAGGATCAAAAGCAGACCGACCGCCATGTCGAAATAGGGAATTATACGGTTGATCAGCTGAATGGATTCAGATTCCGAAGGTTTATCCAGTTTTAATGCAACTTTTTGACCATCACTCAAATTCGCCAGGTGGAGCAACTCGTACTCGAATCCTTCCCAGTAGCTGTCAATGGTGGCCAACCACCCTGCCGCCGCAGAAATTCGGTCGTACTTGATCGTTTCTACCTGGTCCCGAAGCAGGTTTACTTTTTTCGCCGCCTGCTTCATTCTCGAGTCGCGGACCTCGTCTTTTCCCGAATCGGACGTGGAATCCGTATTGGTGCTGACAAAGTCACGCTGGAAGCCATCAAGCCTGTCTTCGCCAAGAAAGTAGTAGTTGATTTCTTCTTCGTTGGCAGACAGAAAATACTCCAGCTGCTCGCTGTATTTTCGGAAGATCCGGTTGGCATCTCCGCCTGCCCTGGCAGCCCGGATCGCAAGGATGGTCTGTTCATCTCTCTTGTAGCGGGAATTGGCGATCAGGTAGGGCTCAGAAGCGGGATCCATCGATTCCAGCCGGATTCGGGTCTGCTCACGCCGCCTGACCAGGCGGGCCTCCTCCTTGATCAGCTCATCAACAATGTAATTCTTGTATTGCTCCCAGATTTCGAGGGTTTTCCGGGCGTCGATTTTGTTGGAACCCTCTTTCAGGGGATCGTAGCAGAGTCGAATGCGTCCATCGGCATCCGGGATCATGTTTTGAAACAACGGCGCAAAAGGCCCCTTGGCCGCTTTTAGAAAGCCGGTCGAATCAAAACCGCCCTGGCGATATTTCTGATGCCCCTGATCAAAAAAATGAAACCCGATCGTAATCCGCAAAGCTGCGAGAAACAGGAAGGAGACGACAATTTGAAATTTGTTGAGCTGGAACAAAATCCTGCCTGATGGGTGGGGAAAAGGAAGGTTTCAAACGGTAATTCACGGCTTCCCCGTCCGCCGGACAGGGTTGGACCGCCTTCGGGGCGGAGGTCGGCAGCGAATCAGATGCGGTCAGGATGCGCAGGGGAAGACTATCTCGGTGCTTCATTATGATTGATCCGGAGAAAATTTCAAAGTCACCAAAACAATCAGTTGGGAGCATCCTCTGCTTTTATCGGCCCCGGCGACGTGATTCTGGTTGCATTTCTGGCTGCTCCCGGCATTTCTCCCCTGCGAAACCCGGGCGACCTTTTTCCGTGGACATCTTCGCGATCGGGGGTGGGATTTTCGGGAACCGTATCCCCCGTCTGCTCCGTCCAGTAATCGAGCAACCCGACCAGCTGCTTCAGTTTTTCGCCGTAAAGGGGGGCCTGTGCCAGGTTGTTCAGTTGCTGGGGGTCTGTATCGAGATTGTACAACTCAAACCGGGGACGATTTTTTCGAAACAGATCTGACTGCGCGGCCGAAAGACGGGCTTTTTCCCGTTGTTCCCACAATTCCTGACCGGCAGGAAAACGTGGAGCCGACTCAACACACATGTTCATCCGGTCCGGATATTGATTGCGAATCAACACGAAATTTCCCATACGGACCATCCGTTCATGGGCCTGGAAAACATGCCAGTTGTGTTCGGCAAAAACGCAATCTCGTGTTTTTTGTGCCGGATCCTTCAGGATTCGGGAAAAACTGACCCCCTGGACCCTCGGATCCACCCCGACACCCGATAATTCCAGTACGGTCGCGCAAATGTCGATCGAACTGACCAGCGACCGGGTCACGGCCGGACGAACCGTACCAGGGGACCAGACCAGGAGCGGAGTGCGGATGCCCGAATCATAGAGACGGGTTTTACAGCGGGGGAAAGGACGTCCGTTATCAGCGCAAAAGATCACATAAGTCTGCCTTTCGATCTTTTGCCGTTTCAACTCCTCGAGCACCCTGCCAACATAAAGGTCGATCCGGCTGACTTCGTGATAATAGTCCGCCAGGTCCCGCCGGGTCAGCGGCCCGTCAAACAGGTAATCCGGCACGACGACGTCACTCTCCTGATAAGTCGGAACCCCCTCGGAAACGGCCCAGCCCCGGTGGGCATCGGTGGAAGCAAACCAGCAGAAGAATGGTTTTTCCCTGGGGCGATTCTTCAGAATTTCAACCCAGTCTTCTTCCTTGCCGGGGCCTTTTCCCTTGGAAATCCTGTCGAAGGCTCTTTGGGTGGCCGGTCCCATGTGATTCTTGCCCGAAAGCACCGTGTAATAACCGGCTTTTCTCAGAGCCTCGGGATACTGGAACTGGCCCTCGGGCAGGTTGGTGTGCAACTCGCAGGCACCCGTATTGTGGGGGTAACGACCGGTGATCATGCTGCAGCGACTGGGACTGCAACTGCTGATTGTCAGGTAGGCGTTCTCAAAACGGAGCCCTTCCCTGGCCATACGATCCAGTTGGGGTGTCCGGATGGTCGGATGCCCATAACACCCCAGGTCGTTCTGGCTGACGTCGTCAACAACAATGAAAACAAAATTCGGTCGATCCCCGGCTTCCAGTACAGCGGCTGAAAAAAAAAGCAAAACAAGGAACGTCCGTTGAAAGCAAGCTGACATGAGTGCCGAAATCCTGGGTGGTTCTGGGTGGAAGAGTGGCTACCGATGGGAGCAAGACCTGCTGGCCTCCACCTGATTCTGACAGGTCAGTTCCCGGGTGGCAAACAGGATCGCCCGACTACGCAAAAACCCGACTACGCAAAAACCCGACTACGCAAAAGCCCGACTACGCAAAAAGAAGAGGACAAACCCTTCCTTCTCTACGGAAAACGGATCAGGCTTCCGTTTCCGTAGCAATGATCGGTGGGACGGGACATTCGATCGACTCGGCAAAGGCGCGAAACAGTTCGGCTTCGTCAACGGTGACCTTGCCATCGGCCGCCACAGCGGTCGCCGCTGCGTGCAGTATCTGCTTTTTCAGCCCGGCGTTTGCCTGGTTCACCTTGTCCAACGCGGTATCCAGCACCTGGAAATTGCACTGTTCCTTGGGCGTCAATTCAAATGGAATCGACTCGCCGAAAGACTTGGCCGCCTGGCGAAAGGCGTTCACGGTTTCCTGTTCGTCGTCGTGTCCGACATGCACCAGTATCGAGAGAATCAGTTCGATTTCGTTCTTGATCTGGCCGACCTTGCCGAATTTGACCTGGGTCGGTGAACGGAAACCATAACGTCGATCCAGATGGGTCAGCAGCAGGTGCTGAAGGATAAACTCGAAAAGATCGATTTTCTGGTCGGCTCTGACCAGCTCGATCACGCTGTAACCAAACCGCTTGTACTGCTCAATGGAGAGCTGCGAAAGCGTGGACTGCACGATCTCGAGGCAGGGCAAACGGTGAGCCTGTTGCATCTGCGCAACAACGGGCATCAGCCGGACCGTTTCTTCCCCGGTGGGCTCTCCCTCGGACCTATGGATGATCGCCAGCTGCTTGCTGCGAACCTGCTCATCCTCGTCCAGCAGCAGACAATAAACCACGCAGCGGGCACTGAAAGGATCGTGAATGGCCGACTTGACCACCTCGGGGAGCTCTGCCAACAGGTTGTTCGAGTGGCTGACATGTTCTTCGTCCAGCATGCCCACACCGGCGATAATGGCCGCCGGGTTCAATGGCATCTCCGACCCCGGCATGCCCTGGCTCATTTCCCCAAGCGGTCCGAACCCCTCACCCCCGAGACCGGGGATGGGCAGCGACTGAAGCATCGCGGCAGGATCCTGCTGATTCACAGCCGAACCCGAATCTGCTGCGGTCACAACCGGCTGTTGATACCGCTTTTGCATGTACTCTCCATAGTCACCATCAAAACTGGGATCGATCCTCAGTATCCTCTCACCCAAGGGGGGATGGGTGGCCATTCCCCCCAGTTTCATCGTGATGCCTTCGGCAAAGAACATGTGACTTGCCTGGGAAGCTGTCGGAATCTCGAGACGGGATCCCTCGGTATGAGCACCGATGACTTTCAAAGCGCCGCTGATCGTACCGGGATCCCGCGTAAACTGAACTGCAGAAGCATCCGCGAGGTACTCCCTCTGCCGGGAGATCGCCGCCTGGATCATGCTGGCGCACCATTGTCCGAGGAATCCCACGATCATCACCACCAGGCCAATGACCAAAAAGAATATGGCCGGGTTGTTCTTGTTGTCTCGACTGCGGCCGGAAGACATGGCACCGGCAAAGCGAAACATGTAATAGCCCATAATCGCCAGGACCTGGATTCCAAACAGCCAACCGATCAGCTTGATATTCAATCGCATGTCGCCGTTGAGAATATGACTGAATTCGTGTGCGATCACACCCTGCAATTCCGAGCGATTCAGGGTTTCGATCGTGCCACGGTTGACACCGATCACGGCATCGGTAGGTGAATAGCCCGCGGCGAAGGCGTTGATGCCCGCTTCGTGATCAAGCACGTAAACAGGCGGGACGGGCGTCCCGGAAGCCAGGGCCATTTCCTCGACCACATTCATCACCATCCGTTCATGGGGATCGGGGCTGCCGGGATAGATCAGCCTTCCTCCCAGCATCTGGGCTACCTTGTCACCCCCACTTCGGAGTTCCCATGTTTTTAACAGGCTGGCCAAGCCGACAACGGAGGTTACCCCCAGGGTGACAGCCAACAGGACCAGCGGGCGGAACCAGGTGACCGTATGGCCAGGCTGATCCTGTTCCTGGGCCACGTTCAGGATCGCGGCTACAGCGATGTAGATCACCAGGATCATCATGAAAATCGCCAGGCCGAAATAAAAGACCAGCAGCTTGGTCTTCCCCCGGGCCTTGTCCTGGTTGGCAAAAAAATCCATCGGTTCCTCGTTGCTTTTTGGTTAGAGCGTTTTCAAATGAAATTGGCCTCCCGTTCGCTGAAGCCAGCATCTCCTGCAATCAACATCGCGTTAAATGAAATTCACTTCAGGTCACCTTCGAATCCAGCTCGATTTAGTGCAGGTTTTCCGAGCGAATCCTCCCTGTTCAGTGTACATTCGGCAGCATCCGGTTTTAAGAACCAACCGCCCGATCTCTGGGCCCCACCATGACGACCGCTCCACCATGACGACCGCTCCACCTTGACGACCGCGAAACCGCTTCAACAAGGCGGCGCAAAAAAACACGCGCACACGGCGCGTGTCTCAGTGAAGCAAAGCTCTTGCCTAAAATTCAACCTTGGGACGGGCCCGGGCCTCTTCCGCCTCTTTCTCATCCAGCTCCCACAGCTCCGCCGCATGAAACCCGAGCTTGCCGGCAAACAGGACCGCCGGAAATACTTCGCGGGAGTTATTGTAGGAAGTCACCGAATCGTTGTATCCCTGGCGGGCAAAGCCGACCTTGTTCTCTGTAGAGGTCAATTCTTCCTGCAGCGACAACATGTTCTGGTTGGCCTTCAGGTCGGGGTAGTTCTCCGAAACCATCAGAAGCCGGGACAGGGTTCCTCCGAGCGAGGCCTCGGACTGGGCCAAGTTCTGCATGGTAGAAGGGTCACCCGGATTTGCGGATGCTGCCTGCTGGGCAGCGAACGCCGTATTTCGGGCCGCGATCACAGCCTCAAGCGTTTCACTCTCATGCTTCATGTAACCCTTGGCGGTTTCCACCAGGTTGGGAATCAGATCGTATCGCCGCTTGAGCTGAACATCGATCTGGGAAAAAGCATTCTTGTAGCGATTGCGCTGCACCACCAGGCCGTTGTAAACCGACCAGGCATAAAGGGCCACAGCCACCATGAGCAAGAACAGAAGGCAGACAACGCCGAGAATGATCCAAATCACGTTTTGAATTCCTCTACCAAAAAACTATCAAACTTACATTCAACTGTTCGAGTTTCCGGTTCCCATCTTGGAAACAAAATCAGCACCGTTCCAATTTTGGGTGCTTTGCAGCCGTGTCGCAACACGACAGCCCTGTTTTCCGGCGGAATTAAGCAAAAACCGCGAATCACTCATTTTCGTCCGGCAGACTCTGCAGGCAACAGGGTCCACTGGTGTCATTCACGAGCCAAATTTGTCGACAGCTGAATTCTTGATCCCCTTGAGATCCAGTTTCCCGGTCCCCAGGACCGGTATCGAATCCACCTGCATGAAGCTGTCAGCGCTGGGGATATACAGGTTGGGAAGGCCCCGGTCTGAAAGCCCGCTCCGCAGATCGTCCACCGACATTTCCAGTTCGGTATGCACAACCACCAGTCGCTCACCCTTCTTGTCATCCGGCACGGCAGTCACCACGGCCCGAATCCCCTCTTCATCATCCACGCCGATGATATCGTTGAGCGCCTCTTCGATTTGCAGGTGAGGAACCATCTCTCCACCGATTTTTGAAAACCGGCTGATCCGGCCAGTGATTGAAATGAAACCCTGCTCATCGATCCGGGCCACGTCACCAGTCTTGTACCATCCGTCCTGGATGACTTCTCCGGTCAGGTCGTCACGTTGGTAGTAGCCCTTCATCACGTTGGGCCCCTTGATCCACAACATGCCGGCTTCACCCGGGCCAAGCTCCTCGCCGCTGTCCAGGTCAAGGATCCTGGCAGTTACCCCTGGCAGTGGCCTGCCGATCGTTCCCTCCCGGCAACCATCCTCTGCTTCCCCTTTTGCCCGACTGGGAGGTACGTTGACCGATACCACGGGCGAAAGCTCGGTCGCCCCGTAACCCTCGACGGGCCGAATGCCGAATTTTTCCTCAAAGGCATCAGCCAGGTCGGCCGGCAGTTTTTCAGCGCCGGTCACGACAACTTCCAGGGTCTTGAACTGCTCTTCCTTGGTTCGCTTCAGGTAACCCCGCAGAAAGGTCGGTGTGGAAATCAGGACGGTGCCGCTGAACTTGTCACACAGTTTTCCAATCTGCCGACCATCCAGAGGTGTGTAGTGATAGGCGGCCGCCACATCCAGCATTGAGTTGCCCCACAGGGTGACCGTGTAACCAAAGGAGTGGAAAAACGGCAAAATCCCCATCAGCACGTCAGAGGACTTCAGGTCGATGACTTTCTGGAAAGCTTCGATATTGGATGCCACATTGTTCTGGGTCAGCATGACTCCCTTGGGTGTGCCTGTGGAACCGGACGTAAAGATAATGGTGGAAACATCGTCCGGCTGGATCGCCCCCAGTCCAAGGCTGCTTTCCAGCAGGAACGAGGGCATGGCGTAGGCCTGCATGGCGGCGATCGCCTTGTCCATTTTTGACACCTTGCTTTTGAGCGACTCCAGCTCAACCACCTCGGCATCCAGGTTGAGGCCCAGCTTGGAAATCACCTGCTTGCTGGTGAGGATGTGCTTGATGCCGGCAGCCTGGATGCAGGCGTTGATGATTTCCTCGGAGGCCGAATAATTCAGGTTGACCGTGGTCCGCTTGTCGAGAGCCAGGGACATGTTGACTACGGCGCCACCCTTGGATGGAGGAAGCAATACCCCAACCCGTTGTTCATCATCTTCCAGCACGTGATTTCGCAGCAACTTTCGCAGTACCAGGCAACTGGTCAGGTACATTCCCCCGCTGACCTCTCCCTCGGTCAGGTCCGAAAGCTTGGTTTTGAATTTTCGCTGCTTGCAGCGTCGAATGAACTGGCGTGCGGGGGCAATGAATGCGGAATCGGAACTCATGGTATTCACTCCAAGTTCGAGGATGGATTGACGCGCCTGGTAGACGCTGGTGGGACGATCCAGCGGTTCGCCAAAATGGACCGAGACCGGGGGCCGAAAACGGGAAGGTATTTTCCAGGACCGTCGGCCCGAACCGGGGGTACGGTTGCTCCCGCCGATGTCGTCGATCACGGCCGGAATCACCGGTACGGGGGACTTGTCCAGAAACTCCTGCAGCAGGGGATCCAGGGCATGGACCTGTCCGGTCTGTGAGATTTTTTCTTCAGGAAAAGCAACCAGCAACTCACCATGGGAAAGTGCCTTGCGGGCATCGGCCAGCCCCTGCTGAATCGAAGAGGGGCCGCCGGCGATCCGGATCTGACCCCAGAAATTCAGCCAACTTTCGAACCAGCCCTGTCCTGGCTTGGAAAAGGAAACCAGGCGAACCCGCCTCGGACTGAAGAGGACCAACAGGGCGCGATCCAACCAGGAAATCCGGTTGCAAAGCACGATTGCCCCCCGGTCTTCGGGAACCCGCTGTTCATCATGAATGCGAATGCGGTAAAAGACCTGCAGCATCCACCAGGCGTCAAAGCGGAGCGACGCAAGCGGCAGCCGCCAGACCACGAAAACAAAAACGGGTATCGTTGCCAGTCCCATGATCACGAATACCTGGCGGGCGGTAAACATTTTTTTACCGCCAATCTGCTGGAACACGGAATGGCTGAGCGATTTTTTGTCAGGAAAACGATCGTAATACTCATCCAGGGTCCCCAGTTCCCCTTTGTCCTGCAGGTGGGAAAACTCGGCCCACAGCAGGTTGGCGTACAAAAGGTCCTTTGGCAACTCAGTATTCAAACTGAGCTCCTCCTCAATCCTGACAGCCGGTTCGGCCGGTTCGGTTTTACCCGCACCTGCCTTTTTTCTGGTGACTTTGGGATTTTCGGCTCCCAGGAGAATGTCGAAAAATCCGGGTGGAGTGCCGAGGGAACTGTTTCTCTGGCTGTAAGCCTCCTGCTGTTTTTTGCTGAAGTCCCTGGTTCTGTCTTCAATTTCCATGCGGACATCAGCCGTCGTTTCATCTGCTGACCGTCGAACCTCGGCTATTTTGTCGACCGAACCCTCCTGCACGGACGAGCCAAGCACACCAAAGATAATCGAGTTGGCAAACATACCGGTAAAAATCAGGAAGTTGTTGGCTGCCAGGATGGCTCCCCTTTTTTCAGCTGGACTCTTTTTCTGCAGGTAAGCAGCAAGGGGTACGTCGAACAGACCGCTGGAAGCACCCAACGCGGCCAGGAAAAGACAGCTCAGGATCATGCCCGCATTCAGTGGCGACGAAGCCGCCAGGAAACCATCCGGGGTCAGGAGCATCGCAATCGAAAAGAACGCGATAAAGAAAGCCCCAATGTGCAGCATGCCCAGTTCCACACGTCCCCCGGACCAGATTCCGGCCAGAACGCTTCCAAAACCGACTCCAAAGACCAGTGAGATCAGGAGTGGTAACTTGGAGGTCTCGTACATTCCACCACTCTGCACCGCAAAGGCATCAATGTTCAGAGTGGCCAGCATGCCAATCGACCAGAAGAACATCTCTCCCAGGGAAACGATGAAAAGGTCGCGTCGGGCAAACAGGGTGCCCAGGTCACGCACGGTCTGCAGGGGTGCATTCCAGGGAAAAGAAGCATTCGGATTGGCAACTGGGGACTTCTGGATTCCCAGGCTGAACAAAGTTCCTACCACGGCGATTCCCAGCAGGATGGCGGCCGAGGCCCAGAGGTTGGCCTGTCCGAAATCACCACCAAAATCAGCCAGCCAGTTCCCCAGCCCCATGCCGATGATCGTCGCGGTGACGGTTGATAAACCGAACCAGCCATTGGCGGCCGAAAGCTCTCTCTCTTCGACCAGGTCCGGAATGGTGGCTACCTTGGAGGGGGCGAACAGGGCGCTCTGCGCACCCATCAGACCAACCGAGATGAACAGCAGCGGGACACTGCCAATGGCAATCGCGAACACGCCCAGTCCCATGATGATCACCTCCGCAATCTTGCAGCCGATGATGACATCGACTTTGCGGTAGCGGTCTGCGAGCCAACCCGCCGGGGATGCCAGCAAAAGGTACGGCAGCAGGAAGACCGCCGAGCCGACCATGATGATGCTGTTCCAGTCCCCGGGATTCACATAGTCTTTGCCAATCCCGATCACCAGCCAGCGAAAGATGTTGTCGTTGATGGACGTCAGCCACTGGGTCAACATCAGGGAATAAAAGCTGAGCGACTTCATTCCCGGCTTGGCGAGCGGAGGCAAGCTGTCCATCTCGGTCGCGCTGCTCATTGATTGAAGGCCCTGGTCCTAATGTCGCTGGGAAGAGCCAATTCCTGCCGAGCGCCGACGAATGTGGCCGGCGAGGGTTGGCCCGGACGAATCGTCCCACCCAATTTTTCTTGGATTCGACCGCCAAGTCAACAAACACAGGCGACCCTGCCTTCATAAAGCCCACTTTTCATTTTTTTTCGGATGCTTCGAAAAAAACCGGTGGAATCCCGATCGCCAGGGAACCGGAGGGGAACGAAGGGTCCCGTCAGGACGCCATTCGCAGGGATCCTTCCGAACCCAGGCAATCCACCAGTCGGTCCACTACGGCATTCTGCTCATCCGCCGTCATCTCCGGAAAGATTGGGAGGCTGAGAACGTCCTGAGCGGCAGCGTTGGTTTCATTCAGCGCGTCCGGATCGGCAAACAGGGTGCGGAAGCATTTCTGCTGATGTAGCGGTACCGGGTAGTAAATTTCCGAACCGACTCCCTGGTCATTCAGTTTTTGCCGTACCTCATCCCGGTCGTGAGTCTGCAGGCGTATCGTGTACTGGTTCCAGACGTGGTAGCAATCCTCCACCTCGGTCGGCAACTTGAGGAGGCCGGAAATACCATTCGCCTTGAAGAGTCGATGATAGCGACTGGCATTGGCGCGTCGGGCCTCGCTGATTTCGTGAAGACGCCTGATCTTGATGGAGAGCGCAGCGGCCTGGATGGCATCGAGGCGACTGTTCATTCCGATCTCGGAGTGGTAGTAGCGGGGTTTCATCCCGTGGTTGGTCAACAATCGGATCCGCTCAGCCAGCTGATCATTATTGGTTGTGATCATGCCACCATCTCCGAATCCCCCGAGATTCTTGGTGGGATAGAAACTGAAGCAGCCGGTGTCACCCATGCTGCCGGCACCCTGTCCCTTGTACTGGGCTCCGATCGCCTGGGCAGCATCCTCGACCACGTGGATTCCATGGGCCCGTGAAATATCCAGGATCGTATCCATTTCGGCGCATTGACCAAACAGGTGCACTGGAATCACCGCCCGGGTTCTTGGTGAAATGGCCCGTTCCAGTGAATCAGGACACATGTTGAAGGTTACCGGATCGATATCGACAAATACCGGCTTGGCACCCAACAGCCAGGCCGCACTCCCGGTGGCGAAAAAAGTAAAGCTGGGGACGATGACTTCCGCACCTGGTCCCACATTGAGTGCCATCAGGGAGAGCAGCAATGCGTCGCTGCCCGAGGCACAGCCGATCGCGTGCCTGGCACCGGTGACTTCAGAGACCTGGGATTCCAGCTGGGCCACGTGGGGGCCGCCCACAAACCATCCGCTTTTGACGATCTCTTCGATCGTTTCCATGATTTCGGCATGGTCCGCCGCGTTGCCACGCGGCACATCGAGAAGGGGAACACGGTCGATCGGTTGGTAATTCATTTCGCCTCCTGCGAAAAACTGGGACTTCCTGTCCCGTGTTGCCGGAATGCACGTTTGCTGGTGCGATCCTCCTGCAAACCTGTTTCGCGTCACCCGACGCGATGAGATTCCGGTTACAAAAAGTTAGTTTGACTGGAAAATCGGGTCAAGCCGAACCGGACCATTTCAGGAGCTATTTCCCTTTTTCTTTGGTTCGTTCAGAACAGCTGTTCCATTCTCCGATCTTTTGCCAGCTGATGACAGCTAGCAGAGCCGTTACCACCACCAGCGGAGCTCGCATTCTCATGTTGCTCCAGTAGACAAGATGCAAACCCTGGAAAGCGATCACCAGCAGGACGGCGGGAAGGCTGCCCCGTAAGAACCGCTGAAGCGAATCCGGATTTTTTCGGCCGTACAGAAAGATACGAACCAGGCCAATGGACGCCAACAGGAAAACGACTCCGTACCAGCTGATGACGCCGACGCGCAGCAGCAGACCGGAGGTGGGTGAGGACTCCGAGGAAGCAGGTGCTGCGGGAAAGATGGACCAGAAGCGAATCACCCGGGTCAGGCAGGAAATGGCAAAATCAACCGGTCGACGGCGGATGGTCTCCATGGCCCGGTCGTAGTACATGCGGTCCTTGTGGACCTCGTCAATCTGACCGGCACCAGCGGGGACGACTCTGCGGCTGGCTTTCCTGATTTCCAGCACCGTTTCCCGCAATTCCTTTTCCCCATCCCAGGTTCCCGGTTTCCCCGCTCGCAGGTAATCGTAAAACCGGTCGTTATTGCCAAGGTAAATCGTGTAACCACCATGAGAAGTTGCAAAGACCGGTTTACCAATCACCACCTGGTTCCTGATGATCCAGGGGACAAGAGGCAGCAAAATGCCGACCAGCATTACCAGGCTGCACCTAGTCCTCTGACGATCCGCTTCGGAACGGTTTCGAAGACCCAGGCAGAATGACAGCAGGAAGATCAACCCACCCCAGATGAGAAATGTGGGACGGCAGAGAGCGCACAGGCCAAGGAAAACACCACAAACCAGGGCGCCCCCCGGTCGACAGGCAGAGGTAAAAAAACTCCGTAGCAGGAACAGGCCCGCCGTTGCAAAAAAAACGGCCAGCGTCTCGGTCATCACCAGACTCCCCTGGCGAATTCCAATCGGGTCCAGGGCAACCACCATCGCTACCGCAAAAGCGTGGAAACGAAACAGCCCGCACCGGTTGGCCAGAAAAAAAGAGAAATAAACAGAAAGCAACGACAGCCAGTAATGCAACAGGGCAACCGAGGCGAGGTCCAGTTGCAAATCAGCAGCAGCTGTCCCGCCGGGATCGCGGCGATCGGTTTCCCCACCCTCGGTGACAAAAAGCGAAATCAACAATGGGTACAGGGGAGGACGGTAAGCCGTTGGCTGTAAGGCCACGTCAAAAGTCTGGCCGTAAACTCCATGGTTCGCCACATTTTCGGCAATTTGACGATACCCGTCCGGGTCCTGCTGCAAGTCCCCGAAAAACCAGAGCAAAAAGAAACCTCGCAGGATTCCTGCCGCAAACAATGCTGCCAACAACCACCGATAGTTTGTACCTCTCAAGATGATGGCCTCGAGTGTTGGGTCCCCGTGACAGCTCTATTCCAGTTCGTGTTCCACCCTGCGAATCATCCTCAGGAAGTGTTCCATCGATTCGGGCCGATCATCGGGACTGGCCTCCATGCAGGCCATGACCGCCTTGACCAGGTCACGGTTGAGATTGGGGTTGAGCTTGTCCAGGTGAACCGGGGGCCGGGTGTCATGTTTCAAGGCCGCTTTTCCAGTCGTATCGGTACTCGACCAGGGATGATCAAACACCAGCATGCGATAACAGGTCACTCCAAAAGCAAAGATATCGACCCGCTTGTCGGTGGCCCGGCGGCGTACAATTTCCGGGGCCATGTAGAGGGGCGTTCCTGTCCGGTTTCCCGGTTTGCGAAATGGGGGCTGGTCCGGAACGGTGAGCCCGAAATCAATCATCTTCAGCCACTCCAGGCTGTGATGGCAAATAAAATTCCGGGGACAGATATCCCGATGGATGAAGCCGGCCTTGTGAACACCCTGGATGGCAGCTGCCATCTGTTTGATCAACGGTACCCGCCGGCCAGCCAGTTTTTCCGAGCGGGAATTAATCAGTGTGTCGAGCCCCGGACCGTCGATATATTCCATCAGGATGTAGGGTTCGTTGAGTGTGGTGATGCCCACCTCGTAGGTTTCCACGATCGACTTGTGGGACAGCTGCAACGCGATCTCACCTTCGGCCGGTTTTTTCAGGCCGACGAAGCGGTCCTCGAACTGTTTCGATTTTTCAACGTCGAGAAACTTGAGTCCGACGGTTTTTCCGCTGGTGAAATCCCGTGCTACCCGAAACTGGGACATCGTTCCATTGAAGGCGTGCTTGTCCAGTTCAAAACGGGTGGCCACATCCAGCTTGCCACCACGTTTCCCCGTTGCCGGTTTGGAAGCCTTGCTCTTGCCACCGCCGGCATTCCCGGCCCCGGGTTTTACCGTTTCCTTGTTACCGGATCCGAACAGACCCTTGATTTTGTCGAGAAAAGACATGATCGATCAGAGAGATAAATGGACTCCGGTGCCCGGATGCGCGACCGGTACTTTCAGTATGAAAGATCATTCATTTCCCGCAATAGTCAATCGCACACGCAATTTCCGATTTCAGCTTGTCGCGTGTAACGATTCTGTCGATATATCCGTGTTCGAGCAGGAATTCACTGGTCTGGAATCCCTCGGGCAATTCTACGCCGATCGTGGCCTTGATCGTCCGTGGGCCGGCAAAGCCAATCAGGGCTTTGGGTTCAGCGAAGACCAGGTCTCCCAATGAAGCAAAGCTGGCTGCCACCCCACCCATGGTCGGGTTGGTCAGAACCGAAATGAACAGACCGCCTGCCTTGTCGTACCTGGCAAGTGCGGCCGAGACCTTGGCCATCTGCATCAGGGACAGGATTCCCTCATGCATGCGGGCCCCACCCCCGCTGCCACTGACAATGATCAGCGGCAGATTCTGGTCAATCGCACGCTCGATCAGGCGGGTCAGCTTTTCACCCACGACCGATCCCATGCTGCCCATGATGAATGCGGAATCGGTCACACCAAAGGCGACCCGCCGGGCACGAACCATTCCCGTTCCCGTCAGCGCTGCCTCACGCAGACCGGTTCGTTTCTGCTCGGCAACAATCCGGTCGGCATATTTCTTCTTGTCGGCAAATTCCAATGGGTCCGCAGGAAGCAGCTCCTCGTCCCACTCCTCAAAAGTGCCCACATCTAGGACCTGCTCCACGCGGTCTTTTGCCGACACGTAAAAGTGATGGTTGCACTCGGGACAGGTGTTGAGCGCGCGGTTCATTTCTTTTCGAAAAATGGCCTCGTTGCACCCTGGGCAGCGCAACCAGAGTCCTTCAGGGATGCCCCGTTTTCGGGACCTGGAAATATCGTTGGCTTCAGCCGTGGCCGGCGCGAGATCAGACATGATTTGGATCGGGATCTGTTTCCTGGATTCAACAATTAGTCTTCATGGTAACTTCGTGGGCCCGTTTTTTCGAGACGAATCCGGAGACAATCGCCCGTAACGGGGAACATCCGGAATTCCGTATCGATTGGGATGACTTTTAGCCCGTGGATTCAAGCTTTTTTGCATTGACATCGATCACTTCCCAATGGCAGCTTTCGCATTCGGATTGCCAGAGATCCCCGATCTCTTCGCTCTCAAGGATCGCATGCACAATGGTTGCCAGCGGATCAGGTACGACGACCACAACCTGGCCTTCCCGGTTTTTCCGGATCACACGATTCAGCGACTTGATCACCCGATCCCGGGCAGCCTGAAGGGTCTCGCCTTCCGGCGGACAGGTGGTCTCAGGATTGTCGGCGAACTGTCGATAGATTCTGGGCTGGGTCAGCTTGAGCTCTTCAATCCGCTTTCCATGCCACAATCCGTGATCCAGGTTGGCAAACCCCTCGATCACCTTGACCTTGATCTTTCCACCACGCGACAAACCGGCCGCTGTCTGCTGGGCGGACTGGCAGGGCGAGGTATAGATGCGGGCCAGGTCAAATTCACCCAGTTCCAGGGCAACTTTTTGTACCTGCTCCAGACCGGCCGAACTCAGGGGAATGTCGAGACATCCCTTGATTCGCCCCTGCTCGTCAAATTCGGTTGATCCTGGTCGGACCAGAAATATTTTAAGCATTTTCGTTCTTGGCTCCGGCCAATTCCGCCATCTCGGCGATCGCCGCAGCATAATCCTCTTGACCAAAAATTGCCGAACCGACGACAAACAGTTCCGCTCCTGCGGCCGCGCACTGTTGAATGGTTGAACCATTGATTCCACCATCCACCTCCAGCAGGAAATCTCCCTCCAGCTGACGGGCCTGCTCGAGCCGTTGCAACGAATTTTCGATAAATGACTGCCCACCGAACCCCGCATGCACGCTCATCACCAGAACCAGGTCACACTGGCGGGTCAACGGTTCAATCGCTTCGAGCGGCGTCCCCGGGTTCAGCGCCACCCCCACAGATGCTCCCGCCTGCCGGATTTCCTCAACACACCGCTGGGGATCATCGGTCGCTTCGACATGAAAGGTCACCAGGTCTGCACCCGCCTCGGCAAACTGCCGCACGTACTTTTCCGGACGCTCGATCATCAGGTGGCAATCGAGAACAAGGTCGGTACTTTTCCTGAAGGCCGCCACAATCGGCAAACCGTATGAAATGTTGGGAACAAAGCACCCATCCATCACATCGAGGTGCAGGCCACTGACGCCAGCTTCCTGCAGCCGGCTGCAAACACCCGCGATATCCGAGAAATCATTTTGCAGCATCGACGGCAGAATCACCGGTCGGGCATTGCGCAATTTTTCAACAGGATTCATGGGATCGGGACGAGCGAGGAGAAGTTCTGTCTGCTTGATTGATAAACGGTGTTAGCCGTTGTCTATCCAAGTTCGGTGTCCAAGTTTGGTGTCCAAAAGCGAAAAGGAGATCCCGTCAGGCAACTGGCATGAAATTAAGACGGGCTTCGACGCCAAAGTCGATTTGGGTTGAGTTTGAATCAGTTTTCGTTCGATGCGGCTCATTTTAACTTTGTGCCGCATTCCCGGAAGTCAAGCTTTGCTGAAAATGGTCAAAATATGCCAAAGAAAGCCTGTCGCTGGAAAGACTGCATGTAAACCCTTTCCACCAAGAGAGATAGACAATACCGGGCACTCAAGATAAGCGGTTCTGTTTCAGGAACCCCCGACTATCTGATTTCCTGATCCACCCCCAGTGCGGGAATTTCCCCGTCAATCTTCGCTCCTCAGGGCGGAAAGAACCGGCGTTCGGGCTGACGAGATCACTGCTCCCAATCCGGAAACCAGCCCAATCACCAGAATCATCAGCAGGATTGTCAACAACAGCACCAGGGGGACCGATGCATTACCGAACAGGATATGGGGCACCACGGAAAACATCGCCGATACCGCACCGGACAACATGCCCGCCAAAAGCAGCACCGCATGCTCTCCCATCACGATTCCCCCCAGTCGGGATCTGGAGAAACCGAGAGCCTGCATCACCGCCAACTCCCGTCGGCGTTCCACCACATTTCGCATTTGCACCGTTGCCAAACCAAAAGTCCCCAGCAGCAAGCCGAAAGCCCCCAATGTCTGAAATGTGGAGAGGTAGGTATTCTGCACGGCGAGGAACGCCGACAGAACCTTGATCGACTCCGCGGCATCGAATCCGTATCCCGACAATTCCGTTTCAAGGACTCCCACCTGATCCGAAGAAACGGCTTCCCTGTTTGACGAGCGAATCAGGTATTTGCGGTAACCGGTTACGTTGGGAAACTGCGATACAAAGTTTCTTTCGGAAATGATCAGGCTACCCTGCAGGGTACTGTTGGCCAGAAAGCCGACGACTCGAAAGGTGACCTGCTGCCCCCCGTCAAACTCGACCTCGTAGGTTCCCCCCACCCCATAGATTTTGAGGCTGTACATCGCCGTATTCTTGTCAATCACCACCGGGATCGTTCCATCTTCGGTGGGTTTCTGCAACAGCTGCCAGGGGTTTTGCTTTTCCCCATCGGTTGTCGCAGTGGAACCCGCCCAGCCGAAACCAGCCTGCCTGCCTTCGGCAAAAAGCTCAATGAAAGAATCAGGCATACCGAGCACTTCCGGCCGTTGGGCCTGGAAAGGGTTGTTGCATCCCGCTTCGTCACCCGGCAGGAAACGGATGGAGTAAATCTCGACATTGCCGAGATCACCCGCGTGATCTCCCAGCAGATCCGACCTTATCAGAGGATCCCGGAAATCCCCCACGATGGGACGACTGCTTTCCCCGATCCACCCAAATCCGCCGGTTCCCTCTTCACTGGGTGAAAGGTGAAATGAACTCACTGCCACAATCAGGAATGTGGCGGCCGCTACCAGCCCGATCGTCAGGGTACTCCGCAGCGGGTTGCGACTGGCGTTCTGGAACGCCAGCTGGTGACCGGACATCCGGAATCCCCTGCTGGCGGCGGAAACCGCCGAAGGCCTCCTGAATCGCAACCAGATCCGGATCAGAATGGCGGTCAACATCAGGAATCCACCTCCCATGAAGGCACCCGCCTGGGACTCGCCGCCCAGCGAACTGGCCGCCACCAATGAGAGCCCGATCGCCACCAGGAAACAGGCGATCGAAACCATGGGCAACCAGCGAGCCCGCAGCGAGCTGAGGTCCGATTCGATTTCCGTTTTCCCGGCCAGCATTTCGCGAACCGGCAAATTCCCCAGTCTTCTGACAGAGACCCAGATGGTCAGCACCGAAACCCCGACTCCACTCAAAAAACCAATCGCAAGGGAACGGCCGGACCAGAAAAACTGCATGAAACTGGTCATCACGGCACCCACCCACCAGGTTGTCAATCCGTACACCATCAGCCTGGCGTAGAGAATGCCCAGCAGGACACCCGCCACGGCTCCCGCGAGGGAAACCAGGGTCCCCTCACTGACCAACAGCTTTACAGTCTGGCTTCGATTCAGGCCAACCGCAGACAGCAGGCCCAACTGGGAAACTTTCTGGTCAATCCCCAGGCGAAACAGAAGGAAGATCAGGATCAGGGCTGCGGCAATAATGAAGAAGCTGAGTGCCAGGAACAACACGTCAAAGGGGGTTGAGCCGGAGGACGCCAGAATGTTGCGACGTTTGATGGGATTGAAGGCAAAGCTCAGCTTTTGGGGATCCTGTTCCGCCTGCTGCAGGAACTGATTCTGCAGACTTTTGATCGATTCATCGCCGGCTGCAATCCGCAACGATGTCAGCTTGCCGAAACGGCTCCCCCACAATTCCTGGCCGGTTTTCAGATTGACGAAGGCCTTGGGAGTGGTGCGAAAAAACTGCCAGTAGTCATCGTCCTGGGGGCGAGACCTTGTTTTGAAAGGAAGGTCCCAGCGATTGATCGAACTCTGGTCCGTCAGACCGGGCACAAAGGGAGTCAGGTCCGGATCGTTGGCGAGTGTCGGTGGCTGATCAAATACCGCGGGACGGCGGCGACTGAACGGCTTTTCGGGATGCACCACCTTTGCCACATCACTGATCACGAACTCGTGGGAGCGGTCAATCAGTTTTCCATGCGAGGCCTCCGGTTCAAAGTAATGAACCGCCAGTTTTTTACCGACCAGTTTGCGGTATTCCTCGGTTCTTTTTTCGGCATCCCAACCCTGGGTGTCGATTCCGGAAGTCTTCAGAAAATCATCTGCCGTCCAGCTGTTGATAACGATTTGCCCATCCTGCCAGGGAACAACCGGTTGGCCACTCACCGCGGAAACCAGCTCGAACCCCGCCCCCGCGTCCACCGCCGAAACCATGGAAAACGGGATTTCATCCGCCTGACTGCCCACGAGCTCCAACCCGTTGGCCAGGTAGGTCATTACCGGGTCCGGATTGAATTCGGCAAACGCCTGCTTGGCAATTTCCACCATTGGATCGGTGAGCAGAAGCTGATCGGATGACAGGCTGACATAGTCGTACACCGTCCGGGATCCGGCCGGGCTCTCCCATCCCTGCTCCACGTTCTTAAAGATCAGCCCCAGGTCCTGCGTTTTGGGTCTCAGGATTGAATTCAGCAGTTCGCTCTGTTTTTCGGTCGTCCCCCTTTCCGGGTCCCGGGCACTCGAACGGGCCGAAACCAGCAGTGCGTTGGCCAACTCGTCCTGTTGCAGTGCCTCCTGAACGGTTTCCATTGGCAGGTACAGGATCCTTGGCAGAAGCTGGGATGGATGCAGATTGAATCGTCCGATGCTCTCGGCCGGCAGAACCTCCACCACCTCGAGCCGGGCAATGGTCTCGTACAGGTCTTCCTTTTTGCCGATCGGATTGTCGGCATTGATCAGCTGGGGCTTGGGAATCTGTACCGTCAGGATCGGTCCTGGTTCCCTGGAGTCCTTCGTACGCAGATCCTTCCGGCTGATCCCGAGATCATTGGCAAGCGGCTCATTGAGAACAATCGGAACTGTCAAACCGGTGGAAGCCTTTTCAAAATCAGGTCGCTTCTCCTCTCCGCCGGTGGGGAATATCCCTGGATCGGCAAAATCCCAGAAACCGTTTCGGCAACCAATCAACGTCACCTGGTTGGCATTTCGGGTCCGCTGATCCGACTGGGCAAAGGAGGCCGATGCATTCGGAAATAGAATAACCGGTTCGGCCAGCTCAAATTCTTTTTGAAACCGGGGATCGGCTTTCAGTTCGGCTGCCAGCTGCTCGCGAAAGAAACGTTCTTTTATCAGGATCTCATCGATTCTCCCCAAACCATCGAGAGAAATTTTTCGCAGGCTGCCCCGCATGCTGTCCCCCACCAGCAGGGCACCGGTCAGAACCGCGGTGGCCGCAGCCACACCGAGGCAGACAGCCAGGTTAACGCGCCAAAAATGAACCAGTGTCCGACAAACCAGACGAAATCGATTCACGCGTTTTCTCCCACTGGCCCGGATGCTTCCACCTGGCCGTCACAAAAAGCGAGTTGACGGTCAAACAACCGGGCCATCTCCCCACTGTGGGTCACCACGATCAGAACCGCTTTTTCGGTCTGCTGCATTCGTAACAGCATTTCACCCACCATTGCAGAGTTTTTCTGATCCAGGCTGCCCGTTGGCTCATCCGCCAACAGAATGGCGGGGCGAAAGATCAGGGACCGGGCAATCGCGACACGTTGCCTCTCTCCACCGGAAAGCTGTCCGGGCCGATGGCCAATCCGTTCCCCCAGCCCGATCTGCTCGATCAATTCCCGGGCACGTTCCACCTCCTGGGCGGAACTGGAACCCTCGGCCAGAGTCGGGATCAGAACATTTTCCAGCACCGACAATTGGGGAAGCAGATGATGCTCCTGAAAGACAAAACCAATATTCTGGTTACGAAACCGGGCCAGTTCCTTCTCGTTCAGGGAAAAGGGGTCCTGACCATCGATCGAGACGGACCCCGAGGTCGGTTGATCCAGGGTCCCAATGATATGCAGCAACGTGCTCTTTCCCGATCCACTGGGCCCCACGACCGCAAGGTTTTCTCCTGCCTCCATGGCAAACGAGATGCCCTTCAGGACTTCGAGGTCATCATTATTCTGTCCGGAAAACGTTTTTTTCAGTCGGTCGACTTCGAGTGCTGGCATGTATCAATCGCAAATGGAAAATCGGATCTCGGTCGGAACTGGCGGGGATCGTCTTTCACTATATCAACTTTTTACTGATTCGAATCGGCTCCAGCTGACACACCTCACCTGTTTTACCTCTGGGAGCCTCCGTCCCTTTTGACAGCTTTCGACTTACTGGCCGGCGGCTGCGAAAAATCGATCGCCGCGGCGACCCCATCCCCTTTGAATTCCATTCCGAGGAGACTTGCAGCCGTGGCTGCATACTGCGCCTGGGTCAGCTGAATCGATTGTCGATTTCCCAACGGGGCGACTCCGGGACCGATGGCAGCAAACCAGATTTTGTCTGAACCAGCCAGCTGGGTGCTGTGATTCTTCCACCCCTCTCGACCCTCACCGCGTCCATGATCGGTTGTGATCAGCAAGGTCGTTTTCCCCGCATACTGCTCCATTGTCTGCAACTTTTCCCAGAGGCTTCGCAGGGATGCGTCCGTGCGGCTGGCCGCGTCAAGGTACAGATCATATCGGCCGTCATGGGCCCAGTCGTCGGTTTCTCCAAATGCAATATAAAGAACTCTTGGTTTTTTCGTTTCCAGGTAAGCCATGGCTCCCCGGAACGTCACGGTGTCAAAACGGACGTTGGGCCAAACCTGCGGCAACTCCCCCTGGACCTCATTCAGTGCCCGGATTCCCCTGCCCGTCGTCAACTTTTCCCAGCCCGCGTTGACATAAACTCCACTCCGCTGTCGGTTGATGATGTAGGGAAAGACGTCCCAGGAGCAAAAAGCCGCCACACCGCCAAAATCGGGTTGGCGGTTGAACCACTCCAGCACCGTCAGGTTCGGATTCCATCGTTTGGCATTGGAAGTGATTGCTGGATCCGCTTTACCGGTCAAAAGTTCGTTGTACCCCGGGTAGGAAAAGTAGAGACGATTGCTGCATTTTGCCTCGCTGCCAAGTGTCGGGTCGCCCAAAATCTGTCCCCGGCTGGCAACAGTCTCCCAGAGAAACGGCATCAGCTTTTTACGAGCTTGTACCCGATCCCGGCTGAAAAACCTTTCTTTCAATCCGGAAACATCACGCACCCCGCCATCCTGCTTGTTCATCAGTTTCCATTCCGCCCCCTCAAAGACCTCCTGTCGCCGCAGTCCGTCGATGGTGACCAGGACCAGGTTCTCCGCAACGGACCGCTCGCTGACGGCAGAGCTTGTCCTTGAGCCATCCCGCTCGTCACATGGACAGGCTCCTGCACACCAACCGGGCATGGCCAGGACAAGCAGGCTGGAAACAGGGATCATCAGCACTCTCAATTTTCTTCTCCTCGAATTGCCTGACCACTCTCGATTTTTGGATACAGGGTCCAGCCGACCCTTGAACAACCGGGTTCGGGGCAGGACCGAATCGCCAGGTTTGCCGTCCGGGCGGATACAGGCCAACCTTCTCTGAAACAACTTCCCACGCAAATCTGCGCCCCATCAGCGCACAAAACCAAAAAGCGCACAAAAAAAGCCGCTTACAAAAAGCGGCCTTTGAAAACTTGCTTGCCGGATCAAACGGTGGCCGTCTTCAAACGGGCCTCGCGAAGTCCCCGACTGAGAATATCACGCAACATGGGCGAATAATCCTCGAATTTATTTTCGTCAGGACTTCCATTGGCAAACTGGTAAATCGCATCCCGTGGCTTAATCCCCAGGGAAACCAGGGTGGAGCTGATCGTTCCGTAATCCCCGTCTTTGACCACCATGCTTGGTCGGCCAGGACCGCTGGGGGCCCGGGCGAGCACCTTGCTGGCAACCGCGAGGAACTTGACAGGAGAATCAAGCGTCTGAAGTGTCAAAAGCCGACGAGCCATGGCAACCCGCTCATCACGGTGATCGTTCACATTCCTGTCGGAGACGATATTGAGCCCCTGTTCCAGCTCCAGTGCTTCCACTTCGTTGCCACCATGCACGACCCAACCGCTCTCCGAATCGGCAATGATGTAATTGACCCCTTCATACTCGTTGGTATGCAATTCCTCGACCGCGGTATTAACCGCGTCTCTGGCGGAAGCAGCCTTCAGGAGGTCGCGACAGAGCGACTCCCGGGATTTGGGTGCCATGGGCAAATTGAATTTTTTGCGGGTGGTTGCCCCAACCATCATGCCGTGCTGGTTGACCCCCAGCCAGGTACCGCCGGACGACGAGTCCATACTCGCCAGAACACGGGGTTTTCCGGATTGAATGGTCGGTTTGTTGACTTTTTGAGTAACTAACTCCTCTCGATTAAAGGCGATCAGAATGGGGGATTCGGGAACAAGCTTATACAAAACTGCCAAAAGGCTCATCCGTTTTTCGGCTCACTTTCTATCGTGTTCGTTCAGCGATTATTTAAAGATCTCAAATGTAAATAAAATACACGCGCATAATACCCCCTATTGGGGGGTTAATAAAAACCGGATCGAAAAGTGGCCCGCTAACGTCCATTTGCTGGCCCTTGCCATCACCGATTTTTTGGTTAGTCTGTTTTTTGACCATCGACGTAAACTGTTATCATTTCTAAACTTCGATCAAGGAATTTCAGCGTGTCCGACAAAGTCCGGATTGGCATTATTGGCGTAGGAGCGGTTTCAGATTATCACCATTTTCCTGGTATCGAACTGGATCAACGTGCAGAATTGACGGGAATCTGTGATCTGAACAACGATTTGTTGAAGGAAAAGAAAGAGGCCTGGGGCGTCGATTTTGCCACTAACGAACCCAATCAATTGATAGAAAACGACAATGTCGATGCCATCATTGTCGCCACACCCAACTTTACTCACCAGGAGATTTGCAAGGCAGCAGCGGAAAACGGTGTCCACATCATGTGTGAAAAACCGCTGGCTCTTTCGGCAGGTGAAGTCCGTCAGATGTACCAGGCAGCCCGGGACCATCAGGTGGTCCACATGACCGCGTTTACCTATCGATTCGCCCCTTCGATGATTTTCATGAAGCACCTGCTGAATAAGGGGGACTTGGGAGATCCACGTCATTTTCGCAGTCAAAGGTTTATCGACTGGCCGGAAACCAGTTGGGGATGGCGTCAATACAAACGACTTGCGGGAGCGGGCGACCTGTTCGACATGACGATTCATCGAATCGACTTCGCGATCGATCTTCTGGGTCCCATTCGCTCCATTACCGGGGGTGTGGCCCGTTTCGCAGAGCGAACCGAGACCGTGGACGGAGAAAAATGCGACCCCTCAGAGGTAGACGACTGGTCCGCCCTGATTGGGGAATTTGAGTCGGGCGCTGTCGGCGTCTGGGAGGGGACCACCCTGGCAAAAGGGTACAAGCTGAAGGGTTTCGGGCACGAATGGGCGGAAATCAATGGTAGTGAAGCGAGTGCCGTTTACAGAATGCATGACCCAAACCACCTGCTTTTTGGTAAAACTGGGGGAGATTTAGAGCCTGTACCGGTTCCTGCCGAGTTTTTGAAACCAAAAGAGAGCCCCAGGGATCCAAAAAATGGAGAACCGGGGACTGTTTTTCGGTATGATCTTGTCTGGGAGTTTGTTTCGGCCATTTTGGAGAAACGCTCCGCAGTTCCCTGCTTTTATGATGGTTTGCGGGCCCAGATTGTTGCCGATGCGGTTTTGGAATCGCAGCAGAAAAGGGCCTGGATCGATATCCCCAACGAGCCACGGTAGTGGTTCCGGTTGTCGGTCGTGACTCGCCAGAGAAAGAATGCATGTCGACTCTTCTACCCAATACGGAACATTCCACCGGGAAACCGAGAATCAAAAGATCGGTGACGGGCGTCAGGATTCTTGGGTCCGGTTCCTATGTTCCGGAAACAGTGCTCAAGAACGAGGATCTGGCAGAACTCGGCTGTGATACCGAGTGGATCAGGCAAAGAACCGGTATTCTGGAACGCCGAATCGCGGGGGAGGACCAGGCTACCAGCGACCTGGCCTACATGGCTGCCCTGGACTGCCTGAACAAGGCGGGCATGACGGCTGACGACATCGACCTGATTCTGATTGCAACCATGACGCCGGATCACTTTGCCCCTTCGACGGCCTGCATTGTGCAAAACCGTCTCGGGTGCACAGCCCCGGCATTGGACCTCAACGCCGCCTGCTCTGGTTTCATCTACGGACTGATCACCGCTGCCCAGTTTGTAAAAACCGGATGCTACCGTCGGATCCTGTTGATTGGTGCCGAAACCATGGCCCGCACGGTCAATCCCAAGGATATCAAAACCGTTCCACTTTTCGGTGATGCCGCCGGCGCCATCATCGTTGGACCCTCGGAAGACGGCGAAAATACTGATGGAATCCTGTCGTTTGAACTTGGTTCTGACGGTTCCCAGGGAGAACTTTTGCTGATTCCCTCCGGTGCCTTCCGCGAACCGGTAACCGTGGAACGGGTACAAAACGGCAGGCATTACCTTCAAATGGATGGGCGTCCGGTTTTCAAGTGGGCGGTCCGACAGGTTGCCCAGGCAACCCGCAATGTAGTGGCCGATGCCGGTCTGAGCCTCGACGAGATTGATGCATTCATCTTCCATCAAGCCAACATTCGCATTCTGGATGCAGCGGTAAATGATCTCGGGATCGATTCTGAAAAGGTCTTTACCAATCTCCACAACTATGGAAACACTTCGGCCGGCAGTGTCCCGCTGGCGGTCGACGAAGCGATCAAGGTCGGACTGATTCAGCCAGGCAGCAAATCGGTTCTCTGTGGATTTGGAGCCGGTTTAACTTGGGGTGCTGTCGTCTTCCAGTGGTAGACCGGGCAGCACAAGCCAAGAGAAGTACTTCGTTTCCATGCATTTTTTCCGTGCTCCGTTTCCTTGCATTGGTTCCGTCTACTGTTTCCGCTCTCCCGATACGGTTGCCGGGTTCCCACGCCCGTGCTCAAACAGGATTCGTTGTAACGGGATGGCCCGGCTTCCGGTCACCGAGTCGGCATGGAGTTTTTCCTGAACGCAAAACCGGCCTCTTGCTTCACCTTTGCAAGAGGCCCGCTCTCCCCGTTTGAACTGCCGGCAAAGCAAAATCCTCCACTCCCGCCAGACAGCCCATGGAATCCCAGCCGATTGTTGAGTTCCCCGCAGAATGGTTGCCGCACGAAGCAACCTGGATGACCTGGCCCGAGAACGTTGAAACTTGGCCCAACAACCTGGCTGAGGCCCAGGCCGAATTTGAGAACCTCGTCCGTGCGATTGCCGAAACGGAACCGGTTTACCTGATCGCCAGCGACAAGTGGCTTCCGTTGCTGCAAAAAAAATTCGCCTCCGCCAGCCCTGTGCGACTCATTGAGATTCCGACCAACGACAGCTGGATCCGGGATTACGGCCCCACGATGATCAAAAGCCGTGAAAAGGCGGAAACACTCGGGGTCGCTTGGTCCTACGATGGCTGGGGGAAAAAGTATCCTCCCTTTGACCTCGACCAGGCCGCTGCGGCAGCGATCCTTGAGTCGCTCGGCCTGCCGTGCCTCCGCTCGCCGCTGGTACTGGAAGGTGGAGCGATCGAAACCAATGGACAAACCCTGCTGACGACACTTGGGTGTGTTGCGAAAAGGAATCCGGGTTGGAGCCTGGAGCAGATTGAGAGGGAACTTCGATACCGCATCGGCATCCGTGATGTCCTGTTTGTCGACGTCGATGAAATTGCCGGCGATGATACGGATGGACACATCGACCAGGCTGCCCGCTTCATCAACGAGGAAACCCTGCTCATTTCAGCCCGCCAGTGGGAGACCTTTCCAACAGACGAACTGGCCAACCGTTTCAACCTGCTGGAACTGTGTGATCCATTGGAGGAGGTCAGGTTATTCGGTAGCATTCTGCCCGCCAGTTACACCAATTTTTACTTTGCCAACGAGGTGGTTCTTGTCCCACAGTTCGGGGACCGTCACGATCCAACCGCACTGCGGAGCATTGCTGAACATTGTCCCGACCGGGAAGTGATTGGACTCCCTTCGCGGCACCTTTCAGCCGGGCTTGGCTCGTTCCACTGCCTGACCCAGCAACAGCCGGAATAATCGGCCTGACTGTCATCACCCCCCGCCAAAAAGCGGGTGACCGGGGAAGCCACCTGATCGAGTCAACGATCCATCAATCTCTGCCACGAGAAAAAGCTACGATAGGGCGAACCTCGCACCACCGGTTGCCGGCAATTCTGCATCCCTTTCAGATCACGGTACCGGGTTCAATTGATTGACCCCCAACCGGAAAGCTCGATAATGAATGTGGGCGAGGCAAAACCTGATCCTTTGACAATTCCCGCGGGCGGGTGCCACCGACGATTCTTCTGGAACGTTCTGGCCGGTATGATTCATGCAACGGGCATCTGACAAACGGCATCTGACAGATTCTGAACCATGAAAAACGCTGTACGATTTCGACCCGTTCCCGAAGTTTCGGGTGACTTCCCTGGCAGCCCCTGCGTGAAAACCGCTACCCGATCCCCGGTCGGGATCGGGCTGACCATCGGACTCCTGCTCCTGGTCCTGCCAGGCATCCGCGTCGCGGAAGCTCAGCACCAGGCGTCGCTATTGAACGGAATCCAGATCGAAGGGGAAGCGATGCGGGCGGTGGAAATTTTCGTGGCCGGCCAGGGTCAAATCCTGGCCATCAATGACGATGTCCGCCGCTACTGGTTCCATTCCCAATTGCTGAGAAATGAATTGGCGGCCGCCCCGCCGCTGCCGGAAGAAGTCTTCGACATTCCCCAGCCCCATGTGCAGGAGTCCTCTTCCGGCGATCCCCAGGGTATCCACATCGTCAGCGCCCAACCCTTCGACGAATTTGGTCGCCGAATCTGCACAGTCACCACGGGCAAGGTACCCACGCCCCGCATCGTTCACCAGGGAATTACCCGAATCACCCCCAGGTACTTTGTGGTTCGATGCCTGAATGAAAAAAACGCTGCATCCATTACATGGGAAATGCGTTTCCTGACATCGACACTGCCTCGGGATACGCTGAGCCGTATTCTTCGGCACCAGGTCAAGAGCCGCAACGACCTCGACGGCCGCTTGCGGATCGTCGCCTTTTACCGACAGGCGGAGAAATATCGCGAAGCGATGTTGGAACTCAAGGCGCTGTTCCGGGACTTTCCGGAGCAGAGGACCCTGCGAAAAAAACAGATCCAGGCCCTCTCCAAAGCCCAGTCTGATTTCCAGCTCCGCCAGATCCGTCAGTTACTGGATGTGGGCCAATACAATAATGCGAGGAAAATGGTCTCCTATTTTCGTGACCGGCAGGTGGATGACGAAACACTGGTCGAACTGGGCGACATGGAAGCCGAGGCAGGATCCCACCTCAAGGACCGGGAAACCATCCTCGAGAATCTCGAGGGCATGATTGCCGAATTGAAACAGGAAGAAAAACTGCTTGGCGAAAACGCAATCAAGGTCGATGCACTGCTGGCAATCTGGAAAAAGGAACTCAATCGCAACAACCTCTCCAGGCTGGCTGATTTCTATCGCTTCATTGATGACCCGTCGCAGCAGGCGGACGAAAAAATCTCCCTGGCGATTACCGGATGGCTGATGGGTGCTGGCGCAGGAAAACAGAATTACGCGACGGCTCTTTCCCTGATCTCGGTGCGGGACCTGGTTCATGGCTACCTGATGGCCGACAACCCGGTCGAACGCGAAGAAATTCTGAAAAAAATGGAATCCATGGAAGGTGCTTCCGTTGAAAATATTGAAAGGATCGTCGCCCAACTGCTTCCCTACGGGGACCTGAAGGAGGCCGAACCGCTGGGCCCCGGCTGCTACCGGATTTCCGTCCCCAGTCTTACGGAGGGTCAAACTTACGAATACGAAATCCAGCTTCCACCGGAGTACGATCCCTACCGGCGATATCCCTGCATCGTGACCCTGTGTGGCGAGGGTTCGACGCCCGGTTTGCAGCTGGACTGGTGGGCGGGCGATGCCCCCCCCGATCAGACCCACCGCGCGGGCTACGCAGGATACAACGGCTACATTGTGATTGCCCCGCTATGGCGCAAGAAAAACCAGGCGCAATACGGGTACACAGCCCACGAACATGCGGCGGTCCTGCGCAGCCTGCTGGATGCCAAGAAGAAATTTTCAATCAACAGCGACCGGGTTTTTCTCTCGGGTCATTCGATGGGGGGAGATGCCGCCTGGGATATTGGTCTTTCCCACCCGAGCCTCTGGGCCGGGGTAATCCCGATTGCCGCCTCCAACGCAAAGTACATCCGTTTTTATTCTGCCAACCTGAAGCAGGCGTTCCCGGTTTACTTTGTACATGGCGAACATGATTACGTACGTGAGGAGGCCAACCTGCCGGAATGGAAGGACTACATGCTGTCGGCCAAGAATGATGTCATCGTCTGTCAGTACATCGGCCGGGTGCACGAGCATTTTTACGAGGAGATCGAAAACCTTTTTCGCTGGATGAAAGTCCAAAAACGGCGTGCTCCGCCCACCGACTTCAAGTGTCTCACCTATCGCCCCTGGGACAATTTTTTCTGGTGGATTGAAGTCAACAACATGGAACGGACCAACACGATCCTGCCCGAGGAGTGGATCTCCTCCAAACCCCGGTCTGCACAGGGAAAGAACAAGGCGGCCGCGACAGTTTCCGTCTCTGTGAGCAAAAATTCCACCACCGGAAACTACGTCATCCGGCTCCAGGCACCTGCAGCCAACTCAACGGTCTGGTTAAGTGGAGAAACTTTTGACCTCACCAAACGCTTCAAGATCAATGGGCGTAATGTCGAGGTAAAACCGGAAATCGAAACCCTGCTGGAAGACGTTCGACTGCGCAGGGACCGGCAGCACCCTTTTCGCGCCCGCATCGACCTGTTTCGCAAACAGTCTGCCTGGCAACAGATCGTACCTGGCAACTGATCGTACCTGGCAACTGACCGATTCGGGTGCCGGGATCGCGTCCTCGCAGAGGGCCCGGGCATCCTTCTCAAAGAATCATCCCTGCGATACAGGCGGTCATGCAACAGGCAATGACCCCGCCGATCATGGCCCGAAAGCCCAACTGAGCCAGATCCCTGCGGCGATCAGGGGCCAATCCGCCGATGCCGCCTATTTGAATGCCGATCGCACCAAAATTGGCAAACCCACTCAGGGCATAAGTCAAAATGACCTGGGAACGCTGCGAAAGGCGATTGGCGACCTGGCTTGAGGGATCGACGTGCTGGCTCAAATCGACGTAGGCCAGGAATTCATTGGTGGCGATTTTTTTGCCAAGCAACTTGCCCGCTTCACCGCAATCCCCTGATTCAATCCCCATCACCCAGGCGAGGGGAAAAAACAAAAGGCTGAACAGACCTTCCAGGCTCCAATGGATGTCCACCGGTACCTGTCGAAAGAGATTGATCACCCATTCAAGGGACTCGCCCGCCAGGAGCAGCAGGTAGTCGACCAGCGCAATCAGGGCCAAAAAGGCTATCAACATGGCACCGATATTCAACGCAAGTTTCAGCCCGTCAGCAGCCCCCTGCACGGCAGCATCAAACAGGTTCTCACCCACCTCTCCCAGCTCCAGTTTCCCGGTACCGATGGTCTGGGGGGTTTCTGTTTCGGGGACCATGATCTTGGCCACCATCAGGGCTGCAGGTGCCGAGATAATCGATGCGGTCAGCAGGTGCCCGGCACTGATATTCAGACCGGCATAGATGGCCATCAGACCACCGCTGATGGTGGAAAAACCACCCACCATCATGGCCATCATCTCCGACCGGGTCATGGTGGGAATATAGGGTTTGACCACCAGGGGGGCTTCCGTGTGCCCGACGAATACATTCGCGGCGCAGGAAAGGCTCTCCGCTCCCGAGGTTCGAAACGTCTTCTGCATCATCCAACCCATGGCACTGACGATCCGGGGCATGATCCTCAGATGGTAGAGCACCGACATCAGGGATGAAAAAAAAATGACCGTCGGCAGCACACCAAATGCGAACGTCCTGAGAAGCGATTTCTGTTCATTCTCGGCAGCCAGCTCCGCATCCTTTTCATCGGCAATTTCCCTCGCCTTGGGTCTCTCGTCAGGAGCGTTGGTCCTGAAGACAAACTCGCGGCCTTCATCCGTAAATTCCTCGAGCTTGCCGAAAAAGGAGTCGACGGCTGCAAAAACGACTCCGTTTTCAAAACGGTCCTTTCCCTGGCTGTCCGGAAAGGTCAGATTGCGGGTACTGAAAATGGCGACCGCGAATACCAGTTGCATTGCCAACCCGCCGAGAACAATCCGCCAGTTGAACCGCTGACGTCGGGTGCTCAGCAGCCAAGCGCAGAACACAAAAACAAAAAGCCCGCCAAAACTGGTCAGCCGAAGCTGAAAGTCTTCCATTTTTTGCACCTCGAGGATCGCTGGAATCGCCACCCACATTAAACCGGTTGCGAGCCCCCATGGAAAGAGACTGCGGCCGGCAAGCGTCTGATCCTGCAGAATTCGGGCAGCATGGGTTATCCCCGCCGGCAGTCCACGCTGTTGATGGTACGGCTGTTTCGGGTCCGTTAAGATGAAGTGGATTCATCCCGAACTGGATTTACCATGCCACGCCTCACAGTTTTTGCGTTCATGCTTTGCGTGGTCCCATTGACCTCACAGGCCCAGGATGTCCAGAAATCAACGACCAACCGGAACCTGGCTCGTTATTTCGAGAGGGAAACAAAACAACTTGCCAGCAACTGCCTCGACGGAATCCAGACACTATCTGACTGGAAAAAACGTAAACAAGAGCTCCGGGCGCAGCTGCTGGAAATGCTGGGACTTTCTCCCCTGCCCCCGAAAACGGATCTTCAGACCGTTTACACGGGAACGACCGAACACCGGGATTTTATTGTCAGGAAAGTCCACTTCCAGTCACGACCCGGACTTTACGTGACGGGCAACCTCTACCTGCCAAGGAACGTCAGCGGTCCCCTGCCGGCAGTCCTTTATGTCTGTGGGCATGGACAGGTTCGCAAAAACGGAAAGAGCTACGGCAACAAGGTTCACTACCATCATCACGGAAGCTGGTTCGCACGCCAGGGCTATGTCTGCCTGACAATCGATACGCTGCAGTTGGGCGAAATCGAGGGGATTCACCATGGTACTTACCGCGAAAAAATGTGGTGGTGGTTGAACCGCGGCTACACCCCGGCGGGGGTAGAAGCATGGAATTGCATCCGGGCACTCGACCTGCTGGAGTCGCTTTCGCAGGTGGACGGGAAAAGACTGGGAGTCACCGGCAGGAGTGGGGGCGGAGCTTACAGCTGGTGGATCGCCGCTATCGACCAGCGGATCCGCTGTGCTGTCCCGGTTGCGGGCATCACCGATCTCGAAAACCATGTGGTGGATGGCTGTGTCGAGGGGCACTGCGACTGCATGTTCATGGTCAACACCTACCGTTGGGATTACCCGATGGTGGCCGCTCTGGTTGCCCCCAGGCCACTCTTGATCAGCAATACCGACAGCGATGGAATTTTTCCGCTGGATGGTGTCTATCGCACTTTCAGAAAAGTCCGCCACATCTACCGCTTGCATGACGCGGAGGACAAGGTCGCACTCCATATCACCGCCGGACCGCATAAGGACACACAGGAACTTCGGATACACGCTTTCCGCTGGTTCAACCATCACCTGAAGGGGGATGACGCACTGATCGGGATGCCCGCCGAAAAGTTTTTCCAGCCGGAACAGCTGAATGTCTTTGCGCAACTTCCGCTGGATCAGCAAAACACGAACATCCACGAGTCGTTTGTCGAGGCAGCGACTTTCAGGGTCCCAGCCAGCCTGGCTGCCTGGAAAGAACAAAGTCGCCAACTTCAAAAAACGATCCGGGAAAAGTGCTTCCGGGGGCTGCCGGACACGGATGCGGATCTTGAATTGACCCCCTCCACGCCACAGGGCAACCTGCAGCGATATACCTTCACCAGCCAACCCCATGTCCCCTTGAACCTGACCGTCCTCCGCGGTCGCCGCCCGGGCAACCGGTATCAGCTGGTCGTTTGCGACCAACAGGAGCAGGTACTGCTCGATCAACCGGACCGGTTGCTTGACCGGCTTCCGTCCGAACCAGGCGGTCCATTCCGTTCGCTGGATGACTACCTCGAAAGAACGGGTAACACGATTGTCCTGTTTACTCCCCGTGGCATCGGAAAAAACAGTTGGCAGGGTGACGCCAGATTCCAGACACAGACACGGCGCCGCTTTTACCTGCTGGGACAGACTGCCGACACCATGCGGGTCTATGACATCAAGCGGGCTGTACAGGCCATCGTCAGCATTCACGGCAACCGGCAGGCCCGGCCACGCACTGAAATCAGCGCCAGCGGCTGGATGGCGATCAACGCCGTCTATGCCTCGCTGCTCTGCGAGGTTGACCACCTTTACCTGGAGCAACCGGTGGCCAGTCACCGTGAGGGCCCTTTTTACCTGAACGTGCGGCGGGTTCTGGACGTTCCCCAGGCAGTCGCCCTGGCCGCCGAAAAATCGGCAATCACCATTCGCAGTCGACAAGCCGCAGCTTTCGAATTTGCCCACCGGACGGCCCGGCTGGGAGGAAGAAAATCCCGTCTTGAATTCATTGAATAGCCGGCCCCTGCCGGTGGAAAACCGATGAGAGAGATCCGCATCGCCACGGCCCAGTTCGAAAACCGGGACAACCAGAAGGAATTCAATCTCGACCGGATCGATGCCCTGACCCGAAGGGCGGTCGAGCAGGGAGCCGAGATCGTCAGTTTTCACGAATGCTGCATCCCCGCCTACTCATGGGTTCAACCGCTGACACTGAAAGAGCTGCAGGCAGTTGCCGAACCGGTCCCCGAGGGGCCGTCCACCCAGAGACTGATCCGGATGGCGAGGGAATACTCGACTGTCATCATGGCGGGCCTGTTTGAACGGGATGAGCAGGGCAGGGTTTTCAACTGCTACGTGACCGTGTCGGCGGACGGTTTTTTAACGCGCTACCGAAAGCTGCATTCCTTTGTCAACCCGCACCTGACGCCTGGCAACCAGTACAACGTGATCGAGCTGCTGGGTTGCAAAATCGGTTTTTTGATCTGTTACGACAACAACCTGCCTGAAAACGTCCGCATCACCAGCATGATGGGAGCCGAGATCATTTTCATGCCCCATGTGACCTGCGGGCTCCCCTCGACCATGCCGGGTCGTGGCACGATCGACCGTTCGCTTTGGGAAAACCGCCACCGGGATCCGGTTCGCCTGAGGCAGGAATTCCGGGGCCCCAAGGGACGGGAGTGGTTGATGCGATGGTTACCGGCCCGGGCTTGGGAAAATGGCGTCTACGCAGTCTTCAGCAATCCGGTCGGCTGGGACTATGAAAATGTCAAACCGGGCCTGGCGATGGTCCTGGACCCGTTCGGCGAAGTACTGTCTGAATCCCACTCCCTGGAGGATGACGTGGTGGTAGCGACACTGACTCCGGAAAAACTGGAGCTCGCCTCGGGTCAACGCTATCGCCGCGCCAGGCGACCTGAACTTTACGGCAAACTGGTCGAGCCGCAGGAGTCCATTACCGAACCCGGTTGGGAGATCGGGTCGGAACAAAAATCGACCTGAAACCGGGACCAAAAGATCCAGGCATTTTCCTGGCAGGCAAGTCAGCCGATCGCGAAAACCGGCTTGCGAAGGCAACCGGGGGAAAGTCCGACTTTCAGCAATCCGATCCGCCCTGCAGGATCTCAGGAGAGCTCGGCGCCCAGGTCATAAATCTGCTCGGCATCCAACACAAGGTCGTTGGCCGTAAACAGGCGTTGCAGGCAGGTTTTGTGGATCTTCATCTTCAAACCGCCCACACCGATCGCCCCGTACCCAACCACTCCATCGTTTTCAGCACCGGCAGCCATCACCTCCACACCCGGAATCCCGGTCGGCGGCACCGCGTTAAGATCCACCAGGACTTTCCGGTTTTCCAGCAACTGCAGTTGTTCAGACGAAATCAACTCAATTCCGGCCGCTCCTGCTGCAAACAGCACATCCACCTCGGAAAGCTGCCCTGGCCAGGCCGTATCGGAGGTCGAAAACGGCTGCAGTTTCCAGGATTCGTCCTGCTCCTGCAGTGACTTGCAGACTGCCTCGCTCCGCGAAAGCTGGCGGGATCCTATCCAGACCCGACCGCCTTTCCTGGCAACCAGGCGGGCAATCCGCTGTCCTACCGGACCGGTTCCCCCCAGGATGCCGACACTGCAACCGGCAAGCTCCAGGTGCTTTTCGGCACACAGCACAGCCGCGGCCGCGGTAGTATTGGAACCGTTTGAGTCCAACATCACCGAAACACGCATGGGACCGAAAAAGGTTTTCCGAATGCGGCTCAGTATTTCTTCCCCCCGGCTGACATCCTGACCACCCACGAAGATCGCAGTATTTTTCAAATCCGCAGGCCCTCGGGTAAAAATGGCTCCATGGACCAACCCCTCCACTTCGGTAGCTTCTACCAGCTGATGCCGGAACAGCTGGTCGATTCCCGAGTCGACCGCCACCACGGAATCGAAAACGCTTGAGTGTTTGTCCGGATCAAGTTGAATCAGAATTTTTGGTTTGGACATGGTAAAGGCACCCTGCTGTACCTGAAAGGGAAACGTGCGGCGGTCAAGAAACAAAAAACCGAAAAAAAAGCCCGACACCTGGTCGAGCTTTGATTGTTCATGCCGCTCCCGGGATCCCAACAGCAGCAGAGCCCGGATGCGATGGAATGTGCGGACTACTCGAAACCCTTGAAGGGATGAGCTGCGTTGTCCTTGCCAGCGATCATTTCAGCAGCGCTGGGCTCGCTTTTCATGGCCCGTTCAATCGAAAGCTTGGTCGCTTCGTAGTTGAAATCGTAAATCTTCTTGTTGTCTTCAGCAGCCTTGTGAATGAAGACACCGCATACGATGACCAGGTCTTCACACTGGTCCTGGGGAATCACACCATCGGCAACCGAGTCGGCAACCGCCTTGGCTACGGCAGCCTGGGCAGGACCAAACATCTGAACCGCTTGGTTGATGTTGTCCATGGTGAACTTGGTGATCATGACGGTCGCTGGCTTGACAGCCAGGTTGGGCTCAAGAACTGCCAGCAGGTTGGTGTGTCCCTTGCTTTGCGTTGCGAGGGCACTCGCAAAAGCGTTGCCTACCGGTCCAGCCTTGTCTCCGATCAGAAGATCGATGTGAGCGACTTCGTTGCCATCACCGCACAATGCTTCGCCAATGTACATTGACATAATGGTTTCTCCATGAAGTGGTTAAAGTTTGCGAGTCATTGAATTTGCGAGTTATTGAAACTGCCGTGGCCATCAACATGACTGGCCAAAAGCCAGGCCCCGCTTTCAAATTCTGTATGGGGGATTCGGTTCGAGCGATTCAGCTCGGGGGCCGCAGCGGCCCATGATTCCGGGATTTTTGCGGAAATTGCCGACTGCAAGTGTCGTCGACCCCCTAGTAAGTATAAAAAGGTATCAGACGGGCCGAAGGGCAGCAAGATACCGGCAAGCGGTTGAATCGCACACCCTGCCAGACCCTCCGCCAAACCGGTAGACGATCCATTCCCGGGACGGCAGGCAGCGTCCCGGAGCTTTTTAACGCCCCAGGTGGTATGCACGGGGTTCCAGGCGTCCAAGGCCACCGCCCTCATTCTTTTGGCGGTTCTCACCAATTCCCGCAGGAAATTTTACCCCAGCCAATGAAAAAAAGTCTGTTCGTCTTCGGAGCGTCCGCACGCGGTATCCTGCAAAGTGCCGTGAAGGCCGGGTACCAGGTCTCGGCAGCAGACCTGTTTGCGGACCGGGACTCAGAAAAGTTGGCCCGCATTTTTTTGGTGAAAAGAAACCCGGATGACTTTGTCGACGCTTTGCATCAATCGGAATGCCAATACTCGATGTATACCGGTGGCCCGGAAAACCATCCCCGGATCGTGAAGCGGATTGAACAGAAAAGCCGCCTGTTGGGCAATGGGTCAGCAGTGCTGACCAGGTTGATGGACCGGAAGTCACTTTTCAGGTTGATTCGGAAAACCGGTTTCAACACCCCGGAAAGCATTTTTCAAGGTCAGCAACGGCCGGTAAATCGGCCCGCGACGGAATGGCTGGTCAAACCCTTTCGCTCGGCGGGCGGACAGGGAATCCGGCGTCTGGACGTTCTGGAAGAAACTGAAAAAAGCGGGGATCTCCCATCAACGGATTCGGGTCCAGAGAATGAAACCTACCTGCAAAAGTACCTGGAGGGTCCAATCGTGACCGCCAACTGCCTGGCTTGGCGTGGAGAGAACGGGAAACCAACGTGCCGCACCCTGGGTATTTGCCTTCAGTTGAATGGTGATTCACGCTTCAACGCTCCCGGTTTCACGTATTGCGGCTCGGTTCATCCGTTTCCGCTGCCTGCGAAACAACAGGACGAAATCGGGGCGATCGGTCGACTGCTGACCAGGCACTATGGCCTGCTTGGCCTGTTCAATCTGGATTTCGTTCTCGCCGATGGACAGCTCCATTTCCTGGAGATCAACCCCCGCTATTCGGCCTCAATGGAGCTGCTGGAACGGATTTCAGGCGATAACCTGTTCGAGCTACAGCTTGCCGCCTGCTGCAGTCCGGGCAGCGGGCTGGATCACCAACTGGATCAAGCCTGCGGCAACCGGTTGCCAGGAAAAATCCTGGGTAAAGCCATCTGGTACGCGAATCGGAACCTTGTGGTGGATCCCGCCTTCTGTGACTTTGCCGAACGACAGGTTGATGAGGAGGGGCTGCCAATCCTCTCGGACATTCCCCTGCCGCACAGCCGGATCGAGGCAGGTTCACCGGTTTTCACCGTCTTTGCGACCACCGGGGATCCTGACCAGATGGCTGAAAAGCTGCGCCAAACCGCTACAATATTTGACTCGCGAATTGAATCCGCTGATTCCCATCCCAACGTTTGAAGCCCCCCAAAAACAGATGACCGAATCTTTCCGACCCTGGATCCTTGCTGAAACCCATTACGGATACATCAAACAAAATCCCTACGAGGTAGCGGTCCTCCCCCTCGGCGCGACCGAACCGCACAACCTGCACCTCCCCTACGGGACCGATCTTTTCGAGGGAACCCTGATCGGCGAAAAAGTTTGCGAAGCCGCACACCTGCAGGGCGGTAATGTGGTACTGCTGCCCACGGTACCCTACGGCACCGAAACCAACATGGTCGAGTTCCCCCTGGCAATGAACCTGAACCCTTCCACGCTGACGCACGTGATTGCGGACCTGGTTGAGTCCTGTGTCGAGAGCGGTATCCAGAAGGTCGTCCTTCTGAACAGCCATGGGGGCAACGATTTCAAACCCGTGCTGCGGGAACTATGCAATGAAACCGAGGCTCACCTGTTCCTCTGTGACTGGTTTCGCTGCATTGGTGACGAGTATTTCAACATCTTTGAACACGACGAGGATCATGCAGGTGAGATGGAGACTTCTTTTGCCCTGAAATATTTCCCTGGACTGGTCGCCAGGAATGAGGATGGCTCACTGGCGGCCGACGACGGCACCCGAACTCCCCTGAGGTTCGAAGCACTGCAGAAGGGTTGGGTTTCCCTCACACGGCCCTGGCACCTGCTGACCTCCAATTCCGGCAGCGGCTACCCGCATGCCGCCACGGCCGAAAAGGGCGAAAAACTGATGAACCTCGTGGTGGAGCGACTGGCGTCCTTCCTTGTAGAACTCTCCAGTGCCGAAATCGATGAGAACTTTCCTTTCGAGGCTCCGTCCTAGGAAATCGGTTGAGGCGGTTCCAGCTCCAGTCTTTCCGCCAGGCCGGCTTGTATCAGCTCTCTTCCGGAGACGTATTTTCCCGGATGCGTCCAACTTTTCAGCAGGTCCTCGGGAATGCCCAGAAATCGGGCCAGCAGTTCGTCCATTCTCTTTTCAAGTTGGGAAAAGTGCCTGGTCCATTCGGTCGCCTCGACCAGTTGGACACTCTCTTCACTCTGCCATTTCATGGGATGAAAAAGGCAGAAACTGTACTCGGTCACCAAACGCCGACTGCAAGCCGCGAAAGGCCAGAGGGCCGCTGAAGAACATTCGCCCGTGACCAGGCCAGTCGCGTTCAGCTTGCGGGCTGAAATCAGGGTCAGGAGAGAAACCGCGGAATAGGCCGATCCGCCGGGACAATTGAATATCAACGTGCATTCACCCCCCACTGGAACTTCCAGCAGGGCCTGGCTGACCTCTTTTTCACAATCTCCCAGGTCACCCACGATGGCGATTTCAGGCGTCGGTTCCTCGGATTCATTCTCCGGACTGGCAGGCAGCTGGCTCACAGGTTTTCCATCCGTTTGAAGCAGGTTTCGTCGGGGTGGCAGCGGTTCCCGCCCGGCCGCGGGAAAAACCAACACGATTTTCAGCAGATCGTTATAATGGATCAGGTGTAAAGAAAGAACCTAGAAGCAACCGGATCAAGAGTCGCAACAGGCAATGGGTATCAGATTTCTCTGCGATGCGTGTGGAAAAAAACTGAACATCAAGGAGGACCTCGCTGGCAAAAAGGGGCGCTGCCCCAAATGCAATGCCAGGATTGAAATCCCCACCGAATCCACCCTCGACGAAGGTTCGACAGGCCGAAATCCTGAAGAACAGAAAACGGGAGTGCCCCATCCGGCACCGGAAGCCACCGTTGAAACGGGGGCAGACGGCAGCCCCCCGTCAAGGGATACCGGACAGCCGGGTCATCCGTCCGAAGTGAAGCCGGACGGTGGCCCGACAACCCCTTCGGCGGCCGACGATGCTCCGCCCTCGCCGCCACCCTTGCCACCCGGGATGGACTCAGAGGCTGAAGATACGGCGTCTGAAACGACCCCAAAGGACGTCTTTTCGGAAAACCCGGCGGCCAAATGGTACGTGCGTCCGAGTTCGGGTGGGCAGTTTGGACCGGCAGAGTCCGATGTGATGAAAAACTGGTTGAAAGAAGGTCGCGTGGGCAAGGACAGCCTGGTCTGGTGTGAGGGGTGGGACGACTGGCAAAACGCCGCAGAGATCTTCGAGGCAGAATTGCAACTGCCACCCGGGGAACCCGAAACCCCGCACGTACCGCCCACCCAGGTCGGGCAGGCCGCGAATCCCTCATCCGTGGCAGCCCCCACGGAAAATCCCGGACAACGGATAATGAATCACCAGCTGAAGCGACGCCGTGCCAAAACCATGGGTATCCTGCTGGTGGTTGGACTGGCCATTGTCAGTATCACGCTGGCGGTGGTGCTGTTTTTCGTTGTCAGTGGCAACCGCAACCGGGAAAAGAATCAGGACAAAAAGGAGTCCGCCAGCCTTTCTTTTGAAGGTCACAAAAATCATAATCCAACCTGCATAATGAAACCCGGGACACGCTGCTGATTCAGGTGGTGAATCCCCGCATTTAATACTGATTAAAATCCAAAGGAACCAAGATGAGATTCGTTGCACTTGCCCTGACCGCCTCCTTCCTGCTGTCCAGCCCCAACATGACTGGAAAAGACGCTTCCGCCGATGACGGTGCGGTGATTGCTCTGTCCGGTGGCAAATTTTCGATGACCGGCGACAAGGGCTGGAAAAAAAAGACGCCCCGCGTCAACATCATCGAGGCGGAATTCGCAATCCCCAAACTGGAAGGGGACGCGGCGGATGGCCGTTTGACGGTCATGGCATCGGGTGGGGGCGTGAAGGCCAATGTCGACCGATGGAAGGGCCAGTTCTCGAAAACCGAAAAATCATCCGTCACCAAACAGAAGGTGGGTGATTTCGAAGTCCACATCGTTGACATCAGTGGAACCTTCAAGGATCAGCGAGGGCCATTTGCTCCCGCAACCATGCGAAAAGACTATCGGATGATGGGCGCCATCATCGTGATGGAAGATGGTCCCGATTACTTTGCCAAGCTTTACGGTCCCCAAAAAACCATCGAAAAAAATGCCAAGGGGTTCATGGCATTCGTCAAAAGCTTCAAGAAAAAATAAGCAAGTCGCTTGCAAGCGTTCGTTGCATCGATTGCCTGTAAGGGTTCTGCAGGAATCAGGCTGTGTCGGTTCGCTATTACGGGACCCGCTTTGCACTCCGGTTTAATTTTGGCCGGGTCAATTTTGTCCAGGTCCCGGCAGCGGGGTCTGTTGGCTGAATCTTGATTTCAAAATCTCGTTCTCAAAATCCCGGTTTCAAAAATTCATTGGCAAACGGTTGGCACCGGCCGGCGCCGGGATGATGAAAACAACCGCCTGCCGCATCGACGGCGGTTCAGGCGGTCCTGACCAGGGGCATCTTTCTAGAGAGTCACCATTTTTTCGCCGCGCACCAGGTCATCCAGGGATTGACGTTCCCGGATCAGGTGCGGGGTTTCCTGGTGCACCAGTACCTCGGCAGCAAACGGCTTGGAATTGTAGTTGGAAGACATGACGTGGCCGTAGGCACCGGCACACTCGATGATCAACAGGTCACCTACCTCGGCCTGGGGGAGTTCGCGACCGCAGACAAAGCCCCCTTCTTCCTGGGTAAAGATATCTCCCGACTCGCAGAGCGGACCTCCCACGATCGCCTCTACCTCGCCGGGAGACTCCTTCGCAGTCGCTATGGAAATCGGGTGATAGGAACCATACATGATCGGGCGTGCCAGGTTATTGAAACCGGCGTCCACCAGGTAGTACAGCTTGTCCCCCATCTTCTTGACTGCGCGTATTTCGGTAAGCAGGTAACCCGCTTCGGCTGCCAGGTAGCGGCCCGGTTCAATTTCCAGGGATACCGCGTGCCCAAATTCTTCGGCCAGCTGCTGGCGGGTGGCGTCCCACAATTCGAAATACCGGTCAATGTCGATCATTTCATCTGACTCACGGTAGGGTGTGGGCAAACCTCCCCCGGCGGAAATCGTCCGCAAGCTGGGCCCCACCTGCAGGGCCGTCGACTTCATGGCCTGGCAGACCTGGGAAAGATGCTCGAAATCCGTTCCCGAGCCGATATGCATGTGCAGACCGGAAATCGTCACCCCGGATGCTTTTGCGCGAGCCAGGCAATCTTCAAGCTGGCCATGCCAGATTCCGTGCTTGGAGCTGTCCCCCCCGGTGTTGGTCTTCTGGCTGTGACCATGTCCGAACCCGGGATTGATCCGCAGGGTCATCTCCGCATCCGGCTGGATCTCTCCCAGCTGGTTGATCATCTCCGGAGAGCCGGCGTTACAGTGTACCGGATGCTGTTGCAGAAACTCGATCGTCGCGCGATCAAAGAGGTCCGCCGTGTAGACGACAGGATGGGGCTCCCCCTGAAGTTCATAGCCTGCCAGCTGGGCCCGCCTGATTTCCCCCAGGCTGACCGCGTCGACCATCACACCCTGCCTGCGAACCAGATCGAGAATCGCGAGGTTCGAATTGGCTTTCTGGGCATAACGGATCACATCAAACCTTTTCAGGTCTTTGATCCGTTCCATGATCGTGGCAGCGTCATAGATATAGGTGGGTGTACCATAATTTTCAGCAAGCTCCCGAACGGGAACGCCTGCAATTTCACTTCGACTGATGGAAAAACCGGGTAGGGTGGCCATGGATGTTCTTTCTGCTGAGGAAGCACCCATTTTACGAAGCTTGCCCCGGGTGAGAAAGTGCCGGTCGGCTGCACCGCTGACCGGGTCAGCCAAGCAGTCGATTCCCTCACGGGATAAACCGAAAGCAAAAAACGGCTATCATCAGGCATATTGGCGACACTGTCCGGATCTCCTTGCCAAGGAAACGACTCATGGAAAACTTCAAATTGGTCCTGCCCGAACATTTGAACCATTACGGGTTCCTGTTCGGTGGCTACCTGCTCAAGTTCGTCGACGAAATCGCCTGGATTGCCGCCAGCCGGGAATACCCGGGATTTAATTTCGTGACGATCGGAATGGACCGGGTTGAATTCCGGAAAAGTGTTCGCCAGGGTACGATCCTTCGCTTTCAGGCGACCCGAAAAAAAGTGGGCAACACCTCGGTCACCTTTCGGGTCGAGGTCTTTATCGATCAGGAACAAGGAGAGCCCGACTCCGTTTTTTCGACCTCGGTCACCTTGGTGCGTGTCGACGAAAATGGTCAAAAGCGACCGCTGAGCGATTGAACACCGGCAGCCGCCACAGGTAATGGCAAGAGGCAGGTAGAAGATGGGCAACCGGTTCAGCCCCACCAACCACCATTGACATGAATGGTCTGACCGGAGACATAGGACGCCAGGTCACTGGCCAGAAACAGGACCACACTGGCAACCTCTCCCGGTTCGCCAAATCGGCCGAGAGGAACCTGTGAAAGCATCCATTTTCTGTTTTCTTCCGGAATGGACTCGCCCATTTCAGTCTGGATCACACCTGGTGCCACCGCGTTGACCATGATGTTCCTGCGGGCCAGCTCCTTGCTCAGCACCTTGGTCAACCCGATCACTCCTGACTTGGCCGCCACGTAATTGGCCTGGCCAAAAAAACCGGTCGCTGCCGCCAGGGAGGCGATGTTGATCACCCGGCCACCCTCGTTGATTTTTTCAACCGCGGCCTTGCAGGTATGGAAGACACCCGTGAGGTTCGTATCGATCACATCCTGCCATTCGGTCTCGCTCATTTTTTTCAGGGTCCGGTCGCGGAGGATACCCGCGTTATTGACCAAAACATCCAGCCCACCGAATTGCTCCATTGCCTGTTCAATAGCACCTTCCATCTGTTGGCTGCTGCGGACGTCTCCCCCCACAGCCAGCGTTCTTTCCCCCAGTTCAGCTACGATCGCCTCTGCCCTGCCCCGATTCCTGCCATCCGGATCATCAAAGTAGTTGATCACCACCTGGCTACCAGCCGCATGGAGGGTCCGGGCTATGCTCTCACCAATCCCCTGGCTGCTGCCGGTAACCAGGGAAACCTTGCCGTTCAGATCGATGGTGTGCATGGGTGTCTCCCCGTGGGAAAAACGTCTTTTATTTGTCAAGGGTTTTGATCAGGTTGGCTACCAGTTCCGGGTTATCCTGTTCCAGCAGGTGGTCGATGGTTTTCTGTTTGACCCCCATTTTTCCAAGATGGGTCGCGACATGTTTCCAATTCTGTTTTCTTTTCCGGCCTTCGGACAGGTAAAGCTCGGTCACCAGTTCCTGCAGTCGCTGAATGGCGATGTTTTCACGGTTTTCATAATAATTCCTGATGACTTTCTGCTGAAATTTGGATCGATCGGGCATTGGGAATTGCTGGGGCTGATTTAAGTCGTGAATCGTCGGCCAAACTGTGCGGTCTCCATTGACGAAAGCGCTGAACGTCCGAGAATGGATAGACCCAGTCAAGCTGGATGTAACGCTTTCGTCGTTAGAGTCTAACACAAAGCACTACCCAATCATCGGAACGTTAATGAATTCACTTGAACAACAGGATCCGGAAGTTTTTTCCGTGATTTCGGAAGAGGCCCAGCGACAGCGTGCCGGCCTCGAGCTGATCGCCAGCGAAAATTACACCAGCCGGGCCATCATGGAAGCTACCGGCAGCGTCCTGACCAACAAATATGCCGAAGGTTATCCCGGGCGGCGTTATTATGGGGGTTGTGAACACGTGGACGTCGTGGAGGATCTGGCCAGGGAACGTGCCAAACAGCTTTTTGGAGCCGAATTCGCCAACGTTCAGCCCAGCAGCGGCTCACAAGCCAACCAGAGCATTTACCTGACCCTGCTGGAACCGGGCGATACCGTCCTGGGGTTGGATCTCGCACACGGAGGCCACCTGACTCACGGGATGAAACTGAATCTTTCCGGAAAGCTCTACAATTTCGTCAACTACGGGGTAGACACGCAAAATCACCGAATCGATTTTGACCAGGTCGCCAGGCTCGCCCGAGAGCAGAAGCCCAAGTTGATCGTTGCCGGTGCCAGCGCTTACCCGAGAGAAATCCACCATGGCCGCTTTGCCGAAATCGCTGAAGAGGTTGGCGCCAAGCTGTTTGTCGACATGGCCCACTATGCAGGTCTGGTCGCCGCCGGTTTACACGACAACCCGGTCAAGGTTGCCGACTTTGTTTCAACGACGACACACAAAACCCTGCGGGGCCCGCGGGGCGGACTGGTGCTGTGCAAGAAGGAATATGCCCGGGAGATCAACCGAAGCGTGTTCCCCGGGATGCAGGGAGGACCCTTGATGCACGTTGTGGCAGGCAAGGCCGTCTGTTTCCGTGAAGCACTGGACCCTTCGTTCCGCGTCTACTGCGAGGCGGTAATAGAAAATGCAAAAACGCTCGCGGACTGCCTGATGAAGGGCGGTCTCAAGCTCTCCTCCGGCGGAACCGAAAACCACCTGATGCTGGTCGATGTCACCAGTGTCGGTCTCGGCGGAAAACTGGCTGAACAATCGCTCGATGCCTGCGGGATTACCGTCAACATGAACATGATTCCCTTTGACCAGCGAAAACCGATGGACCCCAGTGGAATCCGGATTGGGACCCCCGCTTTGACAACCCGGGGGATGGGATCAGACGAGATGAAACAGATTGGCGACTGGATCCTCGCAGTTTTGAAGGATCCCGAAAACAAATCCCTTTTAGGGGAAACCAGAACCGCAGTGGCCGAACTTTGCGATCACTTCCCTGTTCCTGCTGATCGCATTTCCGTTGCCCAGTAGGAGTATGCACGGCAGGACGCTACCCGGCAGCTTTTTGGACGCTATCGTTTTTTGCCCCCCGATTTCGATTACACAATCAACCCATGGACTTTCGTTGCCTGAACCCGGCCCGGGGTATGGCAGTTCCCGGGACAAAAAGGAGCCAACCAGCACTCGCCCGCAACACGATCCCAGGGTACAACCGGATTTACGGCGACCGATTGTCTCCGAAAACGGGCGCCCCTGCCGGAAATAGCTGCATGATTGCCCCAGCATTCCACCAACCCATCCTGACTGACCAATGAGCCAAGCGGAACCATGGACGACCAAACGCCTGCTTGAGTGGACGACCGACTATCTCAAACAGAACGGTTCGGATTCACCCCGGCTGGATGCCGAAGTCCTGCTGGCCGAGGCACGTGGCTGCCAACGAATCGAACTCTATACGGCTTTTGACCAGGTGACCCCCGACGAACAATTGGCCACCTTTCGAGGCTGGATTCGGGAACGGGCAGCCGGTAAACCGGTTGCCTACCTCGTCGGTCACCGCGAATTCTATTCGCTTCCCTTCAGCGTTAATGAACACGTCCTGATTCCCCGACCGGAAACCGAACTGCTGGTGACACTGGCGATCGATTGCCTTTCACGCAGTTCCGCTGAACTCCCGACCGTTTGCGATGTCGGAACCGGGAGCGGATGCATACCGGTAGCGATTGCCCGAAACCATCCGACCTGCTCACTGACTGCGATTGATCTCTGTGGAGAGGCACTCCAGGTTGCCAGGCAAAACGCTGAAGAGCACCAGGTAAGCGATCGAATTGAATTTCTCCAGGGTGACCTGTTGGCCCCCCTGACCAGCCAACCACCGTTTGATCTGGTTGTCAGCAACCCGCCCTACATCGGACTGGGTGAAAAAGAAGGCCTGGCAAGCGAAGTCAGGGATCACGAACCTCACCTGGCTCTGTTCGCAGGAAAGGTTGGAACGGAGATCATCCAGCGCCTGGTCGATCAGGCCACACGCTGGCTGAAACCGGGGGGTACCCTGATGTTCGAGACCAGCCCGCTGGTCATCGACCAGTGTGTCGAACTGGTTGAGAGGAACCCGGGATTCGAAGGAATTCAAATCCAGTCGGATCTCTCCAAGCAACCGCGGGTCGTGGCCGCGGAGAAAACAGCCTGAGACTCCCTCCCCCGGCCGGATGCCCGGCCTTCACCACCTAAAAAATGCTTCTTCCCGGTCCTCTTTGCAGGATTTTCTAAAGTCCCGAGAGTTTTTGACCGAGAGTCAGGTGATAGCATTTCGCTGCAGAAAACCGCATCCCCTTTGTCAGAAAGAACTTACATCCGAATCCAACAAGGAAGCGTTGTCGTGGCATGAATCCTGCATATCATGTCCGCAACCTGTCTACCGGCTGGTCTGCCCTGGCCGGCATACTTTTTCTGCAAAGGAATGAACGATGCTAGTACTCTCAAGGAAGCAAAAGCAGCAAATCAAAATCGGTGATCAGATCGAGGTAACCGTTCTGCAAATCAAAGGCGGTTCTGTTCGAATCGGAATCGAGGCCCCCAGGGAAATCCACGTGATGCGAGGCGAGCTGACCGAATTTCAGCATCCCCATCCGGAAGAGAGTGTTGAACCCGTTCGCTGCGGTAGGGGAAACAGCGCGGCATCCAAACCCTCCAACCTGCAGCGAGAACAGTCCTCTTCTGCCCGAATTCTGGAACTCAAAATCCTCGGCGGCAGGGAAGACGATTCTGCAGCTCCGACACGTCTGACGGAAATCGCCAACTCCATCGCCTCACTCAATCTGCCTCGGTGACGCTCAAAGCGCTGTCGTTGGCCTACTGACCTGCCAGCGTTGGAAGGTCGGAGGCGGAAAGGGCTGGTCGGGAACAGGCCACACCTACTTCAGGGACTCGGCCAGCCTTTTCATTCCCTCCTCGTGGCTGACCTCCGGGGAGTAACCGAAATCCCGGGCGGCCTTGCCAATGTCGTAGTAATGACTGGTGGCCAGTTGAGCGGCGAGGAACCGGGTCATCCTGGGCTCGCTTTGCCAGCCCAAAACCTTGTACAGACCTTCCAGCAACAGGCCAGCGTTCCAGGCCAACCGATACGAAATCCTGCGTTTCACCCTGGATTGACCCGTTTGTTCCAGGATCTCGTTGATCCAGTCCCAGCAATTCACGGGGCTACCCTGGCTGATAAAGTAGGCTTCCCCGCAAACCGCTGCTCCCGGTTTCATTGCGTCGGCTGCCTGCAGGTGGGCCGCTGCAGCATTTTCGACGTACACGTTGTCCACCAGGTTACTCCCCTCTCCAACCAGCCGCAGTTTCCCGGAACGGGCCCGTTCAATCAGGCGCGGGATCAGGTGTTGATCACGGGGGCCCCAAATCAGGTGAGGACGCAACGCGCAGGTCATCAACGAATCCGAATTCGATTCCAAAACCGCCTGCTCGGCGTACGCCTTGGTTTGAGGATAGTAACAGAGCCACCGCGATGGGTAAGGCACCGACTCATCAACCCCCAACTGGTCAAGACCGTCAAAAGCAACGCTGGGGCTACTGCAATAAACCAGTTTTCCCACCGCCTGGCGGCGGCAGGACTCAATCACATTGAGCGTCCCCAAGGTGTTGATCCCGTAAAATTTTTTCCAGGGGCCCCAAATCCCGGCAATTGCCGCAACATGAAAAACGGTGTCCACTCCCTGGCAGGCCAAATCGGTTTTTTCCCGGTCCTGGATATCCCCTTCGATCTGCTCGACACCAAGCGAATTGAGAGCTGGATAGCTGCGGCGGGAGAGTGACCGAACCTCATCACCACGGTTCAGCAACTGCTCCACGATGTACTGACCCAAAAAACCGCCGCCGCCGGTAACGAGTGCTTTCACTGGAATTGCCCAAAAGAAATCGAATCGGAATTTTCCGGATTTTTGGCCCCGATTGCAATGCTCCAACCCGATTTTCGTCCGGTTCGCACCTTTTTCTGTCGGGCGATTTCCGGTCTGATAACGTTGTTCGACTGATTTGAAGGAAATTGAATGGCTCTACCTTTCTGGCAAACCAGAACCCGATCGGCCACACGCGCTGCCCTGTTCCTGTTCCTGGCCTCGTTGAATGCCGGATACGCTCAGGAGGAAATGCCGCCCCGGGAGATGCCGCAAGTCGCTCCCGAAATGGAAATGGCGGGACTCGATGGCACAAACCTCCGGCTAAGACGGGGAGATCGCGCCACGGTCGTCGTCTTTATAGGAACGGAATGCCCACTGGCGCGGCTGTACGCTTCCCGCCTGGAGGACATCGTCAGCCATTTCGAATCCAAAATCTCCGTACTGCTGGTGAGCAGCAATCGACAGGATTCCATCGCTGAGCTGAGAGAATTCAAGGCCCAATTCGGGGTCCGGTTTCCCATTGCCAAGGATTTTGACAACCGGTTTGCCGATGCATTGCAGGCTCGTCGTACCCCGGAAGCCCTGCTGCTGGACGCTGATCTCAACATTCGCTACCGGGGGAGGATCGACGATCAGTATTCGCCAGGTGCCACTCGGCCGGCGCCGCGCAGACATTTTCTCCGGGACGCCCTCGACAACCTGGTGAAGGGCAAGCCGATTCAGGTCACCCGAACCGAGCCGGTCGGCTGCCTGATTGGGCGTGTGCGAAAGGTGGACAACCGGGCCAAAGTCACCTATTGCAACCAGGTTTCACGAATCCTTCAAAAACATTGTGTGGAATGTCATCGGGAGGGGGAGATCGGACCGTTTTCCCTGACGGATTACGAAGAGATCGTCGGCTGGTCGGACATGATCCTGGAGGTCGTCAACCAACAACGCATGCCCCCCTGGCATGCCAACCCCGAACATGGTGACTTCCTCAATGCCCGCATCCTTTCTGCGGATGAGAAAAAGCTGCTTGCGGATTGGGTCGATGCCGGGGCTCCCTTCGGCGATCCCGAACAATTGCCGAAACCAAGGCAATTCGTTTCTGGCTGGAGCCTGCCCCGGCAACCGGATACGGTCATCAGCATGAAAACCGCCTATCAGGTACCTGCGGAAGGAGTCGTCGACTACCAGTATTTTGTCCTGGATCCCGGTTTCAAGAAGGACCAATGGGTCTCCGCCGCACAGGTGCTGCCCGGTAATCCGTCGGTCGTTCACCACAGCATCGTTTTCGTCCGTCCGCCGGACGGCTCCCGTTTTCGGGGAATCGGCTGGCTTTCCGCCTACGTACCGGGACAACGTGTCGCCAGCCTGCCACCCGGTCATGCCCGCTTGATTCCGGCAGGATCCCGCCTGGTTTTCCAGCAACACTACACGGTCAACGGATCACCCCAGCAGGATCGGACCCGGATCGGGCTGGTCTTTGCGGACCCCGGCAAGGTGGATCACGAAGTACTGACCCTGGCCGGCATCGAGCAGCAATTCGTCATTCCGGCCCACGCACCCAATTACCGTGTCTCTTCCTCGGTCTCCAACCTCCCCGTCCGCGGAAAGCTCCTGTCGATATCGCCCCACATGCACCTGCGGGGCAAATCTTTCCGGGCATTCTGCCAAGCCGGCGACCGGAAAAGGGTTCTCTGTGACGTTCCCGAATATGATTTCAACTGGCAACACAGCTACCGGTTCCGGGAACCGCCGGACCTCTCGAAAATCAGCGACCTTCGTTTTGATGTGACTTTTGACAACTCCGACGATAATCCGGTCAATCCCGATCCAACACAACGGGTGACCTGGGGTGACCAGACCTATGAAGAGATGGCAGTTGCCTTCTTTGATATTTCCATACCCCGGCAGGCAGGCAGACAGGTTCGTGTCAAAAACCCGGGTCGCAAGCCACGGAGTGGGGATGCTGTAAGGCAGGAACAGAAGGTGACGGAATTTGTCACGGGGTTTTTCGAGCGATTTGACGAAGACGGAAATGGCCTGGTCGACAGGGAAGAGACCCCTTTGTCGCTTGGTCGTTTCGGATTTGGCAGGTACGACGCCAACGGTGACGGCAACCTGACTCGCGAAGAAGTGACCCGGGCGGCCAGGAATCGCATGGGGAGCCGTTGAGGGATTGCCCCGTGTCTCGTAATTTTTCCCACATTGCCAATTTGGTTGTTGATCGCCCCAGCTGGATCCTGGCGGGACTGATCCTGTTCACTGGTTTGTCCACAGTGGGCTACCTGAACCCCGACCCGGTAAGGAATTTCCTTCGGCCCCCAACAACGGAAACCCCTGTCTCTGCGGACGTTGCAGGATCGCAGCAATCCACGCCGGATGTGGATCCGGTCAGCCTGACCGACTCGGATGCCGTGATCGTCGTCCGATCCGATTCTTTCTTTACGCCGCAGGGGGCCGCAGCGCTGCGGCACATCGTTTCCGAGCTGGAAGCCCTCGATTACGTGTCACGGATTCTCTGGATGGACAGGGTGCCGATCCTCAACATTTTTGGTTTGCCGGAACCGCTGCTGCCGCCTGACTCCGCGTCGTCGGCCCGATTTGAAGTGGCCCGGGAAAAGGCCCTGAAGCACCCCTTGCTCGTGGGGCAACTGCTTTCCGAGGATGGACAGCACCTGGTTCTGCTGGTGAACTTTGAATTGCTGTTTGTCGAGGATGATGAAGACTGCACTTCAGGACTGCGCGAGGTGGCCCAGCGGGCAGCGGCGGATTTTCCCACGGTTGATTTTCAGTTCAAGGTCACCGGCCGATTGCCCATGTACATCACGGCGATCCAGAACCGGGACGCCAATAACCTCAAATACCAGATCATCGCCTACACGATGATTTTTCTCATGTCGATCATCCTGTTTCGCGGTATTGTGGCTGTCCTGATCGTGGCCATTGCTCCGACTCTGGGTGTGTTCTGGTCGCTGGGAATCATCCGCTTTCTCGATCTTCAGGACAATCCCTTCAACCAGGTGGTCGTACCAATCCTGATCAGCCTGGTGGCACTGACCGATGGCGTGCACCTGATGGTTCAAATTCGTAAACGGAGAGGTAGCGGGCTTTCTCCCCGGGAAGCCGCCCGCAGGGGCTTGAGTGAAGTGGGGCTGGCCTGCTTCCTGACCTCTCTGACGACCGCCATTGGATTTGGATCCCTTGTTTTTTCCCATAGCAAGGCGGTACAGGAATTTGGCATCAGTTGTGTAATCGGTGTCTCGGTCACTTTCTTTGCCGTGATCTGTTCGATTCCGCTGGGCTGTCGGTTTTTTGGCACGAATCTGCACAAGGGTCACGAACAGGGAATCATCGATCGCCACTTCAGCCTGATTGGACGACTGGTTGAATTCGTGATGAAACGGGTCAGACTTTTCAGCCTGTTGGCCATCGGGGGCACCCTGCTGTTTCTTTCCATTTCCCTGACGCTTCGGCCCGATGAAAAACTTTCGAACAATTTCCCGGCAAACAGCGAGGCCGTGCAGGGACTGTTTGAGATGGACCGTGCTTTTGGCGGTCTCGAGACCTGTCAGATTCGCATCCGTTGGACCGACCGAATCGACCCCTTGTCGACAGAAATCCTCGTGATCGAAAGGAAAATTGCGGCCTTGATCCAATCCGAGAAACTGTTCGGTAAACCTCTTTCGCTCTGCAACCTGCTCGATGCGTTACCGGGAGATCCTGATTCCGTTGACCGAATGGAAATGCTGGAACTGCTGCCGCCCCCGTTAAAAACGGCCTTCTATACCCCCGAGTACCGGACGGCCTCCATCCAGTTCCGAATGCAGGATCTGGGAATCGCCGCCTACGGTCCCTCCCTGGAAAGACTCGAAGAGGGATTGAAACGGGTGTCGGCCGACCACCCCGATTTCTCCGTCGAAATATCGGGACGCCCCCACTGGCGATGGAAAAAACTGTACCGTGTCGTGGTTGACCTGGCGCTCAGCCTGGGGACGGCTACGCTGATCATTTTCATCGTCCTCTCGCTGGTCTACAGGTCCCTGGGAATCGGGCTGATTTCGCTGGTCCCCAACCTGTTTCCACTGGCCGTCACCGGCACCTACCTGGTCGTCAGTGGTCAGATGCTGGAACTGGTCAGTGTCTGCGCCTTTACCGTCTGCCTCGGCATTGCAGTCGATGACACGATTCATTTTCTCACGCGTTACGTTGAAGAAAAGAAAAAATGCGGCGATCCGGATACCGCCATTCGCCAGGCCTTTACCTCGGTCGGCACTTCGCTGATCATGACCACGCTAGTACTCTGCGCCGGCTTTGCCACCGTGCTGTGGAGCGACGCACGCGACCACCGGATTTTCGGCACCATGAGTGGCCTGACGGTTTCCTCTGCCCTATTTGCCGATCTGGTATTCCTGCCAGCGCTTCTTTCCTGGTTTACGGGGTCCGGTTCGGCCGAAAGTCAGACCGCCCCCTGAATCCGGTCGCCGCCCGTGCGGAACTTATTGACCGAACCAAAGCCAGGCGTAAAGAATGGTCGCCACACCAATCAGGCCGAAACTGACCAGTGCCGCCAGTCGGGCACTCTTCGGGGAAACCCGTGCTTTCTCCCGTGGTCGATAGAAATACATTGCCACACCGGTCAGTGCGACCCCGCTACCGATCACCGTCAGTGCCCAGCGAAACATCAGGATCGATCTCTCGAACTGGGAAAGGTCAACTTCGCCAAACAGCCACATGGATATTTCTCTTGCAGAAAGAAGCGGGGGAGCTTCCGTTTTAGGTTTTGCGCCCGCTTCCTGCCACCGGTCCTTCCGCACTTCCCTGATTTTTCATTCCGGAGACTCCGCGTCAGCCAGGGGAAACACGTTGGGTAATCCTGATGCCCTGCCGGGCAGGAGGTCCCCTGAGAACCCTTTGGATTTCATTGAATTGGTATCCCCCGGCGAATGCGAGACCTGTCACAATACAGGTCATCCACCGCCCCTCAAGGAAAGCAAATCATGCACATTCAATTCTGGGGAGCCGCACAAACGGTCACCGGATCGATGCACCTGGTCCACGTTGGAGATCAGCAGTTGCTACTGGACTGCGGGTTGTACCAGGGGAAACGAAAGGAAGCCTTCGCACGCAATCGGGATTTCCCGATCGATGCCACTGCCGTGGACGGAGTGGTGCTGTCCCACGCCCATATCGATCACAGCGGAAACCTGCCAACACTGGTAAAAAACGGTTTCCGCAAGTCCATTTACGCGACGTCCGCCACGCGGGACCTGGCGGTTCACCTGTTGATGGACGCTGCTCACATTCAGGAGCAGGATGTCAAGTACGTCAACAAAAAGCGGAAAAAGCAGGGCAAGAACCTGTTTCAACCCCTGTACCGGCAACCGGATGCCGTGCAGGCTATCAACCGGATCCATCCCATCGATTACCATGCGGAATTTGCTCCCCTGGATGGGGTTCGCTGCCGGTTCCATGACGCGGGTCACATGCTCGGTTCAGCCGTGACCGAAATCAATCTCGACGAAAACGGAAAGCAGACCCGCCTTGTCTTCAGTGGCGATATCGGCCGACCTGACATGCCGATCCTCAGAGACCCTGAGGTGGTCGCCGGCGCGGACTACCTGATCATGGAAGCCACCTACGGCAATCGCCTGCATGACAAGACGGGAGATGCCAAGGAAACCCTGAAACAGATTGTCAATGAGACCTTTGAAAAAAGGGGCAAGCTGATTATTCCGGCCTTTTCCGTGGGTCGCACACAGCAGATTGTCTACTGGCTGGACCAGCTGGCCGAAGCGGGGGAACTGGAACCGATCAAGGTGTTTGTTGACAGTCCCCTCGCCGTCAATGCCACACACGTCTTCCGCTCCCATGTTGAGTGCTACGACGAAGAGATGATTTACCAGATGATGCAGGAGGAGGACCAGGATCCGCTCGGCTTTCGCAACCTGCACTACATTCGAAAAGTCGCCATGTCCAAGGCCTTGAACAACTACGAAGGACCGGCCGTGATCATCAGCGCCTCGGGCATGTGCGAGGCGGGCAGGATCCTGCACCACCTGAAAAACAGTGTTACCAATCCGAGGAACACCATCCTGTTCAGCGGATTCCAGGCATTCCATACCCTGGGGCGCAGAATCCTGGACGGACACAGGGACATCCGGATTTTCGGTGAGGAATTGAGGGTCAATGCGGCAATCCACAAACTGGAAAGCAGCAGCGGTCACGCCGACCAGGCAGAATTGCTGGATTGGGCACGGGCAACCGCCAGGAAAGGAAAACTGAAAGGGATCGCCCTGGTGCATTGTGAGAAGGAAGCGGCCAACGCATTGAAAGACAGGCTGGAAACCGAACAAATTGCCCCGATCATTATTCCCGAACGCGGCCAGAAATGGACCTTGAATTGAGGGGCTTTTCTTCCATCAGCTGCCGTTCACCGGGTCAACCGATTTTGTCTGCAGGCCGATTTCCTCCAGCAGGGACCCTGTCTCAGGAGCCCGAAGGATGGACAGGAATATCTGTACCGGTTCCAGCTCGAGCCGGGCACGTGGGATGGCGAAATCAAAATGTTCCCATTCAACCGGAAGAAACCCGAGACCATGTTGCTCGGCAACCGCTTCGATCGCCAATCCCCAGTCCGCACGGTGCTGACCGATTGCCGAACAGACCGCATGGTGATTGCTCGGCTGAATTTCATAGCCATTGGGGCGTCCGTCAAAGCCCGAATCGGTCAAAAGCCTATCCATCAGGACCCGGGTTCCGCTTCCCTGGTTGCGGTTGATCATCATCATCCCGGGATGAGCGCAAATCGAGGTAATGGCGTTGATGGGCGAAAGCCGAACAAACGCCTGCAGTCGGGGGTCGTCCTTTCGATAGACCACCCCCTGCCTCCGCCTGTATCCATCGACAATTTCCACGTGACGATCGGCAAAGGCACGGTTGTAGGAATTCGTTTGCGGATCGAAGAGGTGAACGCCAGCCAGATCGCAGTCTCCGCGGCGAACCGCCTGCAGCCCCCCCAGCGAGCCGATGGAAAACAGTTTGACCCGCACACCCTGTTTCTGGCACAACTGAAGCAGGCGATCGAGGCCGGCACAATGACTCCCCATCACAACCAGATCGGCCGGGGCTGTTTCCAGCCCGATTTTCTGCACCTGGATCGGCGTCCCTTTTTCAAGGATTTCCGTATGTCGATCGATGGTGATAAATCCGTCGGCCCGGCTGAAAGTCGTCACGCTGCCCGATCCTTTACCCATCGGGTAGGCACGCAGCAGCGGTACCGCCGAGGATGAGTCCACAGCGGTCGAATCGTCCTCATCACGCTTTTCCATCAGCCCGACCAGCAGAAACTCGGTTCGGCCAATCTCCGAATTGACCCTGCTGGCAAGTTCCGCCTCGCAGCGGGAAAGCGCCTGCTCATGGAAAGCGCCTGCCAGACGGCGAATGACCGGAGCCACGAATTCGTGAAAGGTAAAGATTGCCGACGTGGGAAAACCGGGCAAAACGACCAGGGGTTTTCCGGCAGTGGCAGCCAGGCAAATGGGTTTACCCGGTTTCAGTGCCACACCATGAGCAATAATCCCCGGGTCCCGCAGGCGGGAGACGACCTGGTAGGAGAGATCTCCCTCTCCCTTGCTTGTACCGCCGGATAGCAGAATGACATCCGCCTCCGCAATGGCCTCGGCCACCTTCTGCTCCAGCGTTGAAAGATCGTCCACTGCGATCCCCATTTCCAGCGGTATTGCTCCCAGCTCCCTAACCGCATCAGCAATCATCCGTGCATTGGAATCAAAAACCAGGCCTGGTCGGATTTCGCTTCCGGGGGGAATGATCTCATTCCCGGTGGAAATCACCGCTACCCGGGGACGGGCAAAGACCTCGACATCGGCTTCGCCAATTGCGGCCAGGACACCGGTCTCGCGACTGCTCAGCGGTTGGCCGCTGCGAAGCACGACTTCCCCCATGGCAATATCGGTTCCGGTGAAGCTGATCCCCGAACCAGCGTGCACCGGGTGGCTGACTCTCAGTTTTTTTCGGCCTCCCTGATCGAGGACGCCCGTATGTTCCAGCAGGCAAATCGCGTCCGCACCCCGGGGCACCATTCCACCGGTAGAAATGGCGATGGCCTGTCCCTTGTCCAGAGCCTGCTCCGGTTCGATGCCGGCAGGTATCTGCCCATCGGCCAATTCCAGGTGGTTGGGCTCAATCTCCGAAGAACCGGCGACATCGGCGGACCGCACTGCAAATCCATCGAAATTCGATCGATCGAAAAACGGGACATTGGTCCGGGCAACAACATCGACTGCCAGGATACGCCCCACCGCTCCGCCGATTTCAACACATTCGCTGCCAAGCGGAACCGGCTGGATGGCCTGCCAAAATTTTTTCTGGGCTTCTTCCAGATCAATCGCAGTCAGAAATTGTTTTTGTGACACTGGAAGTTGACTTGTTGACAGGATGAATCATTGCCGTTTTCGACCGGGTCATTCAGAATAATGTCTTTGACACGGTGAAAGAAGAGAGAGTCCAATGTGAATTCTCCCGCCGCTGTTTCCAGTTTCCTCTGCATGTGTTGATCCATGAAACCCATTTTCCGGCTGATCGCCCTGGCCTCTGTCAGCACCACCCTGCTCTGCTCCTGCGGGCCGCCCAATGATCTGTCTCAGCCCCTCGACAGAGATCCTCGTGAGGTTCCCTTTGTCACCACACCCCAAACGGTGGTCGATCGGATGCTGGAGACAGCCGCTCCCGCGAAAGACGACCTGATCCTCGACCTTGGCTGTGGTGATGGACGGATTGTCGTTTCTGCGGCGAAAAAATACGGCTGCCGGGGAATTGGCTACGATATTGATCCCAAGCTGATCGAACTCTGCCGGGAAAATGCCAGGCGTGCAGGCGTGGAGCACCTGGTGGAATTTCGGCAGGAAGACATTTACCAGGCGGAGTTGCCGCGGGAGGCGACCGTGATCACCCTCTACCTTCTGCCCGAAATGAACCTGCGACTGTTGCCCTGGCTGCAGTCTCTGGACGATGGACGAAAAGTGATCTCGTTTCGCTGGATCATGCCGGGTGTCAAGGAAGAAAAAAAGATCACAATGGAAACCGGCGAAAAGATGCTGCCGATGGGAGATATCCATTTCTTCACCACCCCGCTGCTGGTCGACCCGGACTGGAAACCAAGAGAAAAAACCCCCATCGAGGTTGACTTCAACAAGATCAGGGAGCAGTTGAAATTCGCCGAAAGAAAGGCCCTGAACCGGGAAAAGAAAGAAAAGAAACAGGACATCGGACAGGAAAAGCCCCAGGGCCAGTGAGGTGCCTCCGCTTCCCGAAAGCGGTTACGTGTCATCATTCCGCTTCAGCAGATTCTGTCAGCAGGTTCCTGTCAGGGTCCACTGCCGGGAACTGGCCGATCATCCTTTTTCGAAGCCAACGATACCTTTCACCATCCATGACTGGAAACGGACCAACACAGGCGCGACAGCCACTTGCCTACCGATTGCCGTCCTTCGGGGATGGCCGCGGGTTTTCATCAGCGGGCCGGTCTGGCCGCAACTCCTGGCAATCAAGGATGATGCGGGAATAGACCTCTCGGGCATGCTGGTAGGCTTCGCGGGCATCCTGCTGTTCCGCCTCGGCGTAGGTAGACTTCTTGGACTTCCAACACTGGTCGACTCCCGCAAGACACCACTCCGCGCTGGCCTTTGAAGCCCTGAGCGGTTGTTCATCCACCTGCAGGAAAATCGGGTTGGTATGGGCCTGCGGAAAAACCCGAATCGCGGCCCAACTGCTGCTGCGGAAAGAATGGTCAAAGGTGATCTTTCGGGATTTTCCATCGGCAGGCACCTGTTGGCTGGCAACCGGATAACCGTTGACAATCAATTCCACCTTGACCGTCTTTTTTTGATCACTCCGTGCAGCCACTCGCGTGGAAAATGCAACGCTCTGGCCTCCGGAGATCTCCAACTGGCTCCCGGCTACACCGCAGCGAGCTTTCTTTTGGCCCCCGTTTGCCTGCGCCCCGAAACCGATCAGGTGACAGTTGCCATCACTGACATAACTCCGACCCGTGCCGATCGACTGGACCCATTTTCCGAATGTCAACTTGCCATCGACCTCGGCATAGACTCGCCCTATCCCGACCCGTTCACCGCTGATGCAGGGAAAATCCGTTTCGCCGCTGACGGCAACACGGAACCCGCAATTCAAAACGTGGTACCACATGTTCCATTCGGCTACACGTTCGGTATTCATGGCCGAAATAAAATCCACTGCCGGAACCGGTTTTCCATCGGGACCGGGAACCTGGTGGGTTACATTCATCACGAATTCGTTGGCACCGATTCCGTCATAGGCCGGGATGTTGTAATTCGGCAGAAGGAAGGGTCCATCCAGTCCCTCAGTACCCGGAACGCGACCGATGAACCGGGTCAGGCCCATCGATGAATGGGCAGGACCGCAGACCGCACCCTGTTTTTTTGCCCAGCGAAGGGTATTCAGTCCCAGCGTGGGCCAATGATCCTTGGACTCACCGCCCGGGTAGATCTGCTGTTGGAGATTCAACAGGTTGAGATGCCCACTGACATGGGAACCAAAACCGGAGACTTCGACGTCATACCGGAGTGTATAGGGGTAGCTTGACTGTTCGGCGGTTTTTCCCGTGAAGAACCGTTTTTGAAAATCAAAACAGGGCCCCCAGGTCAGGCAACAGCCAACTTTCAAATCCTCACCACGGATATGGCGAATCATGTCTTGCGGCATCACACCCTGCGTCGGATTATCGTAATGCATGCAACCGGCCGCATGGATGTGATGGTCCCCCGACCACCAACCATCCAGCGAGGGATCAATCCATCGTTTGACCCGGTAAAAAAATTCCGCCGGACGGGGACCGACCACAATGGTTTTGACCTCCGGCACCGTTTCCGGCCCCCGCGAGCAGGTAATCCGGTAAGTGCCCTGGGGCAGGGAAACCGTCTCGTTGTCTCCCCTGTAGATCTGCTTCTGAAAAAAGAAATCTGGGGCCAGACGTTTGGATTGGGCAGGGAAAATTTCGCCTCGCTGGTTACGGATCTCGAAACGTGCAAACCCGGGTTTGCCATAGGCGTCCAGAACCCGAAACCGCACGGTGGTCGCCGGAAGGCATTGGAAGTCGATAGCGATTTTGCTCCAGTGGTTGAATCGCTCCAGCGAACAGAGCTCGATCCAGTCGAGGCGAACTTTTCCCGGCCGGATCAGCGGATCGATCCGCAAGCCCTTTAGTTCTCCCTGCGGTTGAAACTCGATTTCGTACAGTTTTTCCTTTCCCGTTTTGGCCAGGAAATTGACGCTGCGATTGCCGTCAGCCTGGGGTTTTTCACGGGTCCACCAGAAAACCTGTCCAATACCATCGGTTTCGTAATTTCCCCAGAACCGCAGCACCATCGGTCCTGCCTTGGCTTTTACCCGGGTTCCAAAAAAAGGATCGCCACCTGTTGAGGTCACAAACAGCGATCCCTGCTTAACCTCCAGTTCCGACTGGTTCATGGCAATCCAGCCAGCGGAACCCTCTTCAAACGTCCATCTTTTCAGGATCTCTCCCTGATCATCCTGTTTGCCGACTGCAAACTCGAACAATGCTGATTTTTTTCCCGCATCCCGGCAATAGACCTGCAGAATCCGATACTCCAGTTCCAGGCCACTCAGGTTGGGATTGAGAGGGCGCCCCTCGTAACTGGCAAGTTCCATCCAACGAAAAGCAACCTGGTCGGCCGGTGAGTGGGGAAGCGGCTTGGCATGGGGACTGGTGACCCGCATCCGCCCGCTGACCCCTGACCGGTTGGCGACCTTGACCAGGAATGTCTGCCAGCCCTGTTCCTGCAGAATGGGCGGGGCGGGCCCCTGGCTGATTCGGGATGAACCCGACTTCAACAGTTCCACGCCAAACAGACAACGCTGGTCGAGTATCGACTGGACACGACGGGCCACCTCGTCATCGCTATCCAGTTTTTTCAGCCCATCCAGCTCGGAAACGGTTCGCTCGTCAAGCGGAACACCGAGAAAGGACATGGCTTTTTTTACCCTCTGTACCTGAGCCAGCAACGGTTGGCGGTCGACCGATTTGACCAGCGGAAAGGGCTCTTGCGCAACCCCAAAGAACGGAAACCAGGCGGTGGCAAAAAACAGGAGCAGGCTTGGGACACGGGGCATGGGGTGTACCTCAGCGGATTGGCGGTCATCTGGAAGAAATCGCTGTCTATTTCCGTTCCCAGAATTCGAGCGACCTCAGGTGGTGTTTTAACACATTTTCCCGCTGCACAGGATCGACCAATTCCTGCGAATCCGCTGCATCCGTTCCTTTTCCCATTCGAAAAAAACTGAATTGACTCCCGGCTGACTACCGGGTTGGAGCTTTTCGCCTCCAAGTACCCAAGGTGCCGTTAGGGCAAAACGGTACATCCCGAGGTTCTCTGCAATGGCCCGCACGAGAAACCAGCCAGGTCGAGGCAGTTCGTCCCGGAAATCCAGTTTCTGGCGGGGCTGTTTGCGACGGGCCAACGGCAGGGAATCCCGGTCGGAGGTGTGGAATTCAAGCGTCGCTCCAGCCTGGCAGTTCCTGTTCGCTTCGGGCGGTTTGTGGAGCCTCGAGGCACGCGAGCAAACCTGTCAACAGCAACGTGAGCCGCCAACATGAAAAATGTTTCCGAAGGGGCTTCGATTGAGGAATCCTTCAATACTTGAGAATGCACCACAGTGCGCGGAAACCGTCCCGGACTCCAATCTTCTTTCCCTCGGCATAGGTCCTCTTGTGATAGGAAATGGGCCGCTCGTCAAACCGAGTTTCCTGCCTTTTTGCCAACTTGGCCGTCATCTCAAGTTCAATACCGAATCGTTTTTCAGTCAAACCTTCGACAATTTCATCGAGAATGGTTTTCCGCACCAGCTTGTAACAGGTCTCCGCATCGGAAAGATTCAGGCCGGTCATCCAGTTCGAGCAGCAGGTGATCAACCCGTTGCCGAAGCGATGCCACGCGGGGGAGTTGGTTTGATTGCCTCCGGCAAACCGGCTTCCGTAAACCACATCCGCTTTGCCACTCAGAAGAGTCGTCAGCAGCACTGCAAATTCCTGTGGATCGTACTCCTGGTCGGCATCCTGGATTCCGACGACATCACCCGTGGCAGCCTGGAACCCCGTTTTCAAGGCCGCGCCTTTGCCCTGGTTCACCTCGTGAAACAGGGTCCTGATTTCGATGGCACCAAAAGCGTTGGCACGTAATGCCCCGTCCTTTTCACCGCTGCCATCAGCCGCGGAATGCTCTCCAAACAGCTTTTCCAGTTCGTCCCTTGTCCCATCCGTACTTCCGTCATCCACGATCACCAGCTCCATCGGCAGATCGACATGACAGACCCTGTCTATCATCTCTAAAATCGTTCGCTGTTCGTTGAATACGGGCATCACGACCGTAAAACGAAAGCCCGGAGGCAGGGGAATCAAAGCACGGTCAGCGCACCAGTCGCTCCCATGACGGGACCGGAAGCGGCTGACGATCTCGTTGTACGATTCAATGCTGTCAAAGGGAACAGAAGAGGATTGAAACGCGTCTGCCCGAAGCGCCAGAACTTCGCCGCAGGTTTTTTGATGTAGGGTTCGTACGCGTTTCACGGAATCAAAGTTTCCAAGGGAGTCCTTCAGCCTATTTGGCGATCGGATCTGAGTCAATCGAATGGGAAATTTTCCCCTCGAATGCCAATCGGATCATATAACAATTCATTGCAGTTAATTTTCTTCACGCAGGTTTTCAAGTATGGAGACCTCGAAAAAACCAAAAAAATAAATTCCCAAAAACTTGAATCGCATTGCTTGACAACTGATTCGCAAGTCTGAAAATAGGTTCCAACTGGGGCAGGAATTCTTCGCTTTCTGAATTTTTCTCGCCGCGATTTTTTATCCCGGTTCGTCGCTGGCCAATTACCGCCAAACGACAAAAACTTGAACCGGATTGGTTGACAAGCCAGTTGCAAATCAGAGAATAAGATTCGATTGATTGAAGTGTTCTTCGCACTCTGAATACGCCTTATCAACAATCATCTCTGCCGATTGACTCCAAACTCACGTGGATTTTTTGCGCTCCCGCTATGCTAGCACTGAATCTGAAAACGGTTTCGATCCAACCATGCGGTTCGTGCCGGAATCAGGATTCAGGCCCACGCAATTTATTTGCACACGATATCCCCGAAAACGATTTAACTGAAAACGATCTCCCTGAAAACGGTCGGGTGAATCCCGGCACGAGGATCCCTACTGACGAATCAAAGGAAGGCTTTTGGGCTTAGGAGAAGCCAACGGTTTTGAAACATGGGGGCGGCGACTGATGGATGCGATAGTCGACGTCCTGAAAACGTGGACCGGATGTCCCCCCCAAGTTTCTAACCTGTTTCGCGAATTCACCACAAAGCTGAATGATCGATTGCCTCATATCTTTCGGTTCCAACCTCGGGAATTCCCGACAGATCATTCTGGATGCTGTTGAAAGCCTTGAATCGGGACACCCTGTCTTTAACCTGCGAATCAGTGAATTCCTGATCACCCCACCGGTTGGGGGCCCTCCGGGTCAACCCGATTTCATCAACGGTGCTGCCAGGTTCGACACGAATTTGACGCCGCTGGAACTCCTTGGACTGCTCCATCAGACTGAAACGGATTTTGGCAGGGAACGTCGCATTCGCTGGGATTCTCGCACACTGGATCTGGACCTGCTGCTTTACGGCAACCGCATTCTTGCAGAAAACGACTGCGAAATTCCGCACCCCCGGATGAGCTTTCGCCAGTTCGTACTGGTTCCCGCCCAGTCGATTGCCGCGGAAATGACTCACCCGGTTTCCAGGTGCTCAATCGGCTCACTCCTCGAACGGATCCAGGTGGAGACCCGGGTCCTCCTGCTCACCGAGCGTTCCCGTCTTGATGAAATAGCGAAACGACTCAGCGATTTCCCGGGGAACTTCCAGATGGAAACCGGCTGCCTGGATCAATGGAAGGATCTGGTTTCCGAAACCAGCCCGGCTCGACTGCTCATACTCGATTTGACCTGCCAGGACCCACAGGAATTCCTGGCACAGCACCCGGAGCTGGTTCCCAGGCACCGGGGACCGCTGCTGGTTTTGCATGAACAGCCGGTTCAGCAGGTCGTCCTCGAGATTTCCGCAGCAATGGAAGCGATGAAAGCGATTCGATGAAAACAACCGGCAACCCGAAAAAACTGTATGCCGAATTGGACCTGGCCCGAAAGAACGGGAAAACCATTGGAGTGGTCCCCACGATGGGCGCCCTCCACCCGGGGCACCTCAGCCTTGTCGCGAGGGCCCGCGAAAAATGCGACATCGTGGTCGCCACGATTTTTGTCAATCCGACCCAGTTCGCCCCCCATGAGGACCTGGACAAATACCCCAGACCCCTCGAAAAGGACTTGGCCTGCCTGGAGGAAATGAACACGGATTTTGCATTTTGCCCGGAAAATCACGACATTTATCCTCCCGGTTTTTCAACCTACGTCAGCCCGCCGGATATCGCCAGGCCGTTCGAGGGAAGCTCACGGCAATCCCATTTTCAGGGCGTGACGACGGTGGTTCTGAAACTGTTCCAGATCGTACCGGCAACCAGGGCTTTTTTTGGCCAGAAGGATTATCAGCAGGCGTTGGTGATTCAGAAGATGGCAGAGGACCTGAACCTCCCGGTTGAAATTGAAATCTGCCCGATTGTCAGGGAACCGGATGGGTTGGCCATGAGTTCCCGCAACATCTACCTCTCGTTGGAAGAAAGGGAGAGGGCCCTTTCCCTGAGACAAAATGTCCTTGCCCTGAAACGGGATGTGCTTTCGGGACGTCCCCTCGACGAGAGCCTGGCCGATTACAGATCGCAGCTGGAAAAGGAAGTGGATGAACTGGAATACCTCGACCTTGTCCATGCCCGTACACTGCAGAAAATCGAAAACAGCCGCCAGGGCGGGGTGATCCTGGTGGCGGCCAGGGTTGGCTCGACACGATTGATTGACAATGAACTGGTCCAAGCCGGGGACGCCGGTTGAAACCGAAGTTGACCGTGGCGGGACGCTCCATGTTGATGGGCCGGGAAAAATGGTACGATCAGGGCGATTCCTAAAAACAGCGACACCACCATGTGGCAAACACTTGTTTTCATTTCGCCCAACCTGATTGACCCGTTGGTGATTGGCTGGCTCGTGCTGGGCGTTTGCGTTCAGGCGTGGATCGCCATCAGAAAGGGAATCGGCAGTGATTTCTGGAGCACACTGCCGGTGTTCCTGGTAGTGGCCCTGATCCTGAAATTCATTTTGCCACGCCTGATGGTCCAGGACCCTCAAACTGGCGAGACACTGGGACTGGCAATCCGGGGTTACGGTTTTTTTCTCCTGATCGGCGTCCTCTGTGGCGTTGGCCTCGCGATGCAACGATCCCGAAGAGTCGGCCTGAATCCGGACACGACCCTCAATCTCTGCTTCTGGCTGTTCGTGACCGGCATCCTCGGGGCAAGGGCTTTTTATGTCATCCAGTACTGGGACCAGTTTCAGTTGGACGGAAACATCCAGCTGGTGAAAATCCTGAACATGACCGAAGGTGGGCTGGTGGTCTACGGCAGCATCATCGGCGGCGTCCTGGGAGGCATCGTTTTTCTTTTCATCAGGAAACTGCCGGTTTTGGCAACCCTGGATATTCTCGCCCCCTGCATGATGATTGGACTTTCGATCGGCAGAATCGGGTGTCTGATGAATGGTTGCTGCTGGGGAGGAATCTGTGAAACCCCCATGCCTTCGATTCGCTTTCCCGAAGGCTCGCCGCCGTATGCCCGACAGGTCGACACCGGAGAATTGTTCGGCATGATGGCTTTACCCACCCGGGCGGAACGACCGGCCGACGGTCGGAAAATCAGAAAACTGGCCCCCTCCGGAGCCGCAGCCAACCGGGGCATTCAGGAGGGCGACAGGATACTGGGTTATGAATACGAACCCAATCCAAACGATTCGAAAATTCCGGAACAGATCATTTACCACCTGCAAACCCCCAAGGGACCTGGGAGGGTAATCTTCGAGAGGGACGAGATACCCGCAGTTTCACTGCCCGTGCACCCTTCACAGATCTACAGTTCCATCAACGCACTTTTTGTTTTCCTTTTTCTCTGGTTCTATTTTCCGGCACGAAAACGGGATGGCCAGGTGCTGGCCCTGTTGATGATCATCTACCCGATCGGCCGGTTTTTGCTGGAAATCATCCGCTCAGATGAAATGGGTCAGTTCGGAACCCAGTTGACAATCTCCCAGCTGACGAGCATCGGTTCGATTCTCGGCGGCTTGGCGCTGATCGCTTACGGGATCCCCTACTTCAAAAAAACGGATACCTTTCCCCGCCCCGAAAAGAGTTCTTGACCGCCAATTGCGGGTCCCGACAGAATTACCCCAAGGATCGCAAACTCCTATTTTTAAATGACTTAGGACGACCGCCTCCTGAAATGCCGTTCTCCTTTTGAACCGGGGGAACTTTTTTCAGGTCACCATCGTCAAAGTGATGAAACCGTGAGTAAAGAAGACGCGAGCATAATCGAGCGAGTCTTGAACGGCGAAACCGACGCCTTTGAGGGGTTGGTACGGACTTACCAGGTGCGGCTGTTCAATTCGCTGATCCATTCGCTGGGTTGCCCGGAAGAAGCCGAAGACGTCGCACAGGAAGCGTTTGTCAAGTCTTTTGCCAAACTTGCGACTTTCAAACAGAACAGTTCGTTTTACACGTGGCTGTATCGAATCGCCATCAACATTGCCATCAGCCGGCATCGACAGAAGAAACCGAAAAGCTCGCTCGACGAGTACCGGGTCAATGCAGGGCATGAACCGGTGGACGAATCGAATCAACCAGGCCAGAAAATAGACCTCGAGGAAAGAGCGGTCCAGGTCCAGTCGGCATTGCATTTATTGAGCGAGGAACATCGGGCCATTATCGTGTTGCGGGAAATCGAAGACATGGATTACGAGGCAATCTCTGACATCCTGAATTTGCCGGTCGGAACCGTCCGTAGCCGGCTCCATCGGGCCCGACAACAATTGCGAACCCACCTCGAACACGTGGTGATGGAAAAGTAACCAGGAAGGAAAGTATTTTAAAAACAGAAAAGCCAAAGCCGGGCATCACCCGATTGTCACGGATTTTTGATCCACTCAACCGATGTGTTCCCCGGACAGGCAGCTGAAACAGGATTTGTAGAGGAAAAAGTGAACGAATTCGTTTCAGAAACGTCCAAAATCGCAAGAACCAAAAAGCAGGAAAATCAAAACTACCTTGAGTGCCGGGCGGCCACCAATGCCGCCAGTTCGGAAAGCCTTCAGCGGAAGGCTTAAGACCGGCCGGATGAAAAATCATTCCTGGAAAATTCACCAGAAACGGATTCCGACAGAAAACCTGAAAGCGCCTTTATCGATCCCATGTCCCACCGCGTAACCGAAGAAATGATCAGCGCTTATCTCGATGGCGAACTTTCGCCGGAGGATAGGACTGTCGTTGAAAGAGCTCTTTCAACGGACGAATCGCTGCGTCTTCTTCTGGAGGGATTTCGGGAATCCAGGTCTGCACTCCAGGCATCTTCCGACTTTGTTTCCAGTTCGATCGCCCTCCCGCCCGACTTCAGTTCGCGGGTGATGACCGAAATCCGGGTGGCAGAAGCTGCTGCCGGAAAAAATGGCCCGCAAACACCGAACCTGACCAGATCCAGTGAATCGACCTCAGTCCTGCCAGGCCGGAAAAACAGCTTTTCAGTGAGAACGCTGCTTGAAGTGGTCGCGGCCACGGCGGCTCTGGTCGTGATCGTGTTCCTCTGGAAATCAGGCGAAAGCCCGGCGGAAGTCGCCCAACCGGAAAACCGTGACCCGGTGGCTTCCAAGGGTGGTGTTTCCATGATGAACCTGAACAAATCGGAAAATGGCTCGGGAACCGCCTCGAGGAACTCATCATCCAATCCCGCTCTCAAGCCAACCTCGAGGGAATTCTCCGTCTTTGTCGACGCCGGTGCCCGACCGCAAATCGACCGATTCTGGATCCTCGAAAATTACGAGATCACTGCCCCGGACGGGACAGATCCTGGCGTATCGGCGAAAGACCGGGCGGCGGCAGGCGGCGACGCTGGAAAAATCGAGGTTCTGCTGGTCGATGCCAAAAAAGGGGATGCGATCAAATTCTTCTCGCGAGTTCCGAAATGGGACAGTCAGTTCCAGGTTTTTCAGGAGGCCAAAACAGGTGATGCCTCCTGGTTGGCTCCTTTTGACGTCAGCGATGCTGCAGAAGCCGAAGGGGATTTCTGGACCCTGAAGATCGTTCTCATCAGCAAATAGTCTATCCTCGCCTTTAGTCACCGTGCTTTAGTCACCGTGCTTTAGTCACCGTGCTTTAGTTACCGTGCTTTAGTTACCGTGCTTTGATGACGATGGCTACCGGCGGATGGGACTGGCGCAATCAATCTGGCAAAACCCAAGCACTCTGGCGAAACAGGGTAGAACTTTTCCGGCGGTTTTTACTTGTTGGCGGTCGCATTTCCGGGTCCACGGTTGCTGGCAGGCGCAATTCTTCTGATCGCACCCCGCCTGCTGCCCTTTTGTTTTACTCGGCAGAACTTGTGTTTTTACACGGCAGAGTTGGTCACCGGCTGACATTCAGCAACTGGACGGCATCGGCAACTACAAAACCCTCGGTACCTTCATTGGAAATGACAATTTTGGCCCGGGTATCAAACTCGAATTTCCCCAGTGAATGAAACGGTGCATCTGACGGCTTCTTTTTCTGGTCCACCAGGATCTGGCTGGAGCCCTTTCGATGATGGATGGTCACCGGAACCCTGGACGCCCGGTTGGCGTGCGCCGTATAGGCCAGGCGGACCAGGTAGACCCCCGCTCTGGGCAGTTCCAGCTCAAATGCCACCGACTGCCGCCCCTTTCCATCATTACTGTCGTGACAATATCCCTGTTCCACAAATGGCCCCGCTGAAGTACTGAAAGTCCCAAAACCGTTTTTCATGGCCTGGGTATCATCCAGCACCAGTCCTTTTAAACTCGACCGGGACACCCCACTCACAACGGGGCGGCGGGGGCCCGTCCATACCAGGACCTGCTTGTCCTTTTCGAGTTGCGCTCTCAGCTTTTCAAAGTCGATGTCCTGAACATTTTTTTTCTCCCGGATGGCCTGCATGGCGGCCGTGCCTCCGGACTGGCCCAGCACCATGAATACCGGCTCCATGCGAATGGAACCAAAGGCCATGTGGGAGGCGCTCAGGCAAACCGGGACAATCAAGTTGGTGCATTCTTCCCGGCGTGGCAGGATCGATCCGTAGTCGATCGGGAAGGGCGAAAAACCGCCAACCTGGACATCCCCTTCGTTTTTGACAAAACCATCCCTGCCTAAGTGCCGCTGAACATTGTGGGAATCCATCGTATAAGCAGCCAGGCCGATCGGGCGTTCCGCTTTCATCCGCCCCTGGCAGTGATGCTGTGTCATGACAGTTTGTCCGACCATGCGACGGGCTTCCCGGATGTAGAGCTGCTGTTGCCAGCCGTCAGCCCGTTCGAACTCGTCTTTGCAGGTCCCCCAACGGGAGACGACCTCGCGCACATGGGAAGGCGTCCTTGGGTGATAGGCCAGCGTCCACATCAGTCCCTGCTGGTACCGCCGGTGCATTTCGGCAATTTTCTTTCGCAGTTCGTAGGAAGCCTCCGGGTAGTCATAATTCTGGCCGACGTAATCGGTGGAAAAACCGCGGTTGTTATTGGTGTCCGATTTCCGGTTCGGCATCAGCGAGTGACTCCAGGGAATCACTTTGGCTCCCTGTTCAAAATTCCGGAACAACAACTCGTATTCCCGTTCGTCGTAGCCTTGGGGCTTTTTGAAAGCAATCCGGTTACCGGGGTGATCGGTCAGGCACATCCGATAGCAATAGGCCTGGACGCGGTGATCGGTCTCCCCTTCCACACCGGGACCTGTCCCGTCGATACCCGGTAACAGCCCGCTGTCAGGATCTCCCTTGATCACATAAGGATCCACCCCTCGGACGAACTGATGCTTGATGGCACGGGCGGTCTGAACTCCACTCAGCGTCTCCCCGTAGGCAGCATTGCCTTCCCGCCCCACCACGTAACGGATCCCGGCAGCAGCCAACAGGTCTCCCTCGTAGGTGGCATCCAGGAAGACCTGCCCCCGGAATTCCCTGCCCGATTCCATACGGATCGAACGGATGCGTTTGCCTTCCCGGGTCACGCCTGCCGTTTGGGTGCTGCGATCCAGTCGCTGGTGATAGACAACCGGGATATCGTGTTCCCGAATCATTTCATTCATGATTTCCAGGGCCGCCGAAGGCTCGAACGTCCACATCGCATCTTCGGTATCTGCCGTTCGGCTTTGACCGCCCGATCGGTACTCGGAACGCTTTTGCCACTTCCACGATTTTTCATCACGGTAATGCTGGCGAACCCGCTGATAAAATTCACGGGAGATCCCGCCAATGGCGCCCTTCTTGCCGATATCGGTTTGCCCCAGTCCCCCCGTGGTCAGTCCACCTATGCGACCGGTCGGCTCGATGATGACCACGGTGCCCCCCATCCGTTTGACCTGCACGGCGGCAGCCACGGCCGCCGAGGTTCCCCCGTAAATCACGACGTCCTGTTCCCCTTCCACAACCTGCCGACCATCCTTCGCGGATCCGCAGTCCGGAAAGAACGTTGCGGAAAACAGGAGGATACCTATCCAAAAAAGTGGAATCCGGTTTGGGTTCATGCTTCAAGACTCCTGAATGCGAGGGGGGAAAATCCGCTACCGACCGTTTCAGGTTCTGCAGCGTATCCCGGATGGTGATCTGAATGTTTTCCTTGGATTCCCCAGTATTCACCGGGAAAGCAGATAGGCCAACAGGTTGGCAAACTGCTGTTCGTTCAGGGTTTCGGAAAAATTGGCTGGCATGGGGGACGAGTCCAGTCGTTTTTTGTCAACGACATCCGCCTCCGCGATCAGCCACCGTTTTCCCTCGCGGTCGACAAGGGTCAGGTTCTTCGAGCCGGGACCCTGGCCCGGCTTGAGAAACCCACTCAGAAGACGACCGTCCGCAGTCTCGACCAGTGAGGCGCGAAAAGCGATATCCACATTCCGGTTGGGCATCAGGATATCGTCCACAAGACGATCGATCCCCCGGTTGCCGATTCCATCAAGATTGGGGCCAACTGACTGTCCCACACCACCGATCTGGTGACAGGAGGCACAGTTTTTTTCGTACAGTTTTTTTCCGGCCATCAGGTCAACCACCGCATTCCTCTGAAACCGCTTTCGCTGCCGAATGGTCTGCTCCAGCTGAGCGTCAATTTTTGGCAGTCGACCGGTCATGGCGTCCACCTTTTCAGTCAGGGAGGATTGGCCGTGTCCCCTGATTTTTGCGACCAGCGCCGGTTGGCTCAAAACATCGATTCCGATGGATCCCCTTTCCAGCAACTCGACCAGCAGGCCCGCCGTCGAACGTTCCACCGAGAGTGAGTCGGCAAACCGCCTCTGCTGGGCTGCCGAAAAAGTGCGGGCCCGACTGCGGATGACCGATTTGGCCAACTCACTGTCACCGGCCACGATCGACTCCACCGCCCGATTGGCCTGAACCGGATCCGTGTTGCCGAGTGATACCAGGTCCGCTGTGACACCAAACAGATGGCGGGATTCATGGTCGGAATAAAAAGAAGCCAGGGAACGGCAGAGAGCCGCCTGCAGGGAACGGCTGCCGGATGTGGCAATCAGCCCCAGGATCGGCTCCCGCAGATTCTCAAGTTGAAAGTCGGCAATCACCCGAGCCGCCTGGAGTCGATCCCCGTTTCGCTCGGCCGGATTGAGGCCCGCAACCGAGAACCTCCCGGCAGCCAGCCAGGCGTAGGCATTGGCCGAATCCTGGTCAACGATTTCAAGATACGCCCTTTCCCCTCTCCAGGAAGCGGTATCCCACTCGATCAGGTGAGCCGTATCATGGCGGGGTGGCGGGGTTTTATGCACGACCTGCCCCGAATCGGCCAGCCGCAGCTGGACATAGTTCAGTCCGCTGAGCGGCTTGTCAGGGAACCCGTCATGTCCGGCAAGGTAGAACCGGAAAAAGTCATCCATTTCGAAAGGTTCGCTCCGATAAACACCGGTTTTCTGCTCACCCTTGACGATGCTACTCCAGAGTGGCGTCTCCTGTTGCCCATCGATTGATTTGCGGCGGGTGGAGAGAACAAAGATGTTCTCTTCGGCTGGATCGGCTGAGGCCTCGTTGACGTGGCAACTCCAGTCCAGGACAGCCACTTCGGGGTCGACATGCCAGCCCGGAGAAGGATTCATTTCCGGATTCGAACTGAATTCCCCTGCAGCGATCCAGGCAAACGCATTGGCGGCACAGCCGTCAACGATTTCCAGCACCGCTTTTTCCCCCCTGTGGTTCGGGGTAGCGATAGTTTTCTTCTCGGCCACATCACTGCCTGGAACCCGGATTTTACCGATCGTCAGGTTTTCCTCCACGAGAACCAGTCGGACAAAATTTTCTCCGCTTTTTTCCTCACCCCCCGAATCATGACCCGCCAGGGAGAAAACAAATTCATCCCCCAGCACAAAGGGCCGGGAACGGAGCGTGCCCGTGCCAGATTCACCCCGGGCAAGCGTGTCGATCAATAACCCCTGGCCGCCATGCGCCAATTCCACGCGACGTGTCCCGAATGGAATGGAACGGGCAGACGAAACAACCTGCCACCTGTCCGACCTCAATCGGAGCAGGCGTTTGGCAATCTGCCCGGCCAGCTGTTGAATGGATCCGGGCAGGTCACGATTGTTCTGCGCGATACCGGTACGGAGGCTGTCGAGAATCTTCAACTGGAACTGGACGTTGCCGGCAAATTTTTCTTCGGCAACGGCCACGATCCGATCAATTGACTTTTGGTCAGCGTGCCGGGCCGCAAACTCGAGGTAAGCAGTCAACTTTTGCGGGTTGCCCAGGGAGAGGGACTGCAGGTGATTCACGATGAACGCAGCAGCCAGTGGCGACCGCACCGCCATACAGACGTCAGCGAAGACCGGGTACCCATCCGGTTCCAAAGAGGAAACTGCAGGGGGTAATCGGGCCGCCTCCATACGGAACTGCTCCCGCAGGGCAATTTTCAGAGAGTGCAGCAGGAACCGATCGCCGGTCTGCAATGCGGGGCCAATCTGCTGCACCAGCTCCTTCGTCAGATCCAACGAAGGATGTTTGGACACGGCCAGCGCCGCCGCTCTTTTGACAAAAGGAGAATTCGCCACCAGGCCCTCTCGAAGCGTTCGCCGCAGAACTTCGGTTTCGAATGCCCCGGTTGCCTGGTTGGCCAAAGACTGCAGGACAAAACAGTCGAAGCTTTCCGAGCCACGCAGACCCGAATTCAAAAGCCGGGTGTAGGCGTCCGCGTCGAGTTCCCTCAGAATTCTTGCCAGGCCAACGGGTATTACCGTTCGATTCGGGGCAGGTTGAGCGAGGGCTCGCAAGGCGTGCAGGATTGCTGCCTCATGTTTCCCTTCCCCGGGGTTGGTCGCTTCCTTTCGTCCCAGGGTCACCTCCTCAAGAACCGCTCTCCGGATCATCCGCTGCCGCGCCCGGTTGGCTGATCGGATTTGCTGTAACAGATCGATGCCCCGATCTTCAATATTTCCGGATTGCCGAACGGGCCCCGGGGCATCGCGACGCCCCGGATCCCCCCGGTAAACCACTTTCCAGATCCGACCCCGGGTCCGGTCCCGTCCGGGGTGATCTAGATCCACCTCGTAATGCCCGATAATCCGGTTGTAAAAATCCGCGATGTAGAGCGCACCCCCCGGACCAACTTTCAGGTCGACCGGCCGAAACCAGGGATCCCCTGGAACAAGAAAATCAGGTTCCTCCCGGGCGGACATGCTGGAACCGCTATACACCAGATGGTTCCGATTGATCCGCCCGGTCACCACGTTTCCACCAAAAGTGCTTTGTTGATAAACGGCAGGAAAATGGGTCTCCGCACCGAGTGCGACACCCGCGATCCCGGTCGAACCATGCAGGTGCTCCATCACGTTGGGTATATAACCGAGACCATCGTGGGGCTTGCCGAAACTGTCATGGTGGCCCCCCGGCAGAATGAGATTGATCGGCCGGGTATGGCAATCGGCAGTCAGGAAGTCACCCCTGGCATCCAGCGTCATGCCGAAAGGGTTCACCTGCCCCTGGGTCACCAGCTCGATTCTCGATCCGTCCGGTTTAAAACGAAAGACATTCCCGGAGTTCAGGATCACCTCGTGTCCATCCTTGCCGGCTACCCTGGACTGGTTATTGAAGCCGTGGCAGGCATAGATCCAACCATCGTTTCCAAGGGTAAAACTGTTGCACATGCCGTGGGTGTCACGAGATGTGTCGAACGGCCCGAAGAGGATCTCCCGTCGGTCGACCCGATCATCACCATCGGTATCGCGCAGGTACCAGATATTGGGTATGCTGAAACAGATCACACCCTCCCGGTAGTGAAGCAGCCCCATCGGAATATTGAGACCATCGGCAAACGTCTTGATATTGTCTGCCCGGCCATCCCCGTCGTCATCCTCGAGAATCCTGATCGTGTCCCGGGGTTTCTTCCCCGGCCCTGCGGGATGCGGATACTCTCGGGAGCTGCTGACCCAGAGCCGGCCCTGGTCGTCAAAAGCCATGTTCATGGGTTTGGCGATCTCCGGTTCCGCTGCCACCAGCTGAATTTCAAAACCCTGGGGCAAGAGGAATGTTTTCTGTTGCTGATTTGCCTCGAGCGGCTCGGTGGACCGGATGTTTTCCTCGAACAGTCCACTCCCGGCCGCCAGCGGAAGGTCTTCCCATGCCTGGGCAGGTGCCTTGGGATTCTGCAGGAAAAGCCGGGTTCCCAGTTTATTGCCAACTGCAATGTCGGGCTTTCCATCGCGATTGATGTCAGCGACGGTCACCTGCGTGCCCACACCGGATCTGCCGTCAATCAGCCGTGGAGCAAAGTGAACCCTGCCCCGCCGTCGAATGGTCTTCAGCCAGAACAGCACCGGCAGCTGCCGGGCGCCCGGATCACCTCCCCCGTGCGCCCAGAACCGTTTACCGGTCACCAGATCCTGAATTCCGTCACCATCAATATCCGCCAGTGCCGCAGCGTGCAACTGCGAAACGGCCAGGCCCAGCGGGTGACCCGAAGGTTTGTCCGAGAGAATGGTGTGAGGCACAAAATCGATTCGCGTTCCTTCCCTCCGCTGCTCAAACCACTTCAGCCCGTATCCGTGCGCGTTCTGCGAACAGATCACATCGTTGTCACCATCTCCGTCGATGTCATAGGCGTGCATTTGCGCTCCCCCTCCTTCGGCAAAGCGAATAGGGTGAAAAACGAACCCCTGGTCAGGTTGTTGCTGCCACCAGCCGCGGGTTTCCAGCAGGTCTGCCTTTCCATCTCCATCGATGTCAGCGACCCCAAGGCCATGAGTAAACCGATCCAGGCCGAGATTGTCTGTCAGGAATCGCCGGGAAAAGAGGACCTCGCCCTTCGCCATCCGGTACTCGATGCAACAGAAAGCTCCCTTGTGAATACAAACCAGTTCCGGTCGTGCATCCCCCAGCAGGTTGACGAACGCGGGCGACTCGTTGCCAATCCCGTCGAAGACCTTCCGCCTGATCCAGTGCCGTGAACCCATGGCCGTCGTGCCAGGGTTTTCGAACCAGAAAGCCGCGTTGCCCGGCATCCCAACAGTCAGGATGTCGACCGCCCCATCCGCGTTGAAATCATGCGCCCAGGTAAAAAAATGCCGGGAGTATCCCTTGATGGAAAGTGGGTCCCCAGCCGAGTAGCGATGTCGCTGCCTGAATTCGGGACCCGCGTACCAGTACGGACCGGAGACAATGTCGTTCTCCCCGTCCCGGTCGATATCAGCCACCGCGATCCCCTCGGAGTGAAACTCCTCCGTCAGCGTCAACTTATCGAAGCCCCGGTCATTGGCGGCGGAAAAACTGATGGGAAATACCAGGCAGAACAGCAGGCTATCACGAAAGCTCATGACAAAAACCGGTGGAAACGAAATCAAGAATTGCCGTCCACCAGTCTATCAGAAGGAGACATCACGACTTTGGACAGGAAGGCTGAAAGACGTCGACCGGGAGGAATCTCTCCGCCGGCAACTCGCCCCTGGAAGGGGTTCTGCCGGGTGTCGAAAAAGTGTCCGTCACCACCCGAATGAGGATGCATCCCTGCCAAAACCACCTGGAAAGGTATTTTCACCGGGAATCCTCGGGAAAATCGGGTGTTCGGGTCCTCAAAAGGGCAATGATTCGTGCTGCGACACGATGTCATATTTGATATAGTGATATAACCGAATCCGCGGGTTCGGCCCCGCCTACAACCGTCTGGAGTCCTCTGATGCTTACCGTTTACGGACGAAAAACAAAGTATTGCGATGGTGTCTCACGCAGGAGCTTTCTCAAGATCGGAGGATTCGCTCTTGGTAGTGTGGGTGGCATGACCCTTTCGGATATCCTGCAGGCCCAGGATGAATCCGGGAATCGGCCCTCCCACAAGGCGATCATCAATGTCTTTCTCGGAGGAGGCCCTCCCCACCAGGACATGTGGGAAATCAAGACCGAGGCCCCGTCAGAAATCCGGGGGGAATTCAAACCGATTTCCACCCGGGTCCCCGACATTCAGATCGGGGAATGCTTCCCGCGAATTGCGGCAATGATGGACAAGTTTGTGGCCATCCGTTCAATCACCGGATGCTCCGGTGCTCACGATGCCTACCAATGCATGACCGGCTGGAATCGGGGGACATTCCCGTCCATTGGCGGAATGCCAAGCATCGGTTCTGCAGTCGCCAAAGTCAAAGGCCTGGTCGACAAGTCGGTTCCCGCTTCAGTCGGACTGGCGGCCAAAACAAAACATGCCCCCTGGTCGGAATCGGGGCAACCGGGTTTCCTGGGCGCTTCCTTCAAGCCTTTCAAGCCCAACGGTGAGATGATGGCAGACCTGAAGCTCAACGGTATCACGCTTGACCGACTGGCGGATCGCAAATCCCTGCTGGGCAGTCTCGGCAACCTGAAGCGACAGTTCGAAAACGTTCACGGTGTCGACTCCTTTGACCAGGAAGCCTTCGGAGTCCTGACCTCCAGCAAGCTGGTCGATGCTCTGGACTTAAGCAAAGAGGATCCAAAAATCGTCAAAAAGTATGGTGACGGAAAACCATACAAATACCAGTACGATGGTGCTCCTACCTGCAACGATCACCTGCTGATGGCCCGACGCCTTGTCGAAGCGGGCGTCCGCTCGGTCTCGCTCTCCTATGGCAGGTGGGACAGCCATGGCGCCAACTTTGACCTGGTGCGCGACCACGGCGCAAAGCTGGACCAGTGCGTGACCGCCCTCGTGGAAGACCTCGAGGAACGGGGCATGCTGGATGACGTCACCGTGATTGTCTGGGGCGAATTCGGAAGAACCCCCAAGATCAACAAGAACGCGGGGCGGGATCACTGGCCGCGGGTCAGCTGTGCCTTGATGGCCGGTGGAGGGATCCGGGCAGGTCAGGCGATAGGAGCCACCAATCGACTCGGTGAGTATGCCGCCAAGCGACCGGTTCCGATGCAGGAGGTGATTGCCACGCTTTATCACAACCTTGGGGTCGATCCGATGAACACCACGCTGGTCGATCAGACCGGCCGTCCACAGTACCTGCTGGATCATCGGAAACCGATGCCGGAACTGGTTTAGCGGCAGGACCTCCATCTGGATCCGCTACAAAAATGCTGGGCCAAAGCGGCAGCTCCTGACCCCGTCATCCTGGAGTTCCCGTAGCCAGGGCCTTTCAAAACCAGGGCTTGAAGAAATTCAGGCGGCCCGCCACTCGCCGATTCCCTTCCAGAGAGCCTTCAGCCGGGCGGCGACCTTGGTAGAACTCTGGCGAGCAACTTCGCTGTGGATTTTCACCATGTAGCGAAATCCGCCCGACTCATGGATGGCTTCGCCGATCCGGATAACCTCTCGGGTGGAGGATTCCCTTCGGTCCCGGGAACTGTGTTCGATGACAATTTTCAGCAGGTAGCTCAGCCGCTGTACAAATTCCGAATCCTGCTGGTCCTGGGAATGGCCTTTTCCTGATTTAGTCCCTCCAGATCGGGTGAGCACAAGGATGATTCCGGCAAGAAGCACAAAGGCAATCAATACGATAGCTGCAATCAACATGATGGAATTCGATCAACCGGGGCAAGCTGTCCGCCAAAAAGCGAAGCTCCAGAATACTAAAATTATTCTTTTTTTGAACCCATTTATCGCAGCGGATGTCGACTTTGGCGGTCGCCAGAAAACGGCAAGTCGGGTCCCCAGGGCCCGTTAAGAGTGCTCACCGGGTGATTCGGCTGGAATTTCAATGAAAAGTATCGATAATTACTGGGATTGAGAATCGGCAGCCGTTCCGTATTTGGCGGTATACAAGGATCCGGATTACCCGGATGATGGAACCCAACGCATGCTGCAGCCGTAACCAGCAAACCCAACCCGGAATCGAAGATATTACGCGGGAACCCCGGAGAACAAAAT
>JAYZFP010000069.1:0-16725 GCA_036336715.1 Planctomycetota bacterium
CTGGAAATCATTCTGGCACTTGGCTTGTCGGTCCTGGTGATCGGGGGAATCACCGTTGCCATGAATTTCCACATGGTCACGCTGAGGGAGCAGCAGGAAGAAATCGAAAGGGCGCAAATCGCCCGTCAATCGCTTTTCATGATTACCCGGGACATTCGTTCTGCCATCCAGTACAAACCGATTGAAACCTCGGCGTTGAGTGAACTGGTAGAAAGCGTGGAGGCCGCAACGGACCTGGCCTCGCTGGCGGACGCGGCACTGTCTGGTGAAGAAGCCGCTACAGACGAACTGATGACTGAAGAAGAGGAAGCTGCCGACTCCCTTTACGAGTCCACCCGCCCCCGCCTGATCGGTACCTCAACCGAACTGCAGATCGATGTGAGCAGACTTCCCCGCAAGGATGAGTACAACCTGGTCATGTTTTCCGATGGCACCCAGAGTGACATCCCCAGTGATGTGAAAACGATCAGCTATTTTGTGCGCAATGACGAAAATTACGAAATCAAAAAGCAATCCAATTCGACATCAGGCCTGTCTCAGCCACTCTTTCGTGATCCGGATGATTTCCGCGGCCTGGTACGCCGCAGCCTGGACCGGGCCGTGACACGCTACTCAATCGAATACGGTGCCCAAATCCAGCTTGAAGATTATGAAGAGGTCCTGGCCAGGGAAATCACCGAAATCGAGTTTCGCTACTGGGACCAGGAAAACCAGGCCTGGGAATCCGAATGGGATAGCGTCGCACTCAATGGCATGCCGGGAGCTGTCGAAGTCTCGATTGCACTCGGATTAAAATCGGATACCGACGAAGAGGCCGTTGAGGATCGCAAGATTTACCGTTCCGTGGTTTACCTGCCCATCGCCGAGATCATTCCCCCGGAACCCGAACCCATCCCGGAGGAGGAATCCGCGGAGACAGGTTCCACCGAAACCGGCACTGGGGGTGAGCGATGAGAACTTCCCCTCGACGTGAATCCTTGAGCCGTGCCCGCCGCGGAATGATCCTGATCATGGTGGTAGTCGTGGTGGCGATCATGGCACTTTCGGCCTACGGCTACACACTGCTGATGACGACAGAAAATGAGGCGACCATCCTCTCCGGACACCGAATCCAGGCCCGCAGGCTGGTCGACTCGGGTGTGGAGCACGTTCGCGTCTTCCTCGCCCAGGGTGAAGAAATCATCAAGCAGAGCGATGGCATTTACGACAACCCAAACATGTTTGAACTGGTCCCGGTCCGGATGGATGAAGATCCCAGGCTCCAGGGTTATTTTTCGGTCGTTGCCCCCAGCATCCTCGAAGGAGTTCAAACCGGCACACGGTACGGTCTTCAGGACGAATCCATACGCCTCAACCTGAATATCCTGACCCTCGCTGACGCCTACCAGGAAAACGGGGGACGCACCCTTTTGCTGGCATTACCGGACATGACCGAAGAGATCGCGGACGCCATCATGGACTGGATTGACGAGGATGATGAAGCCCGCGAATACGGCTGCGAATTCAATGACTATTACAAGGGTCTCAACCCTACTTACACCCCCAAGAACGGACCGCTCGACTCGGTAGAAGAACTCCTGCTGGTGCGGGGGGTTACCCCTGCCCTGCTGTTCGGTGCGGATGCCAATCACAACGGGATCATTGACCTCGAAGAACAGCAGGCCGCCGGGGCAATCGAACCGGAACTGGTCCTGGGGTGGTCGAATTACCTGACCCTTTTCAGCAAGGAAAAGAACTACAACAACGCCGGGCAACAACGAATCAACATCAACGAATCCAACCTGGAGAACCTCTACAATGACCTGGCGTCCACAATGCGGGAAGAATGGGCTTCCTACATTGTCGCCTATCGACTTTATGGACCCTACACCCCGGCCGAGGACGACGAAACCGATGGGGTGATCACCGGGGACGACCTGGACCTGCAAGGCGAAGGCTCCTTTACCTTTCTGCAGGTTCTGGACATGGTGGACACCTTTGTCAAAGTGGACACCGGTGGTGATTCCGTGATTGTCGAATCCCCCATCAAGTCCGCTTCAATCGGAGTCCAATTGCCTACGCTGATGGACAACCTCTCCATTTACGACAAGGGGGTCATTACAGGCAGGTTGAACATCAACCAGTGTTCCAAGCAACTCCTGCTTGGAATTCCGGGCATGACAGAGGAGATCGCCGACCAGATCGTATCGGTCCGGGACGAAGTCCCGGATGAAACCCAGATTGCCGACATCAACCGGCAATGGGAAACCTGGATCCTGGCCGAACGCATTGTAACGGTTGATGAAATGAAATCGATGCTGCCGTTTATTACGGCCAAGGGGCACGTTTACAGGGCCGAGGTCGTCGGATTCTTCCGGGAAGGCAGTATCTCTTCCCGGGCTTCTGTCGTCTTTGACACTACGGAACTGTTCCCCCGCATATTATTCTGGAGAAACAAGAGTCACCTTTCACTCGGGTACAGCAAGGATTTCCTCCTTCAGTCCGAGCAACAGGAATAGAAAGTCCACTATGGCAAAAATAGCTGCAATTGAGTTCGACGAAAAAATAGCCCGGGTTCTCATCGCCCGCAGCGCAGGCTCGGGACTGCAACTGAGTTCCGCTTTCGAGGTTGATTTCGAGTCCAACCTTGAAGAGGACGGTGCGGGCTTTGGTGAAGATTTTTCGAGAGCCCTGGGAAACCGGGTCGGCAGATCAGACGCCCTGATCTCTTTCGGTCGGGGACTGAGTGAATTACGGGTGATCAACGTTCCCGTCGTTCCTGACAGCGAGCTCCCCGAAATCGTTCGTTTTCAGGCGCTGCGACAGTTTGCCAACTGTGCCGACGACGCACCGGTCGATTTTCTCACGCTTTCGGAAACGGGCGAGGAAAAAAAGGTCTTGGCGGCAACCGTACCCAAACTCATCGTTGACAACCTGAAAACCGGTTGCCAAGCCGCTGGCTTGACCGTCAAAGGTGTCAAGCTGAGGGCCACCTGCACCACGGCGCTTTCGCAAGCCAGCGGACTGGACCACAAAAATTACATCATCGTTGATCCTTCCAGCAACTCCTTCAATATCGAAGTGGTCGCCTATGGAAAACTGTGCCTGACACGCACCATTCGATCTGCATCGGGAGACAGGGGAACGCAGATTTCCAGGGAGATTCGGCGAACGCTGGCAGCAGCCAATAACCAGATCCCCGACTACGAGGCAAAAAGTGTTGTCGTCTTCGGAGAGGAAAAAGATTTTGATGGATTGAGAAAGGCCATCGAGGATGACCTCCGTTACGACGTCGAATTCATCAACCCTTTTGATCACGTCGACGGGCTCAGCTCGCCACCGGAAAATGTCGGGCATTACGCTTCCCTGGTTGGTTTGCTGGTCGATCATGTTTCCAAAAGCACCGAAACCATTGACTTCATCAACCCCCGGAAAAAATCGGTCGACGCGGGAAGCAGCCGTACAAAAATCCTGAGCCTTGCGGCTGCGGCTCTCCTGGTTTTGGGCCTCGGTGGACTGGGCTACCTCGCATTGGCTCAGAAAACCACACGGATCAACAAGATCAAAGAGCAAATCGCATCCATGCAGGCCAATGACAACATTGCCCAGGAGATTATTGGAGATGTGGGCAAGATTGAAACATTCGAAAATGGTCAGGCGGTCTGGCTGCGAGAGCTTGCCAACATAAGCGAAAGGTTCCTGGACCCTGACCACGCCATCCTCAACAGCGTCACCTTTTCGCTCAACCCGCGCAGCGAAGAGGAGGGAGCCAGAATCGAGGCCAGTGGCTACCTGCAATCGGGTGATATCTCCGAGCAGATTGCCAACAAACTCCGCTCCAAGGATGGATACGATGCCAAGCTTCAGAATGTCGTGATGCTGTCAGAAAAAGAACGTTCCCAGGACCTTTATTCCCATTCCTTCAAGGCCCAGGTAACCCGGACTGCTGAACTGCTTTACCCCGAAGTCAGCGAGGAAGAAATGACTCTCTTCATGGAACCACGCCGAAAGATGGGACAAAAGGAAATCGAAACCTCGAAAAAGAAGAACGACCAAGGCCCCTTAGAAGGTGACGCAGAATCTCCCGATACCCGGGAGGATCGCTCCGCCAAATCGGACACCGATGGGGAGGATGTGAACCCCGGGGAACGCGACGAAAAAACGGAGGATGCTCCCGACCAGGAAGATGACCAGCGGGACGACGAAAATAAAGAAGAAGAAGAAGAAGAAGGAGTTGAGCAATGAACAACTTGACCCAACGCGAAAAATTCCTGATTTATGCAATCGTTGGCATCCTGCCACTGGTTTTGCTGTTTTTTGGATTTAACTGGTTCATGGGCCAGATGTCCAAGCGTTCCAATGAACTCAACAGCGTGCAGCGAACGCTGGGTGACATGGAACTGAGAGCTTCGCTCGCGCAGGACAAGTCCATGCTGAAAAATGAGATGAAACAGAGAAGCCTTTCCTCCAACCTGAGCGTCGCCCAGGGGGAGTACCGGGAATGGCTTCGTAACCTCGTCGAAAACGAACTCGAATTTCCGGGCACCCCGGAAGTCAAATTCCGGGGTAATGTCCCTTTCAGCAGCGATTTCGAGAAAAAACCAACGATCTTCAACCAGCTCAGTTTCCAGTTGGATTGCCAGGGCTCCTACCAGCAGGTCGTTGATTTCCTGTACCGATTCTACGAAAAGAACTACATCCAACGGATCAGTCGTCTCGACCTGAACCTGGCGCGGAGCAAAAAGGAGGGCGGCAAGGTAACCTACGACCGCAGCAAGTTCATCATCAAGGCACAAATACAGGTACTCAGCCTGGTGGATGCCGATGACGATGGAACCCGAAGTCCCATTGCCGTCGACAACACCAAGCTGTTCTACAAAAACGATGAGCGGGAGGACCACCTGCATCACCTGAAGGACTATCACGACCTGGTCTTGAGAAGAAACCTGTTCGGCTTTCCTAACAATGCTCCCGATTTCGGCAGCCGAAAAAAGGAATTTGATTTCGAAGAAGGGGATCGCGTCTCGGTCCGACTTTCTGCCGATGATGAGGACGATGATGATCTGCAATACACATTGACCAGCACCGATGGCAAGGTCGACAGCGGGAACATCGAACAATCGAGCCGGGGCCGCTTCAAAATTGATGTCGAAAAACTGGGGAGTTACGAGTTCAAGGCATCGGTTGTGGATGAAAACTATTACCCGAAGAAAGATGACATGATCGTGGTAGTCAACATTGAGAAAAAGAAAGTCACGGTCTCCAGGCCCCCACCCAAAAAGCCGACTTTCAATCCCCTCAAGTTCACGACACTGGAGGCAATTGTCCGCAATTTTGAGGGCAATCCAATCTGTTGGATCAACGTTCGACCTTATGGAAAAATGCACAAGGTGGGATTGGGAGCGGAATTCCAGGTAGGTGAATCCGACGTGAAAATCATCACGATCAATCGGAGGGACGCTGTGATTTCACTGGATGGCGATCATTATCTTTTCCAGGTGAACGATTCGCTGGGAGACCCCCAGGGCAAAGTGCTGGCCCGCACACCCAAGGACAGCCCAGATGCTGAAGATGAACCGAAATCGGAACCCGCGGCTTCGCTGAAGGTCAGAACGAAAAATCCGGAGGGGGAAAATGGAGACGATCCCCGAAAAACGGACCCGCCCCCTGAGGCCAAAAACGCTCCTGAACCGGAGGGGGCAAGCACCGGTTCCGAAGAATCCGCCAAGGTTCCCGACGGGGAAGATGCCTCGAAAGAAATACCGGCCGAAAGTGAAAACCAGGAGGACAAAAAGGCGGCTGAAGAGTCGGGGCAGGAAAAATCTGCGGATTCGGTTGACCGGGTAACTTCGGCGAAACCTGACGCCCAGCCGACTGTCGGCCAGTAAAAGCCCCCAGCCCGAAGACTCTTCCCAAGGATCGCATTTATACATCGGACAGCCTTTCTGGCTGTCCGTTTTCTTTTACCGATCCGCCAGCGGTAATCCGGCTTTAAGCGGTACGATTGGATACACCGCCACCAGACAGTTCCGATAACCCGAACAGTTTGACATTTGAATGTCAAAATGGCCGGATCGTCCGCAAAACGGCGATTTTTCTGAACTCTTTCTTTTCAGTGGTCGTGAGTCACAAACCGATCATTCCAGAGCGCAGACCTGTTTCGATTGAATTGATTGCAAACAATCGAAACCGTCCCCCCCGGAAGCAGGATGGTGATTAAGGCACCTTTCACGGTTTCGGTCGACGGAACTTGTCCCATTTGTTGATCAGGAACAACATGAGCAATTCACGATTTCAAAAAATCCTCGCCCGTCTCGGAAAAAAGCTGATGGTTGGGGGACTGACTTTCGGCTGCCTCTGCGGAATGGGCATCCAAACGAATGCCCAGCTCAACTCCTCGTTCCCGACAAGGAACCCGCAAACCGAAATTAATTCCACGGTAAATCAAAGGAACCTTACTGGAGGCGGTTTCACAGCTCCTCAGTCCAGGACCTACAGCGGAAATCGGGCATTCGGTACGGTGTCTCCATCCAACACGCCCTCTCCATCAAACACCCCGCGAATTCAGCCCAGCAATTTCGGAAACCTGAATGGCGGCAACTCGAATGCTACTTTTGCCGGCCGAAACCAGCCCGCGGCCGGTGACCAGGCGACAACCTCCCAGGCCAATGAATCCTCCCGCGTCTTTCGAGCTTATGCCCTTGAGCTGGGCAATTCGACAGAAGCCACCAAGCTGCTGCAGCAACAACTTGGCCAGCTGGTAGAAGTCGTGAACGATACAACCAACAACCGGATCGTGGTCAATACGACACCGGAAAACCACCGCATGGTGAAACAGGTCGTTGAACGCCTTGAATCGCCAAACCGTCAGACCGCGGCCGCGTCCAACATCAAATCGATTCGATCCTTCAATGTCGCCAGCGAGGTGATTCGCAACGCCGCCAATGACCTGAGCCAACTCTACGTTGACAAGAACCGGATCATCGTTGCCGCCGACGAAACGGTGGGTAAATTGATGGTTTTCTCCACCGAACGTGATTACGAAGAGGTGGCGACTTACCTGAAACGTAAAGGATACCTGGCGACCCGGAAAACCATCAACACCGGTAAAGCAGGCACTCAAACCCACCAGCTGAAGAACATTGGCTGGCGTGAACTGGAAAACTCGATCTTTCGCGGTTGGGGAAACACCCTGAAAATTGAGGTTTCTGCCGATGGATCACAATCCCGCATTGAAATCCCTACCCTGGATCAACGAAACTCCAATATCCAGATCGATCGTCGCACCAACCAGGTCCAAGTCCAGTCTGCAGGAACACAACTGCAGGCAATTTCAAGATTGATCACCCTGCTGGACCAACCGGTAGGCGAAGACAAACTGACCATCATCAAAACCCGACCGGAGGCCATCGACCAGGTGCAGTCCACGGTTTCCATGTTCAAATTCGCTGCCCTGCAGCAGGACAGCCAGCCCAAGACAACTTCAGCCATTGTCGGGAAAGCCCGACGCAATGGCGTGTACGCAATCTACCAGGACCAGGAAAACCCGGAAGCCACCAAACAGGAAGCCGATGATACCAATTTGGGGCCCATTGGCCGCGTGGAAATTATCACCATCCCGGGAACCGACATTATCATCCTCAAGGGTGACCCACAGGACGTGGCCCGGGTACAGAAGTTGATTGAGCAAATCGAGAAGACTTCCGAGGAATACAAGCCCCAGATCGAAGTCCTTCCCCTGAACCACGTGGACAACATTGCGGTGCAGGTCATTGCGGATGAGGTCTACACCAATTTTTACGAGCCGAGTCTTGGCGAAACCTCGATCACTGCACTGGTGAAACCCAATGCCCTGCTGCTGGTTGGTACACCACAGGGTGTCAAGCAGGCTCGGGAAATCGTCGAGAAACTTGACGTAGCCGTTGAATCGAAGACCGAGTTTAACGTGTTCAAGATCAAGCACATGTCGGCAGTGGACCTGGAAAATCGTTTGCGGGCCTTCTACCTCGGACAGTCCAACCAGGGGGCGGGTGGAAATGCTGGCGGCAACCAGAACACGTCCCAGGGATTCAGTGGCGAAGGACTGGCTCCCCGATTGAGGCTGGCGAGTGACTACCGCAGCAACACCCTGTTTGTGCACGCTGCACGCAGGGACATGGAAGAAATTGCCAAGTTCATTACCGAGATCGATGTGGAATCGACCGACGGGAATTACGACCAGCTGAAAGTCATCCGCCTCAAGAATTCGACGGCCAGCGAACTCGCACCCATACTGCAGGACATCCTCACCGGTCAACTGCAGGGAGCCGGCCAGAGCACCACCGGTCAGAACAACAACCAGTTCGGTCAGTTCAACAATCTCAACAACCAGCAGTTTTCCCAGATTCGATCGGCGATGCTGACGCTGCAATCCCTCGACCCGGGTGGAAAAGTTGTGCAGTCAAGCATCCTGTTTGACACCCGGATCACGGCGGATGAGAACAGCAACTCCCTCATCATCAAGGCACCCAAGGGAAGCATGGATCTGATCGAATTGCTCGTACAGCAACTGGACCAGCTGCCGGACGTCGAATCAAAAATCAAGGTTTTTGAACTGGAAAATGCCGCCGCTCCCCAAATTGTAGAAACCATTCAGAACCTGTTTGAAACCCAACAGGGTGGCGGCGGAGGAGCCGGCGGGGGTGCGGGTGGCACCAACATCATCCCCCTGGAAACCGGCGGGTACGAATCCACCATCGTCAACCTTCGCCTGGCTTCCGACCCAAGATCCAACACGGTCATCGCAGCCGGCTCACAGGGAGACCTGAACATCATCGAAGCCCTGGTCACCCGGTTGGATGAGGACATCGAGTCCAAGTACATCCACAAGGTCGTCAGACTGCAAAATGTGACCGCTGATGTCGTCCAGGAAGCCCTCAACGGATGGTTGCAGGGGCGATCCGATACGCTGGGTGCCGACCCCCGCATTATCGGATCAGGTGATGGTTCGCTGGAAAGCGTCAAGCGTGCCATTTCGGTTCAGGCAGAAACGGAAACCAACTCACTGATTCTGAGTGCCCATAAGGAATACATCCACATCATTGAAAACATGATCCGGGATATCGATTTCAAAAAGCAGGTGGTTATCCAGGCGGTGATCGCAGAAATCCAGCTGTCCGATACATTTGAATTCGGTATTGAATGGGGCGTCCAGGATTCGATGGTCTTTGACCGTGGACTGGGTGACCCGATTGGATTTCCATTCAACCAGTCAGGACTGGGAAATACGGTTTCGGCCGGTTCCCTCGGACTGCTGACCCGGGAAGATATCGCCGGACAGGTCCTCTCCAACCTGAACCTTGGCCGAAGCAATTCGGATCTCGGCTACGGTGGACTGGTGGTCTCCGCCGGCAATGAATCGATCAACGTCCTCTTGAGAGCCCTGGACGACAAATCCAAGGTGGACATCCTCAGCCGTCCGCAAATCACAACCATGGAGAACATCCAGGCATTCGTTCAAGTCGGTCAGGACGTGCCCTACGTGACCAATGTTGACAACGACAACACGGCGGGAGGAACGACCACCTTTGCAACCGATTTCCTCGAACTGGGTGTTACCCTATCGGTTACTCCGAGGGTTCGGCCGGACGGAGAAATCTGGATGCGGGTCGATGTCAGCAATTCCAGCATCGCGGATGGGGAGGGAATCGCCATCCAGACCACGGCGGCGGGTGGTGTGGTTTTCCAGCCGATCATTAACGACCAGACACTGCAGACCGATGTCACGGCCCGATCCGGTCAGACGATCGTACTCGGAGGTTTGATCCAAAGCGTCACGCAGGATATCGTGCGGGGAATCCCCTTCTTCGCCAACCTTCCCGGTATCGGCCGGGCCTTCCGTTTCGAATCGGAGCAGAATACCCGTAGCGAACTGTTTGTCATCCTGAGACCCATTGTCATCGATTCTCCCGAGGATCGCGAGATGTTGCTCCAGGTCGAAGCTGCCCGCATGAACTGGTGCCTTGGCGATGTGATCGATGCTCACGGTCCGGTCTTCGAAGAGGAAAACCTTGCCGGTTCCACCGATACGGTCTACCCGGACCGGACTCCCACCGGTTACCAGCATGAGGCGGATCGCAGAAACGATGGACGCACTGAAAAAGTGGAAATGGGTGCCCTGGCTCCCCTGAACAATGATCTGTCAAGAAACCAGAACCGGTTCAACCAGATGCCACTCCCCAACCAGCGACCCGTTCAGACCGATTACCGGCAGTCGGGCAACCCGAACCTGCAAATCCAGCCGACTTCATTCCAACCTCAAACCAACCGGCAGCAGGATGGAAACCGGCAGCAGGATGCCAAGCAGGCCAAAAAAGAGAAAAAAGGGTTCTTCCCCTTCAATTTCAAGTAGAACCGCAATTTCAAGTAAAAGCGGCAGACGGATCAGCCGCAGAAACCTCAACAGGAATGGCAGGAAGCCATTCGAGGGAGTAACAGATGAAAAAGCTGTCAAAGTGGATGGGAGGAATGGTTCTCATCCTCGGTCTGGCCGGTTGCCAGACCCTCGAAAAGAGGGAAAAAATCAGCCAGCCCGGCATGCCCACACCGGTGAAATCGGGGAATGCCCAGGCCAGCTATAATCCGATCGCCCAATTAACCGGGAATCACCTTCCCAAGGGAAGGCCGGATTCGATCGTGGCCATCTGGAAAGACGCGACCTACACGGTCTCTGCACAACGCCCCACACGAGGTTTCGGAGGCAGACTCTATTTTTACGACCGGGAAAAAAACCCGGTCGTCGTTGACGGAGAGCTCGTTGTGTACGGGTTTGCGGACGACAAATACAATCCAGGCCAGGTTCCTGAAAAACGGTTCATCTTTTCCCGTGAAGAGTTGCAGAACCATATGTCGGTCTCATCCGTGGGACCAAGCTACAGTGTCTGGTTGCCTTGGGACCACATCAACGGCGAACAGAAAAACGTGACGATTATCGCCGTCTTCCGTGAAGCGGGCCCCGGTGGAAGGGTATGCAAGAGCGAAGCCATTCCCGCCCTCCTGCCCGGCAAGAAGCCGCTGATTGAGCAAGCCACGGAAACACTCAAGCAGGAAATCCGGGCCCGTGAGGCGGCAAAAGCCAACTCCGGGAAGATCGGGTTCCAGCAAACCAAACCGGAAGGCACCCGTAAAATCAAAACTCACGAGATCCGTATTCCGGCGGGCTCCAGGGACCGCCTTTTCGGAAGCGTTCCGACTGCGGAGTACCGACTACCCAAACCGGAAATTCACCAGACCGGGGTAGTGGCTGCATCCCTCGACGAAGAACTGCCTAGTTCCGCGAATCAACCACCTTCAACAGGTTCTTCACCTGATCCACACCAGGCTCAAAGCCGGCAATTCGTTCGGCAAGGGAAGCTTCCTCCCGGGAAGCAACCTCCCCGATTAGGTGGAGCGTCTTTTGCTGGATCACGGCGGTGATTCTTGAGTCCTTGAACCTTGGAATCCGAACAATTCGGGCATTCAACTTTTTCAAAGCCACCTCCATCGACTGGCCTTCGAACTTGAAGCCCAAACGAAGCGGAGCACGGATTCCCCGTCCCCGCAGGGACTGGTTCTGGTTCACGTTTGGCCCGGCTGCCTGGGCACTGAAAAGGCTTTGTAGGAAACCCATGTTGTTTGCCCCAGCGTTGTCACCCCCACCCAGCGTGATATTGTTTTCACCCGTGTTGGTCTGACTCCGGTTGTCCTGGATACCCTCCCGTCCGGAAACCCGGCCACCAAGGGTGCCATCTCCCTGGAATCCGCCATTCGACTGGCCGCCCCCTCCACCAACGGTGTTCGGTCCCGTCTGGGCATGGGTTCCGACGGCACAGAAACTGGCCGCCAACAGAAAGGCGCAAGCGGATAAGGCAATTTTCATTGAGAAATTCCTGAAAAAGACGATTGGAACCCAATCATTTATCGTATTCAAATCCACCCATGTCGAGCAAGCTTCCCATTGCATGCTTTACCTGAAAGTCCCTAAAATTCGGGATTGTGCGAAACTTTCCTGCAACCGGACGGTACAAGATAGAATAATCCTTCGGATTGTCATCTATTACCTGATTCAACCCTGATTGGAGCCACAAGTGTCGAAGCTTCGTCCCTATTTCCCGTTCCTTGCCGTCCTTCTCCTTGGACTGGGTGCGGCCACGGTCCGGGCTGACCATCCGGAAGCTGAAAAGCTGCTTCCGGAAAAAACGGTCTTTTTCATGAAAATCAAGAGCGTCGACGAATTCACCAAAGGCTTCATGGAAACCGGTTTCATGAAGATGCTCCAGGACGAAGAAGTGGCACCGGTCGTCGAGAGCCTTTACGGTTCGGCCGAAGACGCTTTCGCAGAAGCGGAGGCAGCACTCGGTGTATCGCTGAACGAACTGCAAAACATGCTGACCGGAGAAGTCTGCTTTGCCGTGGTCGCTCAAAAGAATGAACCGATCTCGATTGCCCTGTTTGCGGATTACAAGGGAAACGCGGAGACAGCCGATACCCTGCTCTCTTTTGGTGAGCAGGCGGCCAGCGACGGGGGGCAGGACCTTGACGAAGAGGATGTCGAGGGCGTCTCGATTCGTTCCATCGAGACAGATGGTGACAATCAAATCCATTACTTCCAGAAAAACGATTCCCTTTGTGCATCCAACAACCAGGACCTCGCCAAGCTGCTGCTGGCCCGCTGGATGCTTGTTGAAGGGGAAGAGCTTTCCGCCGACTTCCAGGAAGAGATGACCGAAAAACTGGCGGGGCGAACGCTCAAAAAGAATCGCAAGTTCCTGAATGTCATCAATGCCTGCGACCCTGACGAAGACAATCCGCCCCAGGGACTTTTTTTTGCAGACGTCTTTGAAATCATCAAGTCCTCACAATCGGGCGTTGCGGGAACCGCCCTGGTTGGAATCCTTAGAGGACTGGGTGTGGACGGACTGCTTGGGATCGGCGGCAGCATGACCACCAGTCACGAAGAATTCGAATCGATTATTCATCTTCACGTGGCCCTCGCCAATCCGAGGGCGGGACTGATCAAGATGATCGCGCTCGAACCGGGTGACCTGACGCCCGAACCGATCTTCCCTCCGAACGTGACCAACTACCTCACAACCAACTGGAACACCATCACCTCCTACAACGAGATTGAAAAAATCTATGATTTGTTCAACGGTGAGGGAGCCCTCGCGGAGGAACTGGCCGACAACTTCTCCGGTCCGCTTGGTGTCGAACTTAAGGAAGACCTGCTGATGTCCCTCGACGGACGCATGAGTTTCGGACAGGTAACTGTGGATAGCGAAGCACTCAATGGCCAGGCCATCATTCTCGCCGCCAAACTGAAAGACCCCCTCGAATTCAAAAGCATCTTTGCCGACCTGCGGGACAGCATCGCTGATCGCCGGGATGAAGCCCGAAGAGCCCGCGACGAAGAGGGTGAAGACCGCCCACGTCGTTTCCGCAGAGACAACGAGGATGAACCGATCTTCAACAGTGCCAAGTACAAGGGTGTCGAATATTTCACCCTTCCAGGACCTCCTACGGCGGAAGAACGGGAACGCTGGCGTGAAGAAGCCGAGCAGCGCCGAGCGGATAACGGCGATGAGCCTCGACCACAGCGTCGACGACAGGTGGCATTCCAGATCCGCGAACCCAGTCCCTGCATGGGTATTGTCGGAGACTACCTTGTGTTCACCGATTCGGTCGACTTTATGAAAATGGCTATTACCAACAACAAGAACCCGGATGACATCCTGTCGGATGACCCGGACTATAAAAAGCTGCTGCGGGAAATCAAACGGCAACTTGATGGCAAGAAGCCTGCCATGATCAGCTTCCAGCGGCCCGAGGAAACCTTCCGCATGCTTTTTGACGCAGTCCAACATGAGCAGACACAATCTGCCATCGAGGATCGCGCTGAAGACAATCCGTTTTTCGGAGCGATGGCCAAGGCTTTTATCGACAACAAGCTTCCCGATTTCGAAGACATGACCAAGTACTTCCAACCGACGGCAGGTGTGATGACCAACGATGAAACCGGTTTTCATTACATGGCCTTTTCGCCGAAAATCGAAGAGGACGAGTGAGCCTCAACAGTCAGGCAAGTTCCTGGAACTCGAAAGCGACACCCAGTTGTCGCTTTTTTTATGCGCGGCAAGCCCGTGCAGGTACACTTTGCCGAATGATTGCGACTGGGCCCCCCGCATGATCTTCGGAACGCGAAAAACGAGGGTACAAAAGAGTTGCAACCGGATGGCATTCGAATGTGTGAACGCTCAGCCATGCCAGGACCGTCATTGCAAGGCCGAAACACGAAAAGCGGGTCGCTCGGGCAGGAAACAATCGGTCGCCTCCCTCCAGGCAGGAAGGAAACTCCGACTCTCCCAAATCAGGCAGGGGCTCAGGCGGCCTTCCTGACCGTCAATTCCAGGGCAGCCAGACGATTGTAAATCGTCTTGATACTGACCCCCAGTTCACTGGCCACCGCGTTCTTGTCACCACCATGACGCTCCAGCGACTCCTCGATCGCTCGAGTCTCTATCTCCTTCAGCGTCATCGGTCCAAATGTCAGGTTCCGATCCGCCCTGCCCCGCTGGCCAAAAGTGGCCGGCAAATCGTCCTCCGTGATCGGCAACTGATCGGCCAGGATGGAAGCGTGCTCAATCACATTGGCCAGTTCCCTTACGTTACCGGGCCAGGAATGGGACTGGAGTTTGGCCAGGGCGGCCTCCGAAATGCAATCTTCAATGCGACTCATCCCGGCAGCCTCCACCCTGAAACGCTGCAACAGATGCTTGGCGAGCATGGGAATATCTGCGGTGCGGGATGCCAATGCCGGAAGCTCGATTTCAAAAGCATTGATACGGTACATCAGGTCTTCCCGGAATTCTCCGGAGTCCACCATATCCGCCAGGTTTCGATGCGTGGCGCAGACGATTCTCACGTCCACCTGAAAAGGCTGGTTATCCCCTACCCTGCGGACTTCACTTGATTCAAGCACCCGCAACAGCTTGGCTTGCATTGATTTTGGCAACTCGCCGATTTCATCAAGGAACAGTGTTCCACCACTGGCAACTTCAAATAACCCGGTCCGGCTTTCATCGGCCCCTGTAAAAGCGCCTTTGCGATGCCCAAACAACTCGCTTTCAATCAGGTTCTCGGGCAATGCCCCACAGTTGATCGCAACGAATGGCTTGCCCTGACGATCACTCTGGTCGTGAACTGCACGCGCTGCCAACTCCTTGCCGGTTCCGGTTTCACCCCGGATCAGGACGGTCGCCCGCGTGGTTGCTACCCGGGAAATCCGCTGGCGGACCTTTTCAATACCATCGGCCTTTCCCACCAGGGTCGGCTGGCCTTCGACAGTCTGCAGCCGACGGTGCATGGCCTTTAACTGACGCGTCAGGTCAATTTTTTCCGCCACCCGCTCAAAAACAGCCCTCAATTCGACCAGCTTGCACGGTTTACTGATGTAATCGAAAACTCCCTGGCGGAGGGCTGCCACGGCAGTCTCCAGAGAGGACTTCCCTGTGAGAACAATGGCTTCGATTTCCGGGTTGATTTCCTTCGCGTAGGCGATGACATCGATCCCGTTCATGCCAGGCATGTCGAGGTCGACAAGCAGGCAATCGTAGGTGTTCAGGTCGAGCGCTGCGCAGGCAGTCAAACCATCCGGACAGATCGTGGCCTGGTGCCCCATGTCGTTGAGCTCCACATTCATCAGCTCCTGCAGGGTGGTTTCATCATCAGCGAACAGAATCCGCAATCCACTTTCAGGCTGCTTTTCCGGTTTTGCCTTTTTCTTTTTGATCATTTCCTTTTTCACCGGGAACGGGTGTCCTCTGGTTCGATTCCTTGATTTTCTGCTGCAATGGCACGGTCACCACGAAAGATGCCCCGCACCCACGGCCCTTGCTGGACGCGGTAATGCTACCTCCATGGTCGGCGATAATCTGGTTGGAAATGGAGAGGCCCAGTCCGGTTCCCTCTCCGTGCTTTCGACGGGTAAAAAATGGCTCAAAGATGTGCTCCAGAACATCGCCTGACATCCCGCAGCCATCGTCCCGAAACTCGATCAATGCATTTCCCAGTTGGCACTTTAACGACACCCAGACATTGCCGTTCTTTTCCACACAGTCCAGGGCATTGGTCAACAGGTTCATTACGACCTGCTTGAACTCCTGTCCATTGATCTCCGCCTCGATCCGCTCGTGGTGCGTCAACCAGATGTTTTTTTCCCGGTAACGCCCCAGATTCTTGACCATGTCAATGACCCCCTGGACGATCCGGGTCAAATCAAAAGGTTTGCGTTCTGATTCACCAATCCGTGAAAAATCAAGCAAACGCTCCGTAATCCCCTTACAGCGAAAAGACTCCTGCTGGATCCGCGAAAGGTATTTACGGATAAACAGCACATCCGGATCGTCCTGTTCATCTGCCGGGTCCATCTCAAAGGCCGCGTCGAATCGTTTTTCGACACTTTCGGCGGACCAGGCGATCGAAGCCAGGGGATTGTTGATTTCGTGGGCAACTCCCGCAGCCAGGAAACCGACACTGGCCAGACGGTCACTCCGTATGGCTTCCTTGGTTCGCCTGCGGACCTGCTCATCGAGATCATTCCGGATGGATTGGAAATTTTCTGTCATCTGGTTCATGGATGCGGCAAGGTCCGCTACTTCATCGCGGGTAGAAACTTCGATCCGATGATCAAAATCTCCATCCGACACTTTGCGGGATCCCCGAATCAGCACG
>JAYZFP010000070.1:0-2007 GCA_036336715.1 Planctomycetota bacterium
CGGATCCAGACTTTCATCTGCGAGATCAATTTCAAACCGTTCATTTCGTTTCTCCTGTCAGGAATATTGGAAGTGCTGCTGTCCGTGACAAAAGCCGCTTCCTAAATATGGATACTCTCAGCTAAGACCTTATTCGGAAGATTCGGCAAAATCGGCAGAGGCCCTCCAGTGCTGGAACAAGAAACTCGTGAAAACGCAGTGTAAGAAACCCGATCGCTGCTGCGAGGTTTCTCTATAATTTTCGCTCTAGCGCCCTAAGTCCCTTCGAGTTCAAGAGATAGAAAAATGGATTTCGGCCGAATCAAGAGCCAGCAGGCTTCCTTCAAAGGCCAGACAGGAATCCCCTCGAATAGGTGGCACGCAAGCGGAAAGTGCTGTCATTTGGAGGCTGGCGGCGTTTTCGTGGAGAAGGTCACGTAGGGAAAAGCCTCCGGAATATGCGAGTCCCAGATGCCATGATGGCTCCAGGCCCAACCCCCGGAATCGTTGGCGGGAGGGGCTGCTTTGTATTGGTTGAAACGGGAAAAATCAATTCTCCAGCGGTCGCCATTCCTTGGTGGCAAGGCCCGCCCATCGGCCCGGGCAAGCCATTGCATGCCTTTCCAGGGAAAGGCCAATTCGGCAGTCCAGCCTTGATCACGATCGTTGTTCTGGTTGATGGTCCCATTGATATGAACCGCGGTCTGGGCCCCCGGAAAATCCCATTTGAGGAATGCGTGGCGTTTACCCCTGGGGTGAGTCTTAAATCCAACTCCGTTAAAGGGCTGTGCACCAGGATTGGTGAGTTGGAATTCCGGAGCTTTTGAGAATCCACCTCGGACGTAGGCTTCCTGCCAGATAAAGAAGCCTTCATAAATTGTACCGAAAGAGTTGATTTCGAATTCGTAGTAAGCGTCTTTACCCGCGATAAAGACCTCGACGTCATTGTTTTGATAAATCGGGCTATCCCGCTTGGTTAGGGTTGCTTCCACGAACGGTTCCTCGACCCAGAAGGCAACGTACATCATGGTGTCGTCCCAGGTGACCGCTGCCCGGGTGTTGTGAATGGCGGCCTGACCTGAGATCAGGTCGACAAAGCGAGGTGAGCGTGGGATGGTTTTCCAGGCTACTTCATCCGGTCGCCCATCAACTGTGATTTTTCCGGGGGACCGGTAGGCCGTGTAACGGGCGACCTGGGAGTCGGCTACCGGGAAAGGTGATTTCTGCTTGGTGACCCTGTCCTGGGCGAATCCGGTTCGAGGTACCAGCAGCCCTGACAGGAGTAGTAGAAAGAGGATGTTCGGTCGCCGACGATAGATGGTAGAGGTCACGGTAAGTGGTCCTGTTGGAAAGAGGGTCAATCGTTACAGTGATCATCATTATTGAATTCGGTTGCGCTGGCAATCGGTGGATCACGTCAGGGCATCTTTAGGACCAGCGGCCGTTGTTCCCGGAAGACCAGTGTGAGCTGCTCAGGAAGGGCACCACCACGCAGGATTGCTGCCAGGTTTTCCACTTCAGCAGCGTCAAAGGTCCCGCTGATGAACGCGTGTTGCGAGCGAATTTCTTCGATGATCCGAGGAGCACTAAGGATGTGATTGTCCAGGATGATGGCCAAATGCGAGGCACGGGTCTGGTCGGGGCCGGGTTTGTTGTTCCCGGTTAATCGTGTCAGTTCTTCCGCGCCAGCAGGTGTGAAATGGAGGTCGATGGCAGCATGACCATCGCTGTCCAGGCTGGTCGCGGAAAGAATCATGCGGTCGTCCACGTGGTATCCATCGCCCGTAAACACCAGTACCTCGATGTCGCTGATCTTGCGTTTCCGGAGGTAGCGTGCTAGATCCAGACCGGGATTCGCCGTGGCTGGTTGAAAGTTGCCCAGCGACAGTCGTTTGCCACTCACTGCATCCCTGATCACGCTCGTTCGCGGTATGTATTTGAAAGGTTTCAGCCCAGTTGAGTCGATGGGGCCACGCGCAACCTGGACCCATTTGCCAATCAGCATGCGGGATCCATCCTTGGTTTCCT
>JAYZFP010000071.1:0-19132 GCA_036336715.1 Planctomycetota bacterium
AAAAAGCTGCCACTCAGGTCACAGGGTAGAGAAATAAACTGCGGCTTTTCATCATTTGGCTCGGTTTCCTGTAGGCCGGGTTCATTGTTTACCCCGGTCGGTGGCCAGGAAAATGCGTTGACGTTGCGTGTCGAGGGCTGCAAAGTCAACAGTCCCTCCTTGGCGACAGCCTGTACCGAAAGCCGGTAAAAGAATTCGTTCCCTCCTCCATAAGTCAGGTCGTGAACCTTGATGGTGTAGGTCCCCTCCCTCGGAACCGGAAAATCGAGTGCTCCTCCACGACGCTCCACCAGCAGGTCCCGTCCCTGTTCGTCACCTATCACCACCACCGGCTTCAGCTTCGAGTCGATCCCCCGGGCGCTGCAATCAACGAGCAAGCGTTGCCCCTTGCGGGCTGCAAAACGGTAATAGTCAATGGACTGCCGTGTGGTAAAAGCATTGCTGGTTGATGGCAGCGGAATTTCCATCGCGGTTTCCAGCGAGGTATTGGCTTTTTTGCGGGTCAGCTCCTGCAGCCTCCCCACGTTAAACGCCCGGGCCGTGGAAACTCCCAACCGGGTCTGAATTCTCGCTTCATGCACGCCCAGTGGGCAATCGGAACCGACCGATACCGTAAAACGGTTGGGAATCGGTTGCCCCGTCGCATCCGCCTTGGGAACAGCAGAAATGGCCGGATGTGAGAAAAGCAGTCGGGTCACCTTTTCAGCATTCTGCGCTGCCAGAACGACCTCGACCTCACTTCCCCTTTGAGCGCCCATGGGGAGGGTGGTCAGCAGGCGGGGTGAGGGGAGGCAAACCGACTGAGCCGCCAGCGGTAGCTGTCCCAGCAGGAACAGCAACAGCCACAAAAAACCAAGCCCGCTTTTCCAGCTTTTGATTTGAATATTCATCATCGATTCAGTGATTGAACAGGAATTCTTTGGTGTTCATCAGGGCCCAGATCAAATCCTGGAAATTCATCTGGTGACTCACCTGACTGGAAAGTGGTTTTCCGTTTTTATCCAGAACCTCTTCGGCCATGTATTCCCGGGCCAGGGACATTTCTTCCACCGTCGGCAAACGGGAGTAGGCGGCCCGGTAAAGCAATTCAATCCGCGACTCCAACGAGGAAGTTTCCCGGGCAAGCCGTGCTGCCCGCCCCGAAGACGAACCAAGTTTCTGCTTCATACCGGCCGAATTGATCAGCAGCAGTCGCTGGGCCAGGCTGGAAGACCCGTTCCTTTCACACTCGCAAACGCTCTGGTTGTCCGGTCGGCCAAAGACCCTGAGAAATTCTGATTGGCGGTTGTAACTGTTGTCCGGTAGAGCCACCGCACGGGTCCCCTTGGGGAGATTGGAAAAAGTGGTCCGTGTTCCAGCCAGATCATCAATCGCATCCAGCAGGACCTCGGCCTGCAAACGCCGAGGGTAAAAGCGTGAGTAATTCTGCCGGTCCCTGATGTTCTTTTCGTTGGGTCGCGCACTCAACTGGTAGGCACGGGATTGGGCAATCACCCGGATCAGTGACTTCAGATCAAATCGGCTCTCGATAAAATGCCGTTCCAATGCGGCCAGCAATTCCGGGTTGGTCGGCGGATTGGTATCCCGGATGTCGTCTTCCGGCTCGATCAGGCCGACCCGGAAGAAATGTTTCCAGTACCGGTTGACCAGCGCCCGGGCGAAGAAAGGGTTCTCCGCCGAGGCCATCCAGTCGGCCAGTTTCAACCGTGGATCCTGGTCCGGTCGGATATCGCCCACCGAATCCCCCAGGGCAGCGGGCCTCAGGGCCTGGCCCGTTTTCACGTTGATCGCCGTGGCCAATCCCCGCTGGTGGAAAATCATGTCTTCCCCGCGGGTTCCGGTCGGCTTTCGACCGATTCGGCTGAAAAACGCAGCAAAGCTGTAATAGTCGTCCTGGCTCCATTTTTCGAAAGGGTGATGGTGGCATTGGGCACACTGCATCCGCACCCCCAGGAACAATTGTGCGATGTCTTCCAGTTGCTCCTTGGGATCCTTGACCCGTTTGTACCAGGCAACCGGGGGATTACCGACCACCGTCCCGGTGGCGGCCAGCAGCTCCCTGACAAATTGGTCGTAGGGAACATTGGCAAGCAGGCTATCCCGAACCCAGGCATGGAATGCGAAATTAGCCGTGATGTCACTTGCCTCGTCACGTCGATTTTTCAACAGCGGTGTCCATTTGCTGGCGAAGTAATCCGCATAGGCGGGACTCTTCAGCAGACGATTCACCAATTGGTCCCTTTTGCCTGCATCGTTGCTGGCAAGGAAACGGTTCGTCTCTTCGAGCGTGGGTATCCTGCCGGTGATGTCCAGCGTCACTCGCCGGATAAAGGTGGAATCGTCGCAGGTCACCGAGGGTGGAATCCCGATCTCCCGCAGGTTGGCGAAAATCAGCTCGTCAATGAAATTATTGGCCGGTGGGATATTCGACAGTTCCGGACCGAGGGGGACTGCAGCGGTAAACACGGAGACTTTTCCCTGGTAGCGAACCATCACCGCAATGCGCCCAGGCACTTCCTTCGCCCTGACCAAACCGGACTCGTCCACACGGACCATGGCTGGCTTATTCGATTCGTACAACGCAAGGCGAGTCACATCCCGCTGGCTCCCGTCTGAATAACGGGCCACCGCCTTCAGCTGTTGCTGGCCCCCCATCTGGATGCGGCCCTGTTCGGGATGGACTGTCAGTGACTCCAGTACCGGCTCATCCTGGATCGTGTAACGGGCCCCCTGCCCGATCCAATTCCTGATCAGGCGATATTCTTCCGAATCGGAAGAAAAGCGGACACCACCGCCATGGGGCAATTCACCGGAAGCTTTTCGCAGCAGCAGGCTCCTGCCCGGCAATGCCGGAAACAGCCTGCGGCCCCGACCTTCCATGACCAGGCTCTCGAAGTCTTCCCGCGGTTCAAAACCGAGCAAAGACAGTTGAAACCCGTTCTGTCCGCCACCTGCCTTGGCGTGGCAAATCCCGGTGTTGCAGCCCGACTTGGTAAAAATCGGCATGACATCATTGACAAAACTGACCGGGCGTTGACCCACCGGAAGAGGATGCGAGGGATTGGCGAACCCCAAACGTCCTCCCAGAACAAGGAGCCACAACACGGCAAGGTGAAAAAGAGGGCCTGATCGGATTTTTGCCATCGGGGTCCTTCCACTTTTTCGGCGGAGGAAAGAGTCTGGCTCGCATTGCGAACCGGAGAATCGGGCGGGATATCTGATTTTAGTTGGGATCCGATGGCAGCGTCAACGTTTGATCCGCCGGATACGAGGTTCGTTCGATAACGACCGTGGAAAAGTGGCTGAAAATGAAATTTTTCCCGGTCAGCTGGCCGCGGTTGTTCATCGCCCTTTCTGTGGTGCCGATCCCGTGAACCTTTTGCCGTAAGATCCACCGGTCAGAAGTTGCCCCGGATCGCCGACGGCCTGCTGCCGAATAACACTGCCAGTCCTGCAACAATTTTCCGGCAGGAACCCCGTGAATCAATTCAGAGCTGTCCTGCCTGACTGATCAACTGCTCTGCGTCCGAACGTTGCCGCCGGGTCCCCGGCAGAACCGCCCTGATTTTCTTTTGTGAATCAACCAGGAGCGTGGTGGGGACGGGAACGCCCGCATATTTTCCTTTTTCGCGGGTATCGAGCAACTGAAAATCACGAATCGTCCGGTTTTGCGTGTCGGAATAATGATCCGACAACAAAGGAAAAGTGATCTGATTGGAATCACTGAAAGATCGCAGGACGTCCACCGGATCGTAGCTGATTCCCACGAGCTGAATCCCGGCCTCCTCGATCCCCTCAAGATTTTTTTGCAACTCGACCAGTTGCTTGCGGCAATAACTTCACCAGTCTGCCGAACGGAAGAAAACCAAAGCCACGCATTTCCGTTTTTTCAGCAGCCCGTTAAGGGAGACCCGATGACCCTGCTGATCCTGCAATTCAAAATCAATGGCCGCATCACCCACCTGCACTTCCGGGATCACAGCTTTCTCCGAACAACCGGTGGTCAACAACAGAGAGACAACCAGCACGAGGCTCCTGAAAGGGATCAACTTCATTCCTAAACCCTGTACCCGAAAAACGGCTGCTTGACCGGATCCATCCCTCTTCTGGCCCGCTGGCCTGCCGGCTCACTGCCGGCAGACATCCATTCTAGGCCGCAATCCTTGGGCAGACCATTCCGGGTTCGGAAGCTCTTTGCCAGTTTGAATACCCAAAGGGCTCACGCGGCTTCAATCCTGCAGTGTGCGGCGAATGGAAGGACGGTTGGCCGGGTGGCGGGCTGCAGCAGAAGATCGGGCCCGGCGACTGGTATCCTCCGGGGTGGACATCGCCCCATCCGGAACAGGGGTGTCCGCTTGGGTGAGCTCATTGGATACTTCCATTTCCCGGGGAAACTGCTCGTGACTTCGATAATCGGTGCCGTTGTATTCACGGTGAATCGGAGAAAGGGGTGGGTGGAAAGATGGACGGGGCTGGTCGCATTCCTGGGGTTCGAACAGGGGAGTTGTGGAGCGGATGTACTCCGACTTGCTGCGAAGTTGTGAATGCTGTCGATTGATTTCGTTTTGAATCCGGTCCGATTCCTCAAATTCGACCACCCGGGGAATCAGTACAAAAACAATTTCGCTGCGGGACTTTTCCTTTGCCGTCCTTCGAAACAGGCCTCCAACACCCTTCAGGTCTCCCAGCCACGGAACCTTGGATTCGATAATGGAATCTTTTTCCTGGATCAGTCCACCAATTACCATGCCCTTTCCGTTGGAAAGGAGCACACTGGTTTCGACTTCGGAGGTTTCCTCCTCCGGCAAACCTGTATCGGTATTGATCTCCCCGCTGGAGACTTCCGGTTTGACATGCATCAGTACACGACCATCCCGACTGATTCGGGGTGTCACCGAGAGAACAACCCCCACATTGAGAAACTTCACATCCTCCAGGGAGGTGTTTCCATTTTGTTGGATGACGCGGAATCCAAGCTGCTGACCGACCTGCAGAAGGGACTCCTGTCCATTGACGACCATCAGCTTGGGAGATGCCAGGGTTTTGGTATCCGTAGAGACCTTGAGAGCATCAATCAATCCCTTCAGGTCCGGTGCATCTATTTCCGCAAAAAAAGTGGAGGTCGCCGTTGGTGTCACACCGATGGTTCCCAGGCGAATGTCGTTTCCCGCAATCCGGGCGATGTTCTCGAAGTTGACTCCATGCCGGGCGTCTTCCTCAAGATCGACTTCCAGCACGTAGGCCTCAATCAGGACCTGCCGGGGAGGCTTGTCCGCCTGGGAAATGAATTTTCCGATTCGCTCCACGACACCCGGTTGATCCTCAATGATGATACTTTCACCGGTCTTGCGGATGTCCTTGGGATTGGATTCAACAAAAAACGATTTGCCGGTTGCAGAAATCATTTTTTCCACCACCGCATGAACATCCTTGGCCGAAGCGAAATCGAGGTCAAATTGCCGGATGACCTTGCCCGAGTACTCGGGCGAAACGGTCTGCGACCCCTGCTGGTTACCAGGCATCACATGCACAATTCCATTCCGTTCCGTCCAGGTGTGCCCGGAAACAGCCAGGATCGCCGTCAATGCCTTGGGAGCCGGAACATCCTGCAGGGAAAAGGAAACTGCCGACGTGGAAACGCCGGAGAGGACATAACTGATTTGTTCCTTTTCAGACAAAACATTCATCACATCCGCCACCGTGGCGTTGCGCGCTACCATCGTGATTTGCCCGTTATCGTTTCGAAATTCCACCTCCGCCGCGGCTGGGGGCCTCAATTCGAAGCGGGTCCCGCCCCCCGGAAGCAGTGGCGACCGATCATCTTGTTGAACAGGAATCAGGGAATTCAGGGTTGGCAGTTTGCCGGGGGTTGGGAGCGGAGCGGGTTTGCGACGGGGGTCACCTGCAGAAACCGGGTCGGAAGGATCCTGTTTCGTGGACAGCGGACCAAAGGCGGGCGTCAATCGGTCATCCCCGGCGGGCAACTCCTGCTGGAAACTCGCCGGCTGCACCCGTCCCCAGTTGGCCCGACTGGAAGAGTTGCTGCTCAGTCGGTTAACGGGTGCCGATGATCGCAGTGTTTTCTGCCGGACCTCGATCGAACGAACTGCCAATGGAGCTCGCATCCTGGGATGACTGGACCGTTGCTGTGGACTGACCACGGCACCAGCCGGTGAAACCAGTGTGATGAAAACCAGAATCCCTACAGGGAAAACCCATGGAAGGGCTCGGTGGAGCGAAATCAATCTACGGTAGATCTGGGTGAACACGTCGTTTGGGGCAGTGAGTTGACGTTGTTGATAATATGTGACGGTTTTGCGGGATCTACCGTCAAATTAAGGATCGGCATCCACCTCCTGCTTCCTGAACAAACTATTAAAATAAAGTCGAACATCGGTTGATGTTCCGACGGTGAGCATCCCTTTCGATACCGGGGATTCCGGCGGAGAAGACAACCGCCTTGATGGCCGTCCCTAAGAAACTGTCCCGAAGAAACTTTCCCGAAGACGCCGCCCGGCAGGCGATCACCTGGAAAGGTCCTCATCAGAAATCCGCAATCGGTTGCTAGCAGTCATCTCCTTGGCTGCTCCCTATTGAATTTCGATCCAGATCGCACAAGATAACAGCCGGTCGTGCCCTGCTCCCCGGTTTTGGCAGCTGCCTCCTGTGCCGATGGCCAGGCTTGAGGTTCTTGCAGTTCCCGGCCGACAGATTCGGAGGACCGGTTTTTGAGTCCCGCCGTCCCGTTTCAAGGAAGAACCATTGACGACGCAACCCACTGAACCCGGTACGGAGGACGAAAGTGATTCCCGGGATCTCTGCATTGGCGAGGTTCCTTCCCACCACAGCGTCCAGCCCTTTGGTCCTTCGTTACTTCCGGAAAAACATTGCCGTGGAACCCTGGATGGAATGGATCTTCCAGACGATCGCCTGGAAACCCGAAAGCGAATTCGCACCCAGGCACCTTCCACACCTGGCATCTACGGGTATTTCGACAGCCATGGCCGCCTCAATTACGTCGGCAAATCAAAATGCCTCAGGAACCGGCTGCTGAGTTACTTTTCCCGGAATCCACCGGACGACAAGATGAGCCGCATCGTCCAGCATTCGCGATTCCTGCGTTGGGAACCGGTGTCGCATGAACTGCTGGCCTTGATCCGGGAGCAGGAATTGATCTCCAGGTGGCGTCCCAGCTTTAACACGCAAGGACAGCCTCAACGCAGACAGCCCGCATTTCTCTGCCTCAGCGATCGGGACGCTCCGCACGTGATCGTCACCACCCGCATCCGACAAAAAACCCGAAATGGATTTGGACCCATCCCGGGTACCGGGCGACTGCGAACAACCGCAGAGCAGTTGAACCAGGTGTTTCGACTGCGGGATTGCAACGACCAGGTGCCGATGCGGTTTACCGACCAGCTGGAGCTGTTTCCCATCGCGCATCCTCCCGGTTGCATCCGCTACGAAATCGGCAGCTGCTCGGGCCCCTGCACAGGGACCTTCGCCCGTGCCGATTACTCCCGGCAGGTTCAGGAGTTGCTGGGGTTCCTCAACGGTTTTGACAACAGCCCGTTGTTACGGATCGAACAGGAAATGAAAACAGCCGCGGGTCGACGTGCTTTTGAAAAAGCATCCATGCTGCGTGACCAGCTGCAGAACATCCGTTGGCTGGGAAATCGGCTGGGAGCCTTGCGGCGGGCGCGTTACGAATTGAATTGCATCTACCCGGTGGATGGTTTTGCCGGAAAAAGAATCTGGATTTGCCTGAACTCCAGCCTGATCTCGGGCATGGTGGTCGAACCATCCGGCAAACGCCAGGCACAAAAAGCGTTGCGGGAAATCCAGGTTGCCAATTCCGCCCACCCCAACAACCTGCCTCACGATACGACGACCGTCCTGATGCAGCTGATTGTCACCTCCTGGTTCCGCAAATATCCCGAAGAGCACAAGCAACTGCTTCCCTTTCCTGAAGCCCTCGCCATCTGCGAAAGGGTGCATTCTTCCCGCAACCGGAAAACGTGATCCCGAACCCCATCCGGGCGACACCAGCAAATGACAGACGAGCCGTGGGGGCAGAGGGCTGCCGGCTCGAAATGGGTGTGCGCTGAAAATGCACCACGATCCGTAACGCCAGTGGAGCGGGTACCAATATGCCTGTGCTGCCGCCGGGAAAAAGTGTCCAGAGAAAATGCCAACGCTGGACTCAGTTGCGGCTGAAACTCACCTGGGGACCGCTGATCCCAAGGGGATCACTCTTGAATTGGTGAAAGCATTCGTTACAGAGATCGAATCGATGCCGCTGGTAGACATCCTGAATCAGATCTTCGCCTTCCTCCTCGTCCAGTTCGGCGAGGATTTCCTGCATCTGCTCAAGTTGAACCTCTTCCTCGACTGGCTCAACCCCGGCTTCGTCAAATTCGGCCTGCATCTCCACACGGACCGTGTAACGAAGTGCCTGACTTTCAATCCGTTTCTGACAGCGATCGCAAGTGTAATGAATCATGTTCGTTTCCCGGAGCCTCCTTGACTGGTCGACCCTGACCAGCGTCGATTCATATTAATACCGATTCTTTTTTCAGGGCAAGAGAAATTCCCGGTCGTTTCTGAATAATTACCCCCGACTTCAACCCGGCGGGCCATCGAGGGGTTCCGGGCAGGTTTCCCGTGGGAGAAAACCGGGGATCAGCTACTCCAGCCCCTCCCACACGTCTAGAATGTTGATAGATCCCCGGAACCACAGCCGGCGAACCACGGCCATCCCCGGAAACAAAAAACGCCATGTCAAAACAGGTGAGTGAATCAACGGCTCTTCAATGCAGTGTACTGGTTCTGAACAAGGCCTACGTCCCCATCCACGTCATCTCTGCAAGGCGGGCCATCGTCCTGATGTACCGAGACCTCGCAGAGGTGATCCACGTCGAAGACGGCATTTACAACAACTTCGATTTTGAAACATGGCTGGAATTTTCTGAAATCATGACAGAAGAAAGGTCCGAAAACAGAAAAGACCAGGACTGGGTGCAGGGTATCGGGTTCTCATTACTGGTTCCCCGGGTACTGCGTCTCTTTCGTTACGATCGGGTTCCCAGACCCTCGTTACGCTTCAACCGACGCAACCTTTTTGCCCGTGACGGAAATACCTGCCAATACTGTAATCGCACCCTGCCAACTGCCCAACTCAGCCTTGACCATGTCATCCCTCGCAGTCGGGGAGGGGAAACCAGCTGGAGCAATGTCGTTTGCTGCTGCCTGAAGTGCAACACCACCAAGGGGAACAAGACGCCCAGCGAAGCAGGCATGAAACTGATTTGCAAACCGGTCAAACCGTTTTACAGCCCGCTGGTGACCGTTCGGATGGAATCCCCCAAGTACCGGATCTGGAGCTCATTTATCCAGTCCGGCAAAACCGGTATCGTTGAGGAAGATCACGAGCCGGTTCATTGATCCAGGCGATCCGCTAGCCGCCCCAAGGGGGACGGCTTCGGAGTGTGCCAGCAGTGCGATTACTTTTCACGGGCCTTGATCAGGAGGGCAACCCGGGTCGCAACCACTCGAAGTTTGCTGTTGGCTTCGGCGAGTTGACTCTCGACGATCGAGTACTGCGACTTGTGTGTGTCGGTCGGTCCTTCCGTTGATCCCATGGCTCCCATCGTTAGCGTCCTCAACCGGCCACTTAACCCGGGCAGCGCGGATTCATTCCGCCGACTGCGGGTGGGGTCGCCATTGAAAATTTCCCCGATATCCATCCACTCCAGTTGCAGTTTCCTCAGGGCAGCCAACTGCGTCTGCTCAGCAAGTGGATCAGAACTAATTTCCGCCACCAGTTTTTCCAGATCGGCGCCCGTCTCGGTCCACAGTTCGGTCGCCTTGTTGACCTGTCGGCCCAGTGCCTGGGCCTTTTTGGCAAACACCACGATCGCTTTACGATCGATGGAGGTCATGTCACCAAACAGCAGGGGCTGGATCTCAAAAGGAGTCGCTTTCACAAGCAGCGTTTCCTTGCCCTGGTCGAACTTGTGGATCTCGGCGGTATACTTTCCGGGAACGGCAACAGGGCCACGTCGCCCGCGTCCGGTTCCCACCCCGGCATGCCGAAAGTCCCACTGGACGCGATGCATCCCCTTCCTGGAGGACGCATTCAGGCGGCGGATGGCTTTACCGGCAGCATCCCGAATCGTAATGTAGACCCTCCCGGCCTGCTCCCGATCTTCCTCGCGAAACGCATCCCAGCTTGGAAAAGGGACATCCTTACCGGCCGCCTTGAGCTTCGCTTCCTTGCTTTTTCGTTCACCTTTTTTTGTCTGCAGGGACTCTTTCAGGTGATAGGTGATCGTCACGCCATAGGGGGGATTGGGAGCAGTGAAGAAATTTGCGCCCTGGAAGGCCCGGGTGCCAACTGCCAACGGAGCGATTTCCGCGTACATTTTTCCGGTCCTGATGGGGAACACCGCATCCTGCTTGACGGTTTCCCGGCTCAGCTTTCGCAGGGGCGAATAGTCGTCAAGGATGAAAAAGCCCCTCCCGAAGGAAGCCAATACCAGGTCATTTTCATCTTCCTGGATCTCGATGTCTCGGATACAGACCGTCGGTAAGCCGGCAGAAAGCCGGACCCACTTCTGCCCTCCATCCACTGAAAAGTAACAGCCGAATTCCGTTCCGCAAAACAACAGGTCCGCGTTCACAGGGTCTTGCTTGAGGCAGTAAACGCTGCCTCTCTGAGGCAGGTTGCCGGTCAGATTTTGCCAGGTCTTGCCCCGGTCCGTTGACTTGACGATGTAGGGTTTGAAATCGCCCCGTTTGTGGTTGTTGATGGCCACGAAAACCGTGTCCGCATCATGAACCGATGCTTCCACGTCGTTGATGTAACCAAATTCCGGAACCGGCAGATCGCCAAACCGGGAGATGGCAGTCCATTTTTTTCCGCCATCGGATGTCACCTGTAAAAGACCATCGTCGGTGCCTGCGTAGATCAACCCCTCCTGCTTTGGGGATTCTGAAACGGAAACGATCGTGCCATACATGGAGGTCGACATATTCTTGGCTACAGCATCCACGCTCCAGACTCGTCCCATGACCTTGAGCTGGTTGCGGTCGAGGTTTCGGGAAAGGTCACCGCTGATGGCTTTCCAGGAATTGCCGCGGTCGTCGCTGCAAAACAGCACTTGCGACCCGTAATAAATCCTGCGGTGATTGTGGGGCGAGATCAGCAGGGCGGAATCCCAGTTCCAGCGAAGCGCCGGACCACCGGCTGCAGGTTGCGGTTTGATGTCGACCCTTTCACCGGTTTTACGGTTGAACCGGACGAGGCCACCGTATTGCCACTGGGAATAAATGGTGTCCGGGTCACTGGGATCGACTGCCGGATCGAAACCATCACCGAAAACGGTGATGAACCAGTCGCTGTTGCGGATTCCGTGAATGTTGTTGGTTCGCGAAGGACCTCCCTGCGTCGCGTTATCCTGGGTACCACCGTAAACATAGTAGAACGGCCGCTCATTACTGACAGCCACCTTGTAGAACTGGGTAATGGGCAGATTGGCCTTGAAATCATAGGTAGTCCCCCGGTCCCAGCTTTCGTACACTCCTCCATCGCATCCAACAATCAGGTGATCAGGATCTGCGGGGTCGATCACCAGGGCATGGTTGTCAACATGTTTGTCAGCTTCACCCAGCGGGGAAAAATTCCTGCCACCATCCTCACTTACCTGAAGGTAGGTATCCAGCGAGTAAACCCGGTCCAACCGGTGAGGGCAGGCGACAATTTCCTGGTAATACTGGGGACTGCCCGAAACATAGTTGCCCATGCGGGACCAGGATTCTCCCCGGTTCGAACTGCGGTAGAAACCACTCTCTCCATCGGCCGCTTCCACGACTGCGTAAACGATTTCAGGGTTGATGGGCGAAACGGCCATTCCGATCCGCCCCTTGTCACCCCCAGGGAGTCCCCGGTTGATCGGTTTCCAGGTTTGCCCTCCATCGATCGATTTGTGGATGCCGGATTCGGGGCCACCGTCAATCAACACCCAGGTGTGTCGCCGCCGTTGATAACTGGAAGCATAAAGTATCTGGGGATTTTCAGGATCCATGTGAACTTCATTGATCCCGGTGTTCTCGCTGATATTCAGAATCCGTTTCCAGGTTTTTCCACCATCGGTCGTCTGGTAAAGGCCCCGGTCACCACCTTCCTTCCAGAGCGGACCCTGGGCTGCCACGTAAACCACCTTGCTGTTGTCCGGGTGCACAACGATCTTGCCGATATGCTCACTGTCAGGGAGTCCCACCTTCTGAAAAGAGCTTCCCCCGTCGGTCGATTTGTAAACACCGTCCCCGTAGCCCACCGAACGTTGACTGTTGTTTTCGCCGGTACCCACCCAGAGGGTGAATCGGTCATTCGGATCGATGGTGACGCAACCGATGGAGTACGAGCCATAACCGTCAAAGATGGACTTCCAGGTTGTCCCCGCGTTTTCCGTTTTCCAGACGCCGCCAACGGTCGCCAGGTACCAGGTACTTCGTTTCACCGGATCAACCGCGATATCCAGAACTCGACCTGACATCAGGGCGGGGCCAATTCCGCGGAACTTGAGTGCCGAGACCAGTCCGGAGTGGATTTCCGGAGTCTCATCTTTGGCAGGTGCCGGATCCTCGCCGTCCTGGGCCCGTACGGGACCGACTGGTAACAGGCTGGACAACAGAAGGAACAGAAAAGAACAAAAGTAGCACTTGGCCGACATGATTTTTTCCAGGTTGATTCTTGTGGGGGAAACCAGTGCTCCATTGTAGTTCGAGAATTCCGGAAAACCGGGTCTGGCCGAACCCTTTTTGGCTGGATTTGTCCAAGGGCAGGACGGAAAAGGCGGGCTCCGGAAAACCGCATCGGGAACAACTGACGAAGCGACCCCACCGCGTCCGTTTTCAAACCTCTGACAACTCCAGAAAGACGGCTCTTTCGGATATCCACTCTTGAGGAGTCCTTTCGTCCGGAATCATCGCAACCCATCGTCCTCAAGCTTCCTTGAGCCGCCCGAAAAGCTGATGACCGATCACTGCAAACAGGCTTGGATGTCAATTCCGCTGGTCGAGGCCCCGTTGAGGCATCGAGCCCTTTAACTGGCGAATTTGCTGTTTGAGAACCTCGTTTTCTTTTTGAACTCTCTCGTTTTCACGCTGCAACCATTGGTATTCGCTCCACAATCCAGGTTCCGATCGCAAGATTGGATTGGGAAATACAATTTCACCCTTCGTGAAACCGGTCTGTTTCAAATCGTCAGCCGTTTTCCGGACCCAGTCTTCCGTCGACTCGCTCTTCCGCTCAGCAGCCGCTGCTGGCTGAATCAGCCGGGGAGACAGTTTGGCCAACGTAAAGGATTTTCCCCGGACTCCGAACTCCATCGACTCCCAGATTTCATGGGGCTCAAACGGCAGGGATCCCCTGCCCCTGGACAGCTCAGCCTGATTCACCATCCCGCCTACCTGCTGCTGGGCGATTTCTTCCAGCAAGCGATACAGGTGTGCCTTGGATTTTTGCAACTGGGGATTGATCTGCAACTCCAGCTTTTCCTTACCGAAATTGACTCCCGGACCGACCAGAATCAGCCGGACCCGATGTTGTCTGCCGGGGTCCTGCTGGGCCAAAAGCTCCCGAATCTGTCCGATTCTCTCACTGGAAATCTCCCAGCGGGAGGCTGGCGCCATGACCGTCTTCACCTCACCGGACCACTCGCCGCGAATCCCGGGAACCATCCTCAGCATACGCTCCTCTCCCCCACGGATGATTTGAACCATGGCAGGGCGGTTTCCGTTTTCCTGTAGTACGGCAGCCAGGTCACCGGGACTGCCAAGCGGCGTCGTATTCCACCGCACCATTCGGTCCAGCACCTGAAGCCCGGCGACCTCCGCGGCGCTGCGAGGCAATACATCATCGACACGCAAACCACCGACCCTGTCTTCTGCGGAGGAATCCGTTTGACTGCACCGCACGCCAATCCAGTAACGGCTCTCCCCGGACTTCCGCGGTTGTTTCAGCGGCGTGGCCAGTAGATGAACCCTCCCGCTGCTGGTTTCGATCCAGGAATCGCGGGCGAATGAACCGATGGAAACCGTTCGACCGGAACCATCCACCTTCTTGAGTTTCAGGATGATCTGCCTGGGTCCCCGGGGCTCAGAATTACCTTGGGGCGCCTGAACCTGAAAGCGGTTCGCTCCGATCGAAAATCTCCCGATCTGGAAACCGCTCAAAACGTTTTCTGTTGGAATCCGGAACCAACCGCTCTCCACCTTGCCCCCGGCCCATGGCGAGTCCTGCTCTCCCCTGCCACGTTCCGTCTGAACCGCTTCGGCCAACGGCGGCTCACCCAGGCTGAGCACCATGCAGAACACAAGACAACCGGGCAGCATTTTCCTTGTCAGCAAATGGAATGCCATCATTGGTAATCCTCGTAGAGGTTCGGAGTCAACTGGATTTCCTTGAGTGGCAGGATGATCTTGTTTCCCAATCGGTCACGAACGGGTATCACGTGTGTTTGCTCGTCCGCTTTCCAGCCGGGTTGGTTGACAACGTTCTGCAGCCGCGGCCGGAGATCATCCATTTCCCGGGACAGGACTGACGGGTCGAATTCCTGGTGGTCATAAACGGGAGTCCTGATCCGATCATCCCGGTTGCTGGAAACGAGTTCCAGGTAATCCGGTTTCACGGCCTCTCCCCCAACCTGTGGGGCCTCTTGCGTAGCTACTCCATCTCGAGGAAGCCCTGCCTCTTCACCTCGCCGGGGATCGCCTCCCTCCCAGAAGTAAACTACGGAAACAAATGCGATGGTGAAGCAGGCCGCAATGGCCGGAAAGGACCTTCGAAAGCTGGATCCCCCCGGGGAACCTTGCGGCCCCTTGTCGACGCGGGGCTTCGCGGGCCTTAGGACATCCTCTTCCGCGGGTGACAACTGGCTCTCACGATCGGTCCTCCATTTCGACTCACTGCGGAATTCCATCTCACACTGCAGGGAGGAAAGCTCCTTTTCCAGCGCCTGGGACTCGAGGAATGCGAGTGCCAGCTGTCGCCAACCATCCGGTTTTTCTTCCACCCAGCTCAAAACCTGCCGATACTCGTCATCGCTCAAATCGTTATCGACCAGCCGGTCCAGGAGCAGCTCATCGAGCTGGTTCGCCGGAGAGCTGTCCAGGCTCGCCTCACCGACGGGATCGGCCGAGCCATCGCCGGACGAATCCCTGGAAGGATCAAGTTTGGACGGTTGGGAATTGTCCTTTTTCATTCCGAATCCTCAATGACCTGAAGTGATCGCAATTCCGACCGCAGGCGAGCCCGGGCACGATGGAGTCGAGCCTCCACGGCGCTGTGGCTGACACCCAGATGATCGGCAATCTGGTAATAGTTCCAATTTTCACTGTATTTGAGCAGAAGGATTTCGCGGTCTTTTTCCCTCAACTGCTCCATGGCACGGCGAATCAGCTCCTTACGCTCGTCAGCCAGTAACCAATCCAGTGGACTCGCCTGCTTACGATCCAGTTCCGTTGGTTGCTCCCGTACCGCATATCGATCGTTAAGCTTGCGAATCCTTCCCATTTTTCGCCGGTACAGCAGCGATTGCCGGATGGCCACCCGGTAAAGCCATGGGGCTACCTTGGCTTCATCTTCAATGGGAGCGGATTGCCTGACCGCAGCCAACGCGACTTCCTGCAATACTTCCTCGACAGCCTGCGGCTCACCAACCCGCGCATACACGATCGCCCACAACCAGCGCTGGTGTTTTTCCAGGGCTGCTTGCCAGTCGATTTTCGATGGCTGCTTGACGGTAATTCCGCTTTCCATGTCTTGATTACGATCTCCGTTTGGAGAGTGGTTTCCCCGGGCGGGGAAATCTTGCGAAAGTCCGTCAAAATTGCCCAAAATCCTGAAATAACCGTGTTTTTGAAGAGTCTTCAAATCCAAATCTCATTCGCCACGCCACCGTGGTGGACCCGATCTCCACGCCCCGGTTCTCCCGTAGTGCAATCAGGTCCGGTGGTTTATAGTGCCGAACTCCTGTCTGGGGACGCACCAGACTTCAGGCAACCGAAAAAAAGAAACTTCCATGAACATCGAAAAATCAGATTTTGGTCAGACATCCAGGGGTGAAGCCGTTGATCGATTTGTCTGCACCAATGACCAGGGACTCTCCATGTCCCTTATCAGTTACGGCGCCATCATGCAGGAAATGAGAACACCGGACCGCAACGGCTTGCTTGCCAACATCAACCTCGGCACCGGGACCCTGCAGGGTTATGAAGCCTGTGTCGCCTACCTTGGGGCCACCGTCGGCCGCTTCTGCAACCGCATTGGAGGTGCACGATTTTCACTGGATGGAACCGAATATCAACTTGCCAGGAACAACCCGCCGAATTGCCTGCATGGCGGCATACGGGGCTTCAGCCATGCCGTATGGAAGACCGAAGAATGCAAATCGGTTGACTCTGTCGGAATCCGATTTTCTCACACCAGCCCGGACGGTGACGAGGGCTTTCCGGGTCAAATGCAGGTGGTCGCCGAATACAGGTTGAGCAATACAAACGAGCTGGTGATCGATTTTCAAGCCACAGTGGACGCGATAACCGTCATCAATCTCACCAATCACAACTATTGGAACCTCGGGGGAGATCATTCGGGCTCCATCCTGGACCACCAGCTGCAGATTGAAGCGGACGAATTCCTAAGCGTCGATGAGACCTTGATACCCGATGGCTCCTTCACGTCGGTTGACGGGACCGAGCTGGACTTTCGGGAGTCCCGCAGAATCGGAGACCGGATCGAGACCTTAAGCAAGACGCCTGCCAACGGTTATGACCATTGCTACGCCCTCCGTTCCCGCACAGGTCAACTGGCACTCGCGGCCACGGCAATCGATCCGCACTCCGGTCGAAAGATGGAAATCCTTACAACACAGCCCGGCATCCAGCTTTACACGGGCAACTGGTTGTCGGGTGACGAGGGAAGCTGCGGGTTTTCACGCCACGAAGCATTCTGCCTTGAGACGCAGCACTTCCCGGATGCCCCCAATATTCCGTCATTTCCCACTACGGAACTCAATCCGGGCGAGCGGTTTCACCAAACGACCGTCCACCGCTTCGACGTGCAGTAGCGTTAAAGTTCCAGTCAAAACCAAAACGGTGCCCGGCGGCAACAACTCAACTCGCGTCGCTCATCTTGGGACGGACAGTGCCAAAATGCTTGGCCAGAACTTCCAGTCGATCCTCGGCGTCCGCCAGCATGGCGAGCGCTTCCTCGGCATTCTTGTAAAAATCCTCAGTCGAATGGTCACCGATACCTGCCGGATGCTCGGAGAGCAACTCCAGGCTCATCAGGGCTTTTTCCTTGTCGGCCAACGCACTCTGTTCGAGGTAGGAAAACAGACGGGGGTTTTTCATTTTTTTCGCTCCTGGTTGCAAGTTACTTTTGCGATTTGACGCGATGCAATCTTAAGAGCCTGATACGGCGGGGCAAGAGCGAAGGCCCCCCATCTGCAGATGACAGGAATCAGACTCAGTACCGGGACAGGGACTCTGAAATTCGGGGAGAGGGCTGACCGAATTCCCGTCCGACTATTGCCGCAAAAAAACCAAATTGCAATCCAGTCTCAATAAAGACCCCCGCTTTTGACCTGCGTCCGTCACTAAAAAAAAAGAATTTTTTTGGCCCCACACCCCTGCTGGACCAACTGTCGAAACATCCCGCGCAGGCTGCGATCGGAAACGGTTTCCCTGGTCTCCTCGTGGCAAAACCGGCCAACCGGTCCGTTCCTGCCCCGAACGAATACCCGGGATGAAGTGAGGCTCACATTTCGTCCCGCTGAAAACCGGGAAAACGAGCCCGGACAAATTCCCAATCACTCAACGGCACCCACACATTATGGATCACCCTTTGTCCTGCAAATGGAAGGCCAGGGGTCCGATGACTCCATGCAACAAAAAGGAGCGTTCAAAACGCTCCCTGTTCCGCTGAATGATACGATCGCCTGAAAAAGACTCCCGGCTGTCGATGTCTGTTCGATCTATCTATTTGCGGGCTTTGGAATAATGTCCATGCTCGGCTGCCAGGAATGTGGCGGCGTAATAGAGTCGCGCACAATTGGAAATCTTGGAAAAGTTGATGCCCCGGATGGTATCGGTGGTTTGGTGATAGTACGGATTAAAGCCCCCAAAAACGAAAGCTACCGGAATCCCCTTGTCATGGAAGGACGCCTGATCGCTGCGGCGGAAAACAGTGTCCTCTTCGTCATATTCAAACTTGTAAGCCACAAAACGATTGGCCTCGATCAGTGTCTCGTGCATCGCCGGTGTGATTTTCCGGGTCCCGATCAGGTGGATGGTCTCCTCATTTTCGGAAGCCGGTTCATCCTCTTTTTCCTCGTTCCGCCCGATCATGTCGATGTTCAGCATGCAGATGCAATCCTTGATCGGTTTCAGGGGATTATTGGCATAATGCCTGGAACCGACCAGGCCGATCTCCTCTGCCGCAAACCAAATCATCAGAACACTCCGCCGGGGCCGTTTTCCGTTTGCAGCCAGCGCTTTGGCAATCTGCAGAATGGCCGTCGAACCGCTCGCATTGTCATCAGCACCCGGAAAAACACTGTCACCACGGGTACCCAGGTGATCCAGGTGGGCACCGATAATAATATGTTCATGCTTCAGCTTGGGATCCGAACCCTCCAGCCAACCGACCACGTTGGGATTATGTATTGGCTGATCGATTACCTTCAAATCGATCGCCAGCATCTTTTCAGCCCTTTTGACGACTGCACCGGAGTCTTTTTCTCCAAGCGAAACGAGGGCTTCCTCCACTCCTGCCCCCGCGGCGAGCTTCCTCGCCGTAGAAACGGAAATCGTGGCCAGCAGCGGACCGCCCCCACGTATTCCACCGCCCCGATTGGTCACCGGCTGACTCTCGATTTTCCGGTCGTCCGGGACCACCGTCAAAACAGCCATGGGACGAGCAACGACTAGGTCCCGTTCCAGGGCGCGGGCATTTTTATGGGTAGCAATGATGATGCTGTTACGGAAGGAAGGCAAATCGCCAAGCCGCGCAGTTGGCCCACTGCCCTTAACGAACACCAATTTATCCGCAACTTTCCGGTTGCCGTTA
>JAYZFP010000072.1:0-35982 GCA_036336715.1 Planctomycetota bacterium
CACGCGCTGCCCCGAATCGCCGCCAGCCCAACCACTACAGGCCAACCAGATGGAAACGGATTCCTGAAGAGCCGGGTTCAACACCCCTGTTTTGCATTTTGCCGGTTCAGGCTTTGGGAAAAAGCTATGCTTCGAAATGAATCCCGAATCAGGGGCGAAAACTGGGATGAAAGCCCACCCCAGGCCAGCAAAAAAGTGGTTGCCAATTTGACAGAAAAAAAGAGACATCAACGACACCAGCTGTTCGGCGGGCAAATAGACGCCTTAAGAATGGAAGATGCAGTTGAGCGGGTTTTCGACTGGGTCGAATCACCCGCTGAAAACTGTCAGTTCGTGATAACTCCCAATGTCGACCATACCGTGATTCTGAGCGAAAACGAACAGTTACTTGCTTCCGACGAAGAGGCCGGAATAGTGCTGGCAGATGGATACCCGGTCGTGCTGGCCTCCAGGCTGTTGAAAAAACCATTGCCCGAACGGTTTCCAGAATCCGACCTGGTTCCCCGACTATTAGATGAAGCCGGTACCCGGGGGCCAATGACGGTTTTTCTCCTCGGAGTTGCGGAGGGAGTCGCTGAACGGGCAGCCGAGCGGATCCACGGAGACTGGGAAAACTTCCAGGTGGTCGGAACCTACAGCCCTCCCCTCGGTTTTGAAGACGACATTGCAGAAGAATCCCGCATCCTTTCGCTGATCGAAGACACCAGCCCGGACCTGCGGGTCGTTGGACCGGGAGCCTCCAAGCAGGAACTCTGGACCCACAGGCATTTCCGGTCACTCAATACACGCGTCGCACTTTGCGTAGGAGCAACGATTGATTTCCTGGCCGGGGAAAAAAGACGGGCCCCCCGCTGGATGCAATGCATCGGTATGGAATGGCTTCATCGAATCAGCACCGATCCGGGGCGTCTGGTCAAGCGTTATGCCCGGGACGCCTGGATTTTCCCCCAGCTTTTCTGGAAAGAATGGCGATTTCCTGGATCACCAGGCAGCAATCACTCGCCATCTGGCAGCAGTGAGGGGAGCAAGACATGAGGGCCCCTGCATCAAGCCGCCCCTCGTGGCCGATGGGTAGTTTCTCCGGAAACTGCGGCGCCCCGGACCGCCCCCATTGCCGATCGCAAAACCGACTGGCGGGCCGGGTCCCTCCCGTCCCGGCCGAAAGCGTAATGCGAACCGCAGCAGCAGGTTCAGGTCTGGAGCTCCAAGATGAGAAATTGGAAAAAATAACCGATTCTGACTTTTCACAGCATTCGAAAACCGGTAACGCGACGTTATATTCAAGAGGGAAGGGACTCAGCCGCGTTCCTACCAATGAAAAGCAGGCGTTCCGTTCAATATTTTGCCCCGGGCTTTCACCGATTCAGCTACCTCCCGCAGGCAGCAGGATTCCATTTCCACCCCCAACCGGAACGCAGGACGCCGCTCTCGTTAATCATCCCGCCTGGGCTTCGAATTCCGTTTGAAGCTGGCCAGGCATGATTTTTGGTTGCGACTTTTTGAAATAAATGATGAACGTATTCAGCAGCGACTACGTCGAAGACCTTTTGGAGAAATTCACCAACGACCCGAACAGTGTTCCGGCCGAGTGGCAAGCGTATTTTTCCAACCTGCTTTCCCAGTCAACGGGTGGGGCTGCTGATCCTTCCGGATCCACGGGTGCTGCGGCAACTGCCTCGTCCACCTCTCTGACCAACCTCGACCAGCTGACCGATGGAAATGCACACTCGCTGGGTCTGGCCCAACTCCAGGACCGCGTGGATCAACTGGTTCGGGGATACCGCGTTCGGGGACACCTGTCTGCCAAAATCGATCCGCTACGGATGAAGGATATCGACAACCCGGAACTCTCTCCCGAGTTCTACGGCCTGTTGCCCCACGACCTGGAAAAGAAATTTTCCACCAGGACGATCAACGGCACCAACGTGCGAAAGCTCGATGAGATCCTGCAACAGATGCGATCCACCTACTGTCGCTATATCGGCGTTCAGTTCATGCACATCGACGATCATCATGTCCGGGACTGGTTGCAGCAGAGAATGGAGGGCACCGAGAACCGGATCAGCATGTCCCGGGAAAAACAGCTACGGATCCTCACCCGCCTGACCGATGCGGTGATTTTCGAGGAGTTCGTCCGTCGAAAATTTGTCGGTGCCAAGACCTTTTCACTGGAAGGGGCCGAAAGCCTGATTCCGCTGCTTGACCTGTCCCTCGAAAAGGCTGGCGAACATGGCATTCGTAATATTGTGATTGGCATGGCCCATCGTGGGCGATTGAATGTCCTGGCCAACATCCTGGGAAAACGGGCGGAAAATATTTTCTGGACCTTTAACGATCCCGACCCCGAGTCGCACCGGGGTGCCGGAGATGTCCTTTATCACCTTGGGCACAGCTCGGACTGGACAACCTCCACCAACCAGAACGTTCACCTCTCGCTCTGTTTCAACCCGAGTCACCTCGAATTCGTCAACCCGGTAGCACTGGGTCGTTGCCGGGCCAAACAGGATCGTGATGGTGACCAGATCCGTGGTGAATCGATGACCCTCTTGATTCATGGTGACGCCGCCTTTGCTGGCGAAGGGGTTGTCCAGGAAACACTGAACCTGAGTGAACTGCCTGGCTATACCACGGGCGGAACCCTGCACGTCATCGTCAACAACCAGATCGGGTTCACGACCCCGATGGAAGAAGGTCGGTCCACCACCTACGCCAGTGACATCGCAAAGATGCTGCAAATCCCGATTTTTCACGTCAATGGTGAGGATCCGGAATCAGTAGCCCAGGTCGTCGAATTGGCCATGGAATTCCGCAAGGAATTCCATCGGGACGTGGTGATTGACATGTATTGCTACCGCAGGCTGGGGCACAACGAAAGTGACGAACCCCGGTTCACACAGCCGCTGATGTACAAGCAAATCGATGAACGCCCAACCGTGAGAGACAGTTATCTGGAGCGTTTGCTGAAGATGTCTGAAATCTCCCGTGAAGAGGCCGATGAAATCGCGGAACGAAGGCGTCAACAACTGAACCGGGATTTCGATAACGCCAAGAAGTCCAAGTATGAAGACGATGCCAAAACCCTGGAGGGCCTTTGGGAGGGATATTACGGTGGGCCCGAACGCCTGGATGATGATGCCGAAACCGGTCTGCCGGTGGAAAACCTGAGCAAGATCATCGGTGGAATCGCGACGGTTCCAGGAGATTTCAACCTGAATCCCAAGCTGAAAAGACTGATGGACCACCGGTCGGAAATGGCGAGTGGTGAGCGTCCGGTTGATTGGGCCACTGCAGAACTGGCAGCCTTTGGCTCCCTGGCAGTCGAGGGCAATGCGATTCGGCTCTCGGGGCAGGATTGCGGCCGGGGCACATTCAGTCAGCGACATGCCGTTCTCTCCGACTCGGAAACCGGCGGCCGTTTCTGTTCCCTGCAGTTTCTTTCGGATGACCAGGCCAGTGTTGAAATCATCAACAGCCCGCTCAGCGAAACCGGAGTCCTTGGATTTGATTACGGCTACAGCCTGGACAGCCCTGACAAACTCGTGATCTGGGAAGCCCAGTTTGGAGACTTCTGGAACGCCGGCCAGGTCATCGTTGACCAATTCATCGCCAGCGCTGAGGACAAATGGTCCCGTCTCAGCGGCTTGGTCATGTTGCTGCCGCACGGCTTTGAAGGGGCAGGCCCCGAGCACAGCAGCGCCAGGATCGAAAGATTCCTGCTGCTCAGCGCCGAACACAACATGCAGATCTGCATTCCGACCACAGCGGCCCAGCACTTCCACATGCTTCGCCGGCAAATCCGGAGAAAATGGAGAAAACCGCTGGTGGTCTTTACCCCCAAAAGTCTGCTGCGGGAACCAATGGTGATGTCCAGCCTGGAAGAAATGGCCGAAGGCAGCTTCCAGCGGACCCTTGTGGATAACGTGGGTTCCGGAACACCGGAAAAGGTTTTAATCGGCTCAGGCAAGGTTTGTGTTGACATGCTCAAGTCATTACACGAATCAACCGATGAACGAGAATTACGACTGATCCGGCTGGAACAGCTTTATCCCCTGCCAATGGATGAACTGGAAGCAGCCCTTTCCGATATTCCGGAGGGAACACCGGTCTACTGGGTTCAGGAAGAGCCCCTGAACATGGGAGCCTGGCCTTTCATCCGGGTCAATTTCGGAGACACCCTTTTCGGCAAATGGCCGTTGCGGGTGATCTGTCGCCCCGAATCCGCCAGTCCCTCAACCGGATCAAAAAAGACACACAAGATCGAACAGGACGAACTGATCGATCATGCCCTGAACGTGCCAGGCAAAGCCCTCATTGCATAACCAACCAACAGAAAAATGATTGAAATCAAAGTCCCCGAACTGGGCGAGTCGATCCAGGAAGTCCAGATTCTTCAATGGCTGAAGTCCGAAGGCGAATACGTCGGGCGGGATGAAGACCTGGTGGAAGTGGAAACCGAAAAAGCGGCCCAGGTGATCCCTGCCCCCGAGGGAGGGATCATCAAGAGCATTTCCGCCAAGGATGGGGAATTCGCCAAGGTCGGAGACGTGATCGGTTCACTGGAAAAAGCGGATCAACCTGCCCCGGTCGCTGCAGCAGCCGAATCAGCTTCGGAATCGGAGGCGGCTTCCAATGGATCCACCATCGTCATGCCGGCTGCCCAACGCCTGCTTTCTGAAAACAACCTGACAGTCGACCAGGTTCCTGCCTCCGGACCGGGCGGACGCCTGCTCAAGGAAGACGTGCTGGCCTATCTCGACCAGAACGGTTCCCAGCCGGGTCCACCTCCCAAGTCCAGACCCCGGCCAGAACCGGCCGCCACCGCACCCGCCGCACCTACGGTGCCGACAGTTGTGGGGGATCGCTCGGAAGAGGTCAAACCGATGTCGATGATTCGGAGAACGATCGCATCCCGACTGGTTGAGGCTCAGCAGACAGCGGCATTGCTGACTACCTTCAATGAAGTCAACATGGAGCCAGTGATGTCGCTCCGTAAAAAATACAAGGACGCCTTCCTGGACAAGCATGGAGTCAAACTGGGCTTCATGTCTTTCTTTGCCAAGGCCGCCGTGGAAGCACTGACCCGTTACCCGGCCATTAACGCCGAAATCCGTGGGAATGATATTGTCTTTAGAAATTACCGGGACATTGGCATCGCAATCGGGGGCGGCAAGGGGCTGGTTGTCCCCGTCCTTCGGAACTGCGAAAAACTTTCTTTTGCAGAAATCGAGCTGGCCATCGGTGCCTTTGGTGCCAAGGCCAAGGAAAACCGGCTGACACCCGCTGAACTCGAAGGAGGGACCTTTACGATCAGCAACGGCGGCGTTTACGGTTCACTCCTCTCTACCCCGATCGTTAACCCTCCACAGAGCGGGATTCTTGGCCTGCATTCCATCCAGGACCGGCCGATTGCTCTCGAAGGTCAAGTGGTCATCAAACCCATGATGTACATCGCCTTGACCTACGACCATCGAATTGTCGATGGTCGCGAGGCGGTCATGTTCCTGAGAACCATCAAGGAAGTCATGGAAGAACCAGCACGCCTGTTTCTCGAAGTCTGAGCCTGCTGCAGGCCGCAAAGTCGGTGGCTGCCGCCACGAGCCAGGTACGGCGAGCCAGGTAAGGCGAACTTGGTAAGGCGAACTTGGTAAGGCGATCCAGGTAGAGTCAAAAACCGCCCCGGCTGGAGGTTTTTCACCAGCGGGAAGCCGCCCCTTGGCCCGGAAAACCCTGGCCCGGAACAACCAGCCCCGGAACCCCTTGACCCGGGAAATTCAGTCCAGGGTGCTGGATTCCTGTTTTCGCCCCACTCCGGCACCTTCAGGCTCTTGCCGAACCCTCCTCGTACTCTCACTCTGCCCGGCCGGATTTTGTTCTGGTTGGGGCGACTTTGCCCAGTCCCATTTGCATCCGCCAGGCCTTGAATCTTCAGGCTGCCTTGCCGGTTTTCCTTCGCTCGAACAGGTTTCGCATCCACTGCTTGGGAGCCGGCTGATCGAGAAAAACTGCGAAAATGATGATCGCCCCAACCACAATTTTTTCAATCGAGACCGGTAACCCGAGCTGCGTGCATCCATTGAGGATTACCGCCAGCATCACTGCACCACAGAGTGTTCCTGCGATACTGCCGCGTCCCCCGGTCAGGCTTCCACCGCCGATCACCACCGCAGCGATCACCTTCAGCTCCAGCCCCAACCCGGATTCCGGGTCTCCCACCGTCAGGCGGGAAAATTGAAACACGCCAGCCAACCCGATCAGGGCTCCACTCAGGGCATAGATCAGCAGTTTCTGCCAGGAGACATTGATTCCACAAAGGCGGGCAGTCGCCTCGTTGGATCCCAAGGCAAACGAATAACGGCCGAAAACGGTTGAGCGCAGGACCAGTCCGACCAGCAGCGCCGCAGCGACCAGGGCCCAGATCCCGGGGGGCAGCCCCAGGAAAAGAAATTCGGAATTGAGGCTGAGGGATTGGTAAAGCCAAGACGGAACCATGTCACCCCTCACGGTACGAATGGGAACGTTCCCTGAAATCAGATTCCCGATTCCCAGAAAAATCGTCATCGTTCCCAGGGTCACAACAAACGGCACGATTTTCAGGAACGCAATTGCCATGCCGTTGGCCAATCCGCAAAGCAGCCCAGTCCCCACACCACCAAGAATGGCAAGGTAGACTGTCAGCGGATGATTCGGCAGCTTATTCCCCCAATCCTGCTTTGCTGCTTCGACCGAAAGGTAAAAATCATCCGATCGCAGCTCCTCGACCCGCCGAGCCTGCGTTTCCACATTTTCCCTGAGTCGCTTGTAGTCCTTTTCCATTCTTTCGTAGTCATCGTATTTCCCGGGTTCCTCACTTTGCAGCGTCTCCTCTTGCTCAGCTGAAAGCTCCAACCACCCCCTGTCCTTCATCGCGGCTTGCACCTGCCCCCATTGGGTCTCCAAGCGTTGCTGCTTGATCCCGATCACGGCGCGCAGCCGCTCCTTGGCTTCGGCCAGTCTCGGCGTATCGTCTCGCTTCTCTATCAACTGCGCCACACGAACTGCGGCGTCCCGGACATTGGAGCCGTTGGCCAGCTGGGACCCGACGTCGTGATAGATACAAAAGGCCACCACGGTGGCGGACAACGTCACGGCAGTTCCACAGGAAAGATCGATTCCCCCCGAAATAATGACGACGGTCATTCCCACCGCCGCAAGCGCATAGACGCAGGTCTGGATCGAGATATTGGAAAGGTTGTCCGCGGTAAAAAACCGACCCTGCGAATAAAGACCGTCCAGGACGGCAAACAGGACAACGACGAGGATCAGCGCGACCAGGGGGCCGAGGAAAAGCGGAACCCGGAATCGACTTTGGGAGGTTTCTTGATTCATCTAGTTTTCTGTCGTAACAGCATGCATCATCACATCATGCTCGGTCCAATCATCAACATCACGCAGCTCACGAATTCGGCCCCGCGACATGACCGCTATCCGGTCACAGATCGCCATCAGCTCCGGCAAATAGGAACTGACCACGATGATACTTTTTCCGCGCGAGGCCAATTCTCCGATGATCCGGTAAATCTCGGACTTGGTCCCCACGTCAATCCCACGGGTTGGTTCATCCAGCAGGTAAATGTCAGCCTCCTGGTGAAGAACCCTGGCGATCGCGACTTTTTGCTGATTCCCACCGGACAGTGAACTGACCGGGTCATCCTGGGAAGCCGCCTTGATCTCCATCTCCGAGATGGACTCCTGGACCCGCTTTCGACGCTGGGCACGCCGGATCAGGCCAAGGTAACTGTATTGCCCCAATCGGCTGTAGGTAATGTTTTCACCGATCGACTGGTCCTGCGCCAGGCCCTCGGTTTTCCGATCTTCGGAGACCATGGCCAGCCCATTCTGAATGCTTCTGCCAGGGGTCCCCAGGGTTTCCTGGCTACCGATCAAACTGATTTTTCCGGAGGAGACGGGATCCAGACCATAGATGGCTCGCAGCAATTCGGTACGACCGGCTCCCACCAATCCGGAAAAACCGAGGACCTCCCCCTGCCGAAGGTCAAAGGTCACGTCCGCCGGAATGTGAACCCCGGAGAGGTTTTCAAGTGAGAGAACCGGATCTCCAATTTCATGCTCGACCCGCGGGAAAAGCTCGTCGACTTCCCGCCCGACCATCATGTTAACAATCTCCTTTTCGGAAACCCCGTCGAGCGAGCCGGAGCCTACCTGCCGGCCGTCCCTCAGAACGGTGTAGGCATCGGCCACACGTCGAATTTCCTCCAGGAAATGACTGATGTAGACCAGGCCCAGTCCCCGTTCCTTCAATCCATCGATAATGCTGAAAAGTTTTTCCGAGTCCTTCTGGGTCAGGGAACTGGTCGGTTCATCAAAAATAATGATCCTGGCGTCGTAAGCCAGTGCCCGGCCGATTTCCAAAAGCTGCTGCTCCCCGACCGAAAATTCGCTAACCGGTGCACGCAAATCAAGATGTTCGCATCCCAGCTGGGACAACACCTCTCGCACCAGGCTTTTCTGCCGGGTTTGTGAAACAAATCCGTACTGCTGAAATTCCCGCCCGAGGCAAATGTTGTCGACAGCATTTAGATGGGGAGCGAGTGTCAATTCCTGGTAAATCATCGCGACGCCCTGCCCTCTTCCATCGGCAGGATTTTTGGGCGCAAAAGGGATGCCTTCGACTCGCATGTTTCCCCGATCCGGAAAAATGGCTCCGCTGAGAATTTTCATCAACGTGCTTTTTCCCGCACCGTTTTCACCGATCAGGGCGTGAACGCTGCCGGCTGCCACTTGCAGCGATACCGATTCGAGTGCCAGGGTGGCCCCAAAGCTTTTGGAGATATCCGTCATTTCCAGAACGTGACTGGAAGACGATTCCGGGGTTACCTGAACTTGGGTCTTTTCTTTCATCTGCCAAAAACGGTCTGCGATCGTGCCCCCGCGCGGGATTGGAAATATCGGGCATCAACCGTGTGAGCTTTTCGTGGACGGTCGTTACTTTTTGTCCTGATCCGCTTTTTCGGCCGGCTTTTCCTTTTTCGTGTGCCCCAAAGACTTGGCGAGACAGTGGGCCGCCAGCACTCCACCATTGTAATTGTCGGTGGCAACGTAACTGACGTAATTGTCCTTGCTCCCCTGGAGACCACTGTCAAAAATCACCACAGGAATCCCCTTTTTGCCTGACTCTTCAACCGGAGTCACCAGTGCAGACGAATCATTGGGCGCGAGGCAGATACCATCTACCTCCTGGGCAATCATGTCTTGCACGAGGTTGATTTGTGACTCCGTGTTCCCTTCCTTGCTCGGGCCCCGGTAGATTACCTGGACATTGCCCAGCTCCTTGGCAGCCTTGGACGCACCGAAATGGATCGACTTCCAGAATTCGTGAGTTGTTCCCTTGGGAATCACAGCAATACGATACTTGGCATCTTTGACTTCCGGTGACGAATCTGTCTGCTGAGGTGCCAAAAGAGCCTTCATCCGCTCCGAGTTCATATTTTCCGGTGTGGCAACGTATTCACCGGTGGAGATTCTTTTTTCCACCTTTTTGCCCTCAAGGTGATCGACCATTGTTTTTACGGCCAGGTAACCCATCTGAACGGGATCCTGCAAAACGATTCCCTCCATTTTTTTTTCGCCCATGGCGGTTACCATCGTCGAATTCGGGTCAAAACCGACAAACTTGACTTTGCCTGTCATCTTTTTTTCTTCGAGGGCATTCAGCGTGCCATGCGCGTTTGGTTCGCAAACAGCAAAAATACCCTGCACCCGGTCACCGTACTTGGTCAACATATCGGTCGCCTTGGTGACGGACGAATCCATGGTTGTCTGGGCGTACTGGTCCGAGGACAGGACATTGATTTCCGGGTACTCCTTTTTGATCGTTTCAATAAATCCCCGTTCCCTTTGCCCAGTCGATTCACTGCCGGTCGTGTAACGCAGCATGATGATACCGGGAGCGTCACCCGTTTTTGTATCGCCGTTTCCAGATCCTCCAGGGCTTCCGCCACAGCCAATGAGCAAATTGGCAGACAAAGCCACAAACGTGATCAGCAGATAACGACTCATGAAAACTCCTTGCAACAACATTTCAACACGGGATGAAAATCGCTTCGGCGTTGCGATTTGAACACGAAACATTAAACTGCCAATGATACAACGAACAGTGCCCGTTTTCCATCCTCGCGAACCCGGGACCCAGGTCTTTCGAGTGCATCCCGGATCTTGAGTTGAAATGGACAAAATACACATTCTTGGAATCGGTGACGAAGGTCCCTGTGGACTGACGGAATATTGCAGGGCCATTCTGGAAAAGGCCGAGTTGATCATCGCCAACCCCTCCAACCTGCAACAGCTTGGGGAACTTGAGGCCGAGTTGATTACCCTCAAGGATGACCTCGAGGAAATCGTCTCGACACTGAAATCGAATCGCAATCGAAAAATCGTCATCCTTTCCCCGGGAGACCCACTGTTTTTCGGGACCACCCGTTACCTGTGTGAAGCCTTGGGCAAGGATGCTTTTGAGATCATTCCCCACGTCAGCATGATGCAACTGGCATTTGCGAGGATTCGTGAGAGTTGGGATGACGCTTTTTTTTCGGATCTCTCTTCGCGACCGCTGGAGTCCCTGTTTGACAGGATCCGGTTCGCGGAAAAGGTCGGTCTGTTTACAACACCGGAGGTGACGCCGGCAAAGGTTGCGAAAATGCTGATGGATCAGCGTGCCGATTACTTCCGCGCTTTCGTCTGCGAAGACATCGCGTCGCCCAAGGAACGAATCACCGAGTGCTCGTTATCCCAGTTATGCGATTTGGAATTCGATTCTTTGAACGTCCTGATCCTCGTCCGCTCCAATTTGCGGCCTGAACTGCCTGCGATGACTTCCGGACTGAAACTGTTTGGTAACGCGGACGAAACATTTCTCCAGTCCCAACCCAAAAGAGGCCTGCTGACCCCTGCCGAGGTGCGTTGCATCGCCCTGGGCAGTATGGGACTTCAGGCTGACAGCATCGTCTGGGACGTGGGAGCCGGTTCGGGGAGCCTGGCCATTGAAGCCGCGAGGCTTTGCACTTCAGGTTCCGTTTATGCCATCGAAATGGACAGCGACGATTTCCAATTGCTGCAGTCCAATTCAGAAAGGTTCCAGATTTCCAATATCCGCCCGGTCCTCGGTGAAGCCCCGGCGGCCTGGTCCGAACTTCCTGATCCGGACGCGATTTTTATTGGGGGAACCGGCCGCTCAGTGGGGGAAATTTCCGGACAGGCGTTTTCAAGGCTCAAAGAGGGAGGAACCATTGTGATCCACGTCGCCGGCATGACCCGGGCCAATGATCTGTTTTACGGTTTCCATCGGGATGGTTTCCAACCGGAAATCAGTCTTTTGAATTTCTCTCGGGGTCATCTCCAGTTTGATTCACTCCGTTTTGATGCGGTCAATCCTTCGTTCCTGATTTCCTGCCACAAGTTCTGCAGCCACTGAATCGGTCACAACCAAAATCCTTCAACTGGTGGCCACCCCGACTGAATTTGGCTGGATCATTCTCTTGCCATCCGCTGCGCGGCCCCTGACAATAAATCCATGAGCCAATTCAATCCTTATTACCAATGGTTTGGAATCGCGGCGGAAATCCGTGCACCAGATCACTACCAGTTGCTTGGATTGACCACCCGAGAGGCCAGCCTGGCGGAAATCGAAACCGCCTTCCAGGAACGTCAGGCGATCCTCGAGGCATTCGAAGAAGGACCGCACCAGGAGGCTGCAGTCCGTCTCATGGAAGAAACCAACGAAGCGTTTGATACGCTCTCTGATCCCGTGTTGAAATCCCGGTACGACCAGGAATTGCCCAAGCAACCCTCCAGGCACTCGCCAAAGAAAGCGAAACCAACGACGGCAACCGTTTCCCCTCTTTCCGGTCCGACAGACTTGCCCATGGCAGAATCCGTCCAGGACGAGAGCACCAGACGCCAACCCCCGGATTCAGTCGCCTCCCGTCGTCAAAAGGCCCCCCGAAAAAACCACCTTGTTCAGGTGGGCATGTTTTTTGTGCCCACCCTCTTTTTGATCGTCATGATCAGCTGCTTTCCGGGAACAACCAAAAATTTGATGCGCAACATTCGCGGTCTCGTTTACCGGGACGTTCCCGAATCTGACGACAAAAAGGGCCGGCCGCTGCCCGGTTCGACCAACCAACCACCCGACCAGATCCAGCCCCAACGAACCAGGGCAACCGCAGCGACACTCGACAAAAAAACGATCACGGGCACCGTCGATCTCGCGAAGAAAACAACGTCCGACAACAGCCCCGTAAAGGATGTCCACAAAAGATCGCAACCGAAGGCGTCTCCGGGTGCGACGGTGGAGCCCAAGGATCCAGAGTCCTTACGATCCAATCTTCCCCCCAGGAAGGTCGTAGAACATTACCTCAGGGAATTTTTGAAACTGCCAGCCGCTTCCCCGCTGGAATTCCTGGCGCTGGCAACCGGCGAAAAGGAACGCGGAAAAAAATACGCCATTTTTGAATATGCGACTCACCTCGCTTTCCGGGATGCTGATCTGGACGCCCTTTTGGCATGTTATGACAAATGGAATTCAGAATTTGAAATTTCCTGGGAAAAAGAAATTCTCGAGAGAATCCTCAGGTTTGACTACCGATCCCCGGGTTCCCGGTACCTGCTGCTTAACCGGATTACCGCTCTGATCAAAAAATGCCGTTTGGAATTGTGCATCGACAAGGGAATCGCGCTTTGCGAACTCGCCAAGGGACTGCTCTCCAATATCCCCGGAATCCAGGCCGACTATTTTGAAATTCAAAAAACAATCTTTATCCAGTCACAAAATTTCGACGCCAGCGAGACATCCGGCGAAAAGTTTTTTTTCGAAGCACTTTTTTCCGATCGGCCGGACCTGGGTTCGGTTAACTGGGAACCGGCACAGTCATTTTCCAGCCGTTTCGCCGAGTTGGAAAAATTGGCAAACGGCCGCTTGTCGCGAAGCGTGGATCGCTACGAAGAACTTCTCGGCAAGGTGAAAGAACTTGCAAACCAACTGCGGGAAAAACTCTCCTCGAAGGCAACAGCGGCACTCCTGGACGAAAGGATCTTTGACCTTGAATTGGCCACGCACCAGGCGATTATCCACACTGGCGTTGATTGGACCGATCGCACGAACAGCAGGTTTCAACTGAGCGAAGTCCAGGTCCACCGACTGTCCAAAATCCCTCCTGGCCCATTGACCAACGGACTCCCCCTGTTGCTCGAACAGGAATCCCCCTTTGAGCCTCGGCAGAAAATCAATGGACTGGAATTCTGCGGCAAAGTCTCCAGGCTGTACGTGCAGTGTGAAAACTCGAATTACCTGCTGGACTCCCTGACCCGCAAAATGGTGAAACATCCAGCGAATTCCGCAGAAGACAGTCACCTGCTCTCACATCCAACCAACTATGTCACCATCCACTTCAAACATCCCAAGGTAACCTGGACTGATGTTGTTGATGGCAAACAGTTGACTGAAAGCCTCCAGCTGCCAGCGCCCCCAACCGGTAAAGAACCGCTGGCCCCGGCTTCCCGGTTCAGACCGGTTGCGGTCATCAATGCACGCAATGACATTGTCACTCTTCATGGTTCCAACCTGGTCCAGGTTGATTTTCCATCCTCGCGGGAACCCAAGCTGCAACAGCCCTTTCCTGCAGGCATTTCCCAACCCATCGGAATCGTCAGCAACGCCCGAAACCTGATCGCAGTGATTGGGAATTCAGAAATCGTGATCCTGGAAAACCGAAACGAAAAACGACGGGTGAAAATCAGCAACCCGGTCAGGGATTTCATCTTTTCCAGAACCCGGGGAGTGTATTACCTGGCGACAAAAGGCAGCCTGGTCCAACTGGGGGAGGCGTCCCCGGTTCAAATGAAATTTCCGGGTATCGTCCGGCTGGAAGAGCTCGACGAAAACCACCTCCTGGTCGCCCGTCAATTCGGCGATTCCTTTTATTCCCTGCAGGTCCTGTCACTCAAACAGACGCCACCGCGGATCCTGCAGAGGATCGTGGTCGAATCGCCCGAATTTCGAATCAGCAATGACCGTAAACAGGTTGCCGTTCTCTCCAAAGACCATGTCCGCCTTTTTTCGGTCTCGAAATTCAAAAACAGGCCATAGCCGGAAAACCGTATCTGCCGGCAAAGACAACCGAACCAACCTGCCCCGGAAAGCTTCTTTTTGACATCGGAGCCCGCCGCACTACCTGGCAGGAATTCCTACTCGTTTCAATGATCGCGGTAGAGGCTGCGGTGACAACCGCAACCCGGTTCCTTGCCCTAATCCAACGGGAAAGCGTTGCCATGAATTCAGTTTTGCAGGATGCTCCTGGTACGGTTCACGCATTCGGGTCCCTGTTCCGGTTTCCAAACTTTCGTTTTCCCCTGTTCCCCTCTTCCGGTTGAGCCAGGAGGAGCACTGTTTTGCTGAGTCGAACCAGCAGGATTCAGCGATTCGCTTTGAAACTGTCACCGGCCGATCGCAAATCAAACAGATTTGACTCAACCGACAACTCAAATTTACAGGAGTGAATTATCAATGGCGATTGACAAACACCAGGCAAGGATCACCTGGGCACTTGGCCAACACGACTTTTTGAACAATCAATACAGTCGAGAACACACATGGTCGTTTGACGATGGCCTGGTGATACCTGCATCGTCCTCCCCCGGAGTGGTTCCTCTTCCCTGGTCCGCAGAAAACGCGATCGACCCGGAAGAGGCCCTGGTGGCTTCCGCATCGAGTTGCCACATGCTCTGGTTCCTGGACCTTGCGCGTCAGGACAACCGTGTCGTGGAATACTATTCTGATCAGGCGAGCGGAAGACTGGGAAAAGACTCAAGCGGTCGGATCGCAATTACCTCGATTACACTGAGACCCGAGATCCGCTTTTCAGCCAACCAGGCCCCTTCCGCCGAAGAATTGGCAGAACTCCACAGCGAGGCACACAGGCGGTGTTTTATTGCCAATACGCTGAAATGCCCGGTACACGTCGAGCCCCCCTGCCCTGAAGAGGAGCGATAATTTTGACTGCAGGAGAGGCCATCTGAGAACGGTCCCTTATGAAAACAGACCGCCGGATTCCTCAGCAGGTTCAAACTGCCCTCAGCCCGTCGACAATGCCTGTCCGTGCCGCCTGGATCGCCGGAAAAACACCTGCAAGTACCCCGGTAAGAAGGGAAACCAACAGGCCATTGATCACAAGGGAAATGGATGGAGAAAACGCAATGGTAACGGCTTCGGCCCCCACCGACAGGCTACTCAACTCCAGTACGATCATTGCCACTGACACTCCCAAGAGCCCCCCAACCGAAGCTAGAATCACACTTTCCAGCAGAATCATCTGAAAGACCCGACCCGGCGGATAACCGATGGTTTGCAGGATCGCATGTTCGTTGATTCGGTCCTGAACCGACATCACCGTGGTCGTCGCAACCAGCGAAAGCACCAGGCCCACACAGGCAAATCCGAGGTAATGTGCCATCGATATCAGCTGCGTCAAATCGCCCAGGCTCTTGGCCTGGAAAACCCCCTTGGGACGGGTGTCGGTCTCTACCGGACCGGCGCGATAAATCTCATCAATGGTACGGCAGACCTGCTCCGCGTCTGCCGACTGGCTCAACAGGACCTCCAGCTGCGTCACTGTCCCCACAAGGTTCATGCCCTCGCTGCGTTGCAAAAAATCAAGGTGGGAGTAGATATAATTCTCTTCGGCCGGATCCTCCGATGAAAAAATTCCGGCGACCACCACGCTCAGCCCACCGATCGAAAATTTGTCTCCAACCTGGACGCCCCTCCGCTTGGCCACACTCCGCCCCATCACGGCGCTGTCCTGATTACTCTCGAACTCGTCCCAGGTCCCACTGATCAACTGAAAATCCGGCCGGGCCGGGCGCAGTTTTTTCGCTGGTACACCGTAAAAAACAACGACGTCCAGGCTGGCCCGGCAGTTGTTGGTGTAAACCTGGATGGGAACCACCTCCCGAACACCGCTGATTTCCATTATTTTCTGGTCATAATCCTGGGGCAAATGGCTGGTGGCCGGGCAAAATTTATTGGCTTGAAAGGCAACCAGTGTCCGCTTGTCAGCCTGCCTGTTCTGCAAATCGTCCATCCCCTGCTGGACACTGCCGACAAAGCAAAACACAAAAATCCCGACCGCAGAGCCACTTACGGTGAGAACGGTCCTGGAACGGTGCCGCCACAACGTCTTCAAAACATAAGGCAGGATTTTTTTCATGTGACTTGCTCCGAATGCAGCAGCGTTTCCTGAAGCGGCACCAGCCTGCCGTCAACAAGGCGGAATTGCCGTTTGGCGATTTTTGCCGCGTCCAGATCATGAGTGACCATCAGCAGGGTCGTATTCAGCTGCCGGTTCAACTGTCCGAGCAAATCCAGAATCTGGCCGGACGTCTGTGGATCCAGGTCGCCGGTCGGCTCATCGGCAACCACAACCTTTGGGTTGGCGACAATCGCCCTTGCGATCCCGACCCGCTGTTCCTGGCCACCTGACATCTGCCTTGGATAATGGTCTGCCCGGTCCAGAACATCGACCGCCCCCATGGCAATTTCAATTCTTTTTCTCCTTTCGGCCCGGCTCATTGGTAATAACAAGAGCGGCATCTCGACATTTTCATAGGCCGTCAATACCGGGATCAGATTATGAGTCTGAAAAACATAACCAATGTTTGCTGCTCGCCAGGTTGCCAGCCGGGTTCTTGAGAGGCCGGTGATTTCAGTTCCATCAATCAGGATTTTTCCGGAATCGGGCTGGTCTATGCTGGCAACCATGTTCAATAGTGTTGATTTGCCGGTACCGCTTGCTCCCATCAGCGAAACAAACTCACCCTCCTCGATATCAAGAGAAACCCCATCCAGGGGTTTGATGGTCTGCCCCCCTTTATGAAAATGCTTGCTGACGTTTTCTATTTGAACCAGAGACATCCTGCTACCCATTCCTAACGCAATTCACCTGTTTCTTCACCCACGATCCTGATCCGTTTGCCAGGCTGCAAAGTATCGATTCCGTTGACGATGATTCGACTGTCTATCCGAAGGCCTTCCACGATTTCGACAAGAGTGCCATTGGCGACACCGGTTTTCACCGGGGACCTTGCGGCCCGACCCTCGGATCGGTCAGCCGTCCAGACAAATTCGCCTTCTTCCGATGACTGCACACAGCTCCTGGGGACAAAAATCCGGCTTTCCCGGTTTCGGCTGCTCCCGCCCTGCTTTACAGCGGGCGCGAGAAAGGTCACATCCACCAGCATTTCAGGCTTGAAAAAAGCTGGAGGCGTGTTGATGGAGACTTTTACCTGCAACGTGTTTTTCTGGATGTCAGCCTCGGAGCTGACAAACAGGACCTTTCCCGAAATGGGTTCTTTCAGGGCGGGATTCTTGATTTCCACCTCCTGCATCAGCGATACCTTGGGGATGTCCTGAAACCGAACATCGACACGAATCTGCAGGCTCGTCGGCTGGTACATTGTGATGACGCTACTCCCGTCATGCTTCTCAATGGCCGTCATGATGCCGACGCCCACCCTCGTACCGGGTAACCCCACCAACTGGTAAACCCTTCCATCAACGGGTGCTCGAATGGTCATCCGGGAAAGCCGGAGCTTGGCCTCTGCTTCGGTGACTTTTCGCTGGGCAACTTTTGCCTTGCCAGCCTGTACGGTTGCCAGTGCCTGATCCCTCGCCCGGATTTCATCCGCCAGCAAATCCAACTGGGTTTTCATGGCTTTCTTTTGCGCAACCAGGGCTTTTTCCTCGGCCGATAGTGCCTGACGACGTTCGGTCAATTCCCGCAGCGAGGCTTCGGCCGTCTCAAGCGTGGTCCCGGTTTCATCCCGCTCACGCTGGGAAACGGAGGCCCCGGCGTCCAGGTTGCGCTGGTGGTTTTTTTTGGCCAAATCCAACCTGGAAGTGGCCCTTTCAGTTTCAAAGGTCAGGTTCTGGAGCATGGTTTGCACTTTGGCAAGCGCAGCCTCCGCACCGGACAACTCCGCTTCGAGATGGACCGGCTGTTTCAATTTTGTCTTCGCTGCAACCAGCGAGGCGTTGGCTTTTTCGAGTTCCGCTTCTGCCAGTTGCCGGTCGGCAACAGCCCCTTCAAATTGCAGCTGCGCATCCTCCCGAATCAGTTCAGCAACCGGCTCTCCCTTTTGAACGGGTTGGTCTTCAACCACCAGGAGTTTTTCCACAACCCCTGGTGCCAGGGCTGCAACTCGAATGGCCGTCGGCCTGGGCTCTATCCAGCCTGCAGCATTGAAAAGGGGCGTTCCTTCGACGCGTGATTCGGCAACGGACACAACCACCGGCATGACACGAACATCCCGAGGCGGGAAAAGAAAATCCCACCCGGCCCAGGACATCAACACGAGGAAACAGAAAACAATCAGGCCGGGAACCAGGAACCGCGAAACCAGGTGAGGGCGCCCACGACGGATTTGCTGTTCGGCCTGCCGATCAATTGCCAGCTGTGAAATATCAATGTTTGCCATAATCATCACGCTCTAACGGTGAACAAACATCTTCCTGGCCAGGATGGTGAGATTCCCGGAACTGTCACGCTGAGCAGCCCCACGAACCACGACTTGCTGAAGTTCCCGGATACCGAACAGTTCCCGGGCATCCTGCTTGACCACTTTGCCATCCTGGTCCACAAACTTGACCAGCAGCACCGCCCCCTTCAATTCGTCGGTTTTACAGCAATAGTCCCAGGGGGTGTCACAGGAACATGCTTCGCCTTCCGGGGTACCATCACTGCAGGCCTTGATGGACGCATCCACCAGCGAAAACGCCGCCCGGTTTTCCACCCAGGGTTCCAGCGAACCGCCGATTCTTCCTCGAACGGTCAATTCATCAACGTCCGCCTCTGATTTTCTCGCGGCGACCACATCGATGACGTTTCCTGGTTCGGCTTTTAAAAGAAACTCGTTATTTAACCATCCGGAACCGGCTGCTCCCACTTTTTCCACCTGGTTTTTACCGGGTCCGCATCCAGCGGACAACAGCGACAGCCAAGCGACCAAAACCAGGCCAAACCGCCATCCCGTTTTATAAAAAAAATTTTTCATGAATCCTGTTTCCTTGTTGTGTTAAACAGTTTGAATGTTCCGAGGAGGTGTCAAACAGCCCTTAACCCCTCCACGATCTTGATTCGCAATGCCCTGATAGCTGGGGGTATCGCTCCGACCATTCCCAGTAACAATCCTGCGAAGCAGCCAACCAAAACGGTTTGACTGTCCACTTCCAGTTGAAAAGCGCCCATCGTGAAGCGAATGGCGATTCCATTGAGAAGCACGATCGCCAGAAATGCGGCAATCAGGCTGGCTGAGACGGACAGGATCAGAGCTTCCTGTACCAGGCTGAGGGCAATCGCCCTGCGGCCGAATCCAAGAGTTCGCAACATCGCCAACTCCTGAACACGACCTACGACTGCGCCGTACATCGTGTTCAAGCCTGCAAAAATACCCGAACCGCCGACCAGACCCACGACCAACCAGGCCAGCCAGCGGACCGGCTGGTAATCCCGTTGCAACATTTCGTAGTAATCAATCTCCTGCATGGCCTGAAGTTCCAGGTCCAAACGCTGCTTGCAGAAAAGATCGATATCCGAAAAATCACCCTCTGCTGCCAGTTTCAGGGCCACCAGACTCAGGTCCTGACGCTTCATTGACTGCTGCAGATCGTCCAGCCGACACCAGATTTCAGACTCGAATGCGGACCCTCCCGCAGAAAAAAATCCCGCTATTTTCCATTCCCGGTTTTCCAGCTGCAAAGTCTTGCCAATGGCCAGGCTTTCTTCCCGAACACCCAATTTTGCCGCAGCAAGTTTGCCAACCATTACCTCGTTGGTTCGCGGCCAGTTTCCTGATTCCAGCTCAATCTTTTCCCGAACCAGCAGTGCAGCCTGGGTCACCCCCCTCACCAATCCAAGGGTCTCCAGTGTTTGGCCGCTGACTTCATCCTGAACCCCGACCTGGGTTCCCAGGTAGAGTTCCGGAGATACATATTTTTTGCCACGAATTTCCCGAATACCGGGGACACTGGCCGCCACCAGCTCACTCGATCGCATCGGAATAGAGGAATATTCCAGGTTTTCCCCCATGCCTAGCGAAAAGACAAGGGCCGTACCCGGGTGACCACTTACCTCCAACGTTTTTTCCAGCCCACGGATGAACCCCACAACCAACAGCACGAGTAAAAGGACGGTCGTCAAACCGGCCAATGTCAGAATGGAACGCAAGGGTCTGCGAAACAGGTTTCTGATTCCGTACTCCCACGGAAGCATTTTGAACAACATGAGAATGATCCGGTTTACCCAGTGGCAAAGATCGGTAAACGGTTCAGGTCAACTGCCTGCCCGTATCTGAAAGGCATAATGGTGCAATGAGAATCAAAAAGTTGAATTCGGGAGTCAGCACCCGAATTCAGAACGGATGGCGTTCACTCAAAGCCTGAACAGAGAAAAAAGAATGCACTTCGCCCAACCGGAATTCCCTGATTCACCGGACATCCAGCCGAATTCAAAACCACAGGAAACCAGCGTTACCGACTTCATGAGGACCGGGTAGATAGCATGTCCAACCAGGGATCGACGATCCATTTTGGAATGAGTAGCGGTGGCCGGCACGACGGCACCCGAGCAAAGACATTTCCCTCCACAACAGTTGCCCCGCCGGGGTGTGTCTTCGGAAGAGGGACGCAGTTTAAAGAGCCGTGCGTGTTCGATTCCCTTCACCGAAGGCCTGTCGCATCCATCCTCGCTGCAACATGACTCATTGTTGATTTTCGAATCCTGATGACACTCTGAATCACGGGCTACCGCCGAAGCGCAACAATTGGACGTATCCGAACCAACGCCATTGAGATTCCGATCCTGGCAGCAGCTGTTTCCAGCAACCTGGTGGCAGCTTTCTCCCGAAGCGCACCTCAACGGACAGACAATGACTCCGATTGTCAAAATCATCGAGATGATTTTTCGGCCCATGGGGTTTATCATCTTGTGCCAGCACACTTTGGATCTTGTACGTTGAAATTCGTGCCGTATCCCTCCGGCCTTCAGCTTTATCGTACACATTGGCCCAAACGATACCAGTCGAATTCCCAGTTTCCTTGCGGCAGGGAACGGCCATCCTGCAGAACAACAAAAAAGGATTCCCTCCAAATCCATTCAGCCTTGAATGGCCAGCAGGCAAATATGATCCGGCCCAGACGACAGCACGTACCTTGGTCCCGGGGAGACACGTGAGCGACGCAACCAACTCATGCAATCCAGCAACCTGTCGACGGCTCCTGTGTGATCAACCCGAATTCTTCAAAACCAGCCAATGGATCCCTGCCCCGATCCAACATGCCACAAATACAGAACAGCGCATTAAAAAAGGCCACCCCGGAAACAGATTGAGTCAAACGGGCGGCCATTTTGTAATAAGAAACTGTCTTGCCGTCAGTAGATCTGAGGGCAAAACAGCTTAATTAGCTGTTTTTTTAAAAAGGTCTTGCAACCGTTTCGATTCAGACAACTCGAATCGATTCGGCACAGGGTCCCTTGGGGCTGCTTCCCACTTCAAATTCGACCGAAGAGCCCTCGGACAGGGAATCGAAAGAACCTTCCACAATCGCGGAGTGGTGGAAGAAAATTTCTTTTTGATCGTAGGCAATGAATCCGAATCCTTTTTCGGAAAATAGTTTTTTGACTGTGCCGCTTTCCATCAGTTTCTCGCTTGATCTTCTCGCTTAAGTTAAAAATTGCTTTTCGTACAAATCAAACCATTAACATGAGCCAACAACGCTGCCATCGAGCGAGAGGGGCTTCCAAGATGAATTGATCAGTAAGGCTAGATAGTAACGATAACAACTAAACAGCGCTCTGAATACCTTGAACACAAACATTTTTTTGGATCTGGATCCGCTACACCCCTCCAGCAGGCAACAAACTCGCCTTTCTGGCAGAATTGAAAGCCGTTTCTCCCGGCATTTAGGCCGTACCGATCAGCCGAATAAGTCCAAAATCAGCCTACTAAATTCTTCGCAAATTCGCCAAACTGTGTTTTTCAACCAGTCAATCAGGGAAGATGGCTTCGATGAACGTGTGGAAAATCCAAAATCAGCTTCTGGTCTGTTGCACACTTTTTTCCCTCTCATTTGCCTCACTGGCACAGGATCCTCCCGTAGATCAGAGTGCAAAAAACGATCCCGCCCAAAAGGCCGGCCCCGACGCAAATCCAAAGTACTCCTCTCCCAGGGCAACGCTGAATACTTTTTTTTCTGCGGTCGAACGTGAGGATTACGACGAAGCCTCCAGTTGCCTGCACCTCGAATTCCTGGACCGGGAAACCCGGGGCCTGAAACAGAAATCGTTCTGCGACAAACTCTTCGTTCTGCTGAACGATGCCTGGAAGGTGGAACCCAATTCCGGGCCAAGTGTGGATGTTGGGCAGGATTTTCCACTGGATTCAGTTGTCGGCATTTTTGATTCCCCAGCGGCAACCGATGATGCACTCAGAATCCGACTGGAAAAAAACGACAACGGTGAGTGGCTGTTTTCCGCTAATTCGGTCAAAGCGGTCGACGAAGAGCTTTATGACAAATGGGTAGGAACAAGCGATACGGTTCCACAGCCGACGGTCAACATGAGTTTCCCGATGTGGTTGGAAAGTCAAATACCGACCGAATGGAAAAAAAAGACCTTCCTCATCAAGGACTACCAGTGGATTGCCCTGCTGTTCCTGATGATCACCGGTTTTGCAGTCGATATCCTGACGCGGTTCACATTCAACCAGATTACGAATTTCTGGTTTCGCAACATTCTCTCCAACAGGGAGTACCGGGCTGGAAAAAATCTTTGGAAACCGGTCGGCCTGTTACTGAACGCTTTGACCTGGTATTTCGGCGCCAAACTGATCGATTTGCCAGCAGGTTTCCTGGTCGTTCTGCTCGTCGGCCTGAAATTGTTCGCGGTTTTTGCCTCAATCTGGACGGTTTTTTCTGCCATCAACCTGCTGGGGGACTACCTGGCAAAAAAAGCCGAACGCACGGCAAACAGGTACGACGACCTGTTGGTTCCATTCGTAAAAAATGGCCTCAAGATACTTGCGGTTTGTATCGGCCTGATTGTTTTTGTCGATGTCTTCTCGTTTGAATGGACTTCCCTCCTGGGTGGTTTTGGAATTGGTGGTGTCGCGATTGCGATCGCCTCCAAAGATGTCCTCGGTAATGTATTCGGTTCCCTGACGGTTCTCACCGACCGCCCCTTTGAAATTGGAGACTGGGTGATCACCGAGGGAGTCGAGGGAGAGGTCGAGTCGGTGGGAGTTCGAAGTTCCAGGATTCGCACCTTCTACAACAGCCTGGTTGTCGTCCCCAACAGCCGTCTGACGACAGCGATTGTCGACAACATGGGAAAGCGGAATTACCGCAGGGTCAAGGCAATGGTCGGGGTCGAATACAGCGCGTCCCCCGATCAGCTGGAAGCTTTTTGTGAAGGCATCCGGGAGTTGATTCGCATGAACCCTTCGACGCGAAAGGACTACTTTCATGTCTACGTCAACGAATTGGGGGACAGCGCCATCCAGATCATGCTCTACTTCTTCTTGCAGACCAAAGACTGGACCGGCGAACTGCAGGAAAAACACAACATCCTGATCAACATCATGAAACTCGCAGAACAGCTCCAAATCGGCCTGGCCTTTCCCACGCAGACACTGCACCTGCTTCAGGCTGAAACACCTGGCAACGATCTGCAGCAAATTGATTCCCCACAGGATTTGGGGCGTGAAGCTGCTTCCCGAATCGCAGCTCCCTCCAGCTGACCTCATCGGGCCGCCTGTCCGGACAAAGCTCCATGCATGCCGGCTTGTTAACGGACACTCTTTGGTATTCTGCCAAGAACGCCGCAGTTCCATTTTCGTCAAGCGCCCCGTGGGAAGCAGATACCGCAGGCCGTTCGGGAAAAAGGGGCCGCCTGGTTATTCATGAGGAACAATACCTGTTCTCCGAAAGCCCGATCAGAGCTTCAGAAATCCACCACATCCAGATCCTCCGGAATCCGTGTCCGGGGAAATATTTCCCGCATGGATTCCAAACCTATCGGATCATCGCTTTCATCCATCGGATTTACATGCACACAGAGCAAATCGCCAACATTGCAGGCGCGGGCAACCTCCGCCACAGAACTCGCACAACTGTGGCCGGTCAAAACGGCATGCTCCTCAAATCCGTCCGGAAAATAGCATTCATGAATCAGAACGTCCACATCCTGGATCATCTCAAGGTAAGGCTGGTCCAGGGACGCCGTGGTATCGGTCACGTAGGCCACCCGTTTGCCCGACTGCTCGACAAGGAATCCGATGGATCCCCCCGGGTGCTTCAAAGGAAAGGCAGCTACTTTCATCTGTCCAGGCAATTCCATCCAACCCGCACCACCCTTTCCGACGGATATCGGATGGTATTCCATTGGCAAGCGAGCAGGAAAAATCAGTTCAGTGAGTAATTTTTCTTCGATGGCTTTCAGCTTGTCGGTCTCCCCGTAAACGGTCGAAGCCTTGAGCCCTGACTGGAAACCAATATCGAACAGGAAGGTCAGCCCGACACAGTGATCCAGGTGTGCATGACTTAGGAAAATGTGCAGCTCTTCGGTTTGCAACAAATCCCGCGCGCGAAAGATCCCGGTACCAGCGTCGAGAATCAGGCCGGTTTCTGGAAACATGATGGACGCAGTATGGCGTCGGTTGTTGGGGTGATAGCCGGTCGTCCCGAGAAATACAAACTTCATGAATCCCTTACCCTGTTTGCAGTCATCTCCTGCCCTTTTTCGATTCCCTCCCAGTTAAAAGCCTAACCGGTTTCCAGGCATCCGAAAACAAGACCGCCTCGCATTTTTGCGTGGGGAGCCCAGCCTTTCGGTTAACGACTGCTCCATTTTCATTGGCCCACTGGGACCTTGCACCCAGGATGCAGATTCTACTGTGAGGAAAAAAAGGCATCCCCGCCGTTTACCGGAATCCCGCCCGGAAAACAGGCCCAGCAACCGTAGAAGATTTTTCAAAGGAGGGATTCGTCCCTTCCCGCAGCTCGAACGGCAGGGTGAAAGAAATCCCAATTCCAAAGTTCCTAAGGGAAGAATTCCCCCAATCACTGAGACGCACGAACGATCGGGCAGTTCCTGAAAACCGGGGCGAAGGGACTCCTACGGGTTGGATTTTATCGCCCCGGGAAGATACTTTAATAGGGAATCCCCAAAGCCGGCCAGCTATTCATGCGGCAGGAAAACGATCTTTTAATCCCTGGGAAATCGAGGAAAACCAATGACCTTCAATCATTTTGCCCGGAACTCCGTTTACACATCCCTTTTCGTGCTGATGGCCGGGACCGTACTGCTCTCGCAGCCCGCAAGCGGTCATGGTGAGGAAACAACCACCCAAGAGAAAAAAGAGGTCAAGGGTTACGGCTTTCAAATTGAAAAAAGCGTCGAACACACGGGAGTAAAATCCCAGGATCAAACCGGTACCTGCTGGTGCTTCGCCGGTGCCTCGTTTCTGGAAAGCGAATTGATTCGGCAGGGTATGGGTAAACACAACTTTTCGGAGATGTTTGTCGTCAAGAACGTTTACAAGGACAAGGCGATGAACTATGTCCTCCGCAGCGGAAAAGCCAATTTTGGGCAGGGAGCCTTGGCGCATGATTTTATCAATGCTGTAGGAAGGCACGGCCTGATTCCCGAAGAGTACTTTTCCGGACTTCAATCGGGTACCAAAGTCCACAATCACTCGGAAATGGAAGTTGTGCTGAAAGGCATCCTGGATGCCGTGATCAAGCAAAAGCGACTCTCGCCCAGGTGGAAAATGGCCTATGACAAGGTGCTCGACATTTACATCGGAGAGTCGCCGAGTTCCTTCAACTACCAGGACAAGAATTACACCCCGAAACAGCTTGCTCAAAAATTCGGATTCAATCCGAAGAACTACGTGAGCCTTACCTCCTACACCCACCACCCTTTTCATGAAGACTTTGTGCTGGAGATCCCGGACAACAACTCAAATGGTTCCTTTCGAAACGTTCCCATTGATGAACTCGTCAGTGTCATCGATCACGCCATTGAAAACGGCTTTTCCGTAGCGTGGGACGGAGACGTCAGCGAAAGCGGTTTCCAATCCCGCAAGGGAATGGCCATCCTGCCCCAGGACCCGCAACGCAAGGATCTGTTCACCGAACCCGGAAAAGAAAAAACAGTTACCCAGGAAATGCGTCAGGAGACCTTTTACAGCTATTCCACCACCGATGACCACCTGATGCACCTGGTGGGAATTTCCAGGGACAAAAAGGGAAACAAGTATTACGTTATCAAGAATTCCTGGGGCGAGATTGGACCCCACAAGGGATTTCTCCACATGTCGGAAGCCTATGTCCGATTGAAGACGGTCGCCATCATGGTTCACAAAAAGGGCATTCCACCCAAAAAGAAAGCCGAGTAGGGAAACCCGGCGTGCGGCTGGACCAGCCGAGCAGGGAATTTTCCATTCCCCTTAACAGACTCGTTACCGAGTCATTGGATGGTGGACGTCAAGGATGGAGATTCCTGGCCGGGATGGCAAGCTGTCGCTGCCCCGCCCGTTGATATTTGCCCGTTGATATTTGCCAATACACGAGTTTTTGGTTGCTTTGAAAAGAAACCCGCAAGTTTCACGCAAGCATTCCTTCGAAAAGTCTTACCGCAGCGTCCGCGAATTCGGGGTCGTTGATATTCAGATCCAGTTCGGTCAAAGGAATCGAAGGATCCAGCTTTTCACGAAGAACCCCGAATAACGATTCGTCAGCTTCCCGGTCGCAAAACCGTTCTCCGTCGGCATCCAGTATGGAGACGCCCCGCAGGGGAAGCAGCACATGAACCGGTCCCCGGGCGCCGTTGAGTTTTTCGACGAATATCTCTCCAATCCGGCGGTTCTCTTCCACGTTGGTCCGCATCAGAGTGACGGCCGGATTCCACTCGTACAGCAGGCGTCCAGAATCACGATATCTTTCCGGGACCGAATCCAATGGTCCAAAATTTGCCATGTCGACGCAACCGGGCACGACCAGGTGCGGAATCCCCTTTTGTCCGGCAGCAGCCAGTCGCCCCGGCCCGGCACTCAGGATTCCCTCACAAACATGGTCGGCAATTTCCGTGGTCGTAATATCGAGGCAGCCATCGACGAAACCGTCTTCAATCAGTGCCTCCATGGTCCTTCCTCCAGTGCCCGTCGCATGAAATACGAGCACCTCTTGCCGGTCACGCTGAAGCAAATCCCGGCAGCGGTTGACGCAATCGGTCGTGTTGCCGAACATGCTGGCGGCAAACACCTTTTCGGCTTTTGCTCCCTGTTCCCGTTTCCCATACTCTTCGGCCATACCAACCACTGCAGCTGCCGCGGACGATATCATGACCCTCGAAATCCGGTTTAACCCGGATATGTCTGTAATGGATGGGATCAGCGTAATATCCCGGGAACCGACAAAGGCCCGGGTGTCTCCACCGGCCATCGTCGAAAGAAGAACCTTGGGAAGCCCGATCGGCAGTCGCTGCATGGCGGCTGAAATCACACTGCTTCCGCCCGAACCTCCCATCCCGATCACACCAGCGACTCGCCCGGAATCGATGAGTTCCCGTGACTTCAAGGCTGCCCCTTCGGCCATCTGTTTCATCGCTTCACCGCGATCCCTGGCCGCCCGGACTTCAGAAATCGAGACACCCGCTGCCGAAAGAACCTTTTTTGCCAAAACACAATCGACTTCCACCCCCAGGCCATCGGAAAAAGTCCCGATGTCCATGGCGGTCACGGATGCCCCCAGGCGTTGGATTTCACTGACAAGGAATTGATATTCCTCCCGTTTGCTGTCAAAGGTACCGATTACCAAAATGTTCATGGGTTCGAAAACAATACCAATAAGTGTCGGAGATTCGCACATGAAAAAGATGGAACACTTGCCTGATTGCCGCGTAAAGTCCGCTGCTGCAACCCAAAGTGTTCACTGATTCTACACCATCCTTTTTTGACAAAGGGTTGGCAAAACAGACAACCGGTTTCCTTTGAAATGATACCTGTTTCCCTTGCCAGGCCCCTGGATTCAAAAGCCCCCCAAAATCAGAGTGTCCCAACCGTCACCGTCCCTACTTTGGCAAAAATCGTAAAAATAATCTATCATTAAGAGTGAGCGGACGGATTAGGGGTGTGTCAAATGAATGGCACCAACGTATCCTTCGGAGTGTGGTCGTAAACTCAGATTGGCGGAACCCGTGGCTCTTTTCAAAATCACCTGCGATACTTGCCAGACCAGTCTGAATGTGAGGCAAAAATCGGCAATCGGGCAGATCCTTGCCTGCCCAAAATGCGGCAGCATGGTCCAGGTTCAGCCACCCGAAGGATGGGACCAGACGGATCCGCCAGATCCCCAGGCGAAATCCACCAAGCCATTCGTCAAACCGGTGCCCGACCCCAACCTTCCGGAAACGGTATCCACCATCAGTGGTTCGGTTTCGGAGGGACTGTCGAAACCTGTGGCCCCTCCTGCCTCCCAACCGGACAACCGTTGGCAGGGAGACGAGGAATCATCTTCGAGAGAGGCTGGGAATCAGTCACCAACGGAATCCGCGGCCACCCAACCACTCCTTCCCGGGGATCAATGGAATTCTTCCCAATCCAAACAGCGTAAAAAACTTCTCTTCGCGATGACCACGGCCGTTTCCATCCTCATTTTCGGAATCGGTGCCATTGTCTTTGCCGCACTGCAGTTATCGGGAGACGGGGGTGACGAGCGGACGGCTGAAAACCCGAAATCCGGGAAGAGCCTTTCCAAACCTGCAGAAAAGAACAAGGGAGCGGAAACTGACAAAGGAGGAAAGACTGGGGAACCTTCTCGTGCCGCTGAAAAGAAGAATAACAGCCAACCGCAAAAGGCACCCTCAAAAGCCGGAAAAGGGAAATCCAACAAAGAAATTCCTCCAGAAAAAAAAGGAGAGGAACCAGGCGTCTCGGTCCAACCACCCGAAAAACCAAAAAAGGATCTGTCGGACCCAACCAAACCCAAGACAGCACCTGAACAACCCAAGGACAAAAGCGATGAAAAGTCTCCTCCCGGTTTTGAAGCGGGGGACGATACGGTGGACGAAGCAGGTCTCCCCGACTTTTTCAGGGAACTTGACGAATTCTCAAGCCTGTTCGAACAGGATGAACCTCTTTTGAAACTGAGGGAGGCCTTCCAGGAAAATGACCTGCCAGGTGTTTACGGCCTGACCCGTTTTTTTGTTGCCCGTTCCATGAAGAAGACGCCCGACCCCAAACAGGCGTTGGCAGTCAACATCGCCGGCATTTCCTTTAAACAGATTACCCTGCTGGAATTCCTTGACTTTCACTACCAGCTAACCGCAATCCCGGTCTCGGTGGATGTGACTCCGATACTGCTCGCGGGAATCGAAATCGACCAAAAGTTCGACCTTTTGGTCCAGGAAAAAACATTGCGTGAAGTTCTCGAAGCTGTGGCCGATTCGCTGGGGCTCGAACTTGTCGAGGGAAACCATGGCCTGGTCCTGACAATCCGGAATCGCGAAACGCAGGTGGAACAGGAATACCCGGTTGCTGATATCGCCTCCACAGCAGAAGACCGTCAGAAACTGATTGACCAGATAGAAATTCTTGTGAACCGAAAAACCTGGTCACAGGTAGGAGGCGTTGGGGTGATCACTGCCAACGATGAGAAACAGTCAATCGTTGTCAAACACTTTGGATGGGCCCAGGTCCGGGTTGCAGAAATCCTCCGGCACATTCGCAAGCTGCAATCGACGCCGATTCGCAACGAAAACGCGAACTTCCCTGCCTGCCAACATCGATTGAGACTTGCCAAGCAGGCCAAATCAAAGAGCCTGACCCTGCTGGAATCCGAACCAATCAGCCTGAGTCAATTGTTCGCTCGGATCGCAAAAGAAAACGACCTCCACATTTTCGTCAACTGGGAAGCAACCGGCGATCTTCTCCTCCCATCGGGTCACCTGCCGCTGACAGTTGAGGAGGAAAACTTTGAACAATTCATCACGGAACTGGCTGCCGGCACACGGCTTCGACTGGTTTGGCATTCCAGAAACGTGGTGGAAATGACTACTGACCTGGGGGCCTCCAGCAACCTGACTTTTGAGTCCTACGATCTGGCCGGTGCAACCTCGAACCGTTTTCCTTCTGAAAAACTGCTCGAAGCGATGAGGAACCTTCTCGCTTCGAACAACCTGGCCGATTTCGAAAAAGCGGAATTGGAAATTGACCAACTGGGATCCAATGCAATTTTTGCTGTACTCCCCCAGTCAGCACATCAGAACGTCCTGAAAATCCTGGATACTGCCCGTTCGGTCAGTGCGGAATAACCGCATGCCAACACAGAAATCGGGTGCAGCTGTCAAACGTTTTTTGGCAGTCTCTGGCTGGCATGCTTCAGGAATTTGGGCAGGAGCCGAAATGGCTTTTGAAAAATTCGCTGCGAGCCCCAATGCCCCCTGCCGTGGTGAACGCGCCCCGCACAGGTCGTCCACGTTGGTCTTTCAGGATGCAAGGGAAAGGTTGTTCGCAAGCCACAAAGTTTTAACTAAAATGCAAGGGTTTGCTCTGACAAAAGCTCAGCCAACAGGCGTCCTTCCTCCAGCCACTCCCACAACAGAACACCAGCTGACCGGGTATCATCCCCACCGGAGAAATTCATGTCTGTCTCTCGATTTCCCCTCCTTTTCCTGTTGCTGCTTTTGGTTCAGTCACACGTGTCCGGACAGGACCCGAGATCCACAGATCACCGGGAAGGACTGCGGGAAAATCGCCCCAGCCAGTTCGCCCTGACCGATGCCAGGATCGTCATTTCCCCCGGACGGGTTCTGGAAAAAGGTACGCTGCTCCTGCGAGACGGGAAAATTGATGCCGTTCTCGGCAAAGGTGAAGGGATACCGAAGACTGTCCGCAGGATCGACTGCGCGGGCAAAACGATCTATCCCGGATTGATGGATGGCTGGTCCGAGGTGGAAATCCCCCAGTCGGCTGTCGATGCGGGGGCTTCCTACTGGAACTCCAACATCCGGCCGCAGGTTACCGCGGCCGAACATTACCGCGTCGACCGGGACGCCAATGAGAAGGATCGTGAGATGGGCGTTACGGCCAAGCTCGTCGTGCCCGCCGGTGGAATTCTCAAGGGTGCCAGTTGCCTTGTCACTACCAGCGATCAATCCCTGCATACCACCGTACTCAAAAGCCAGGTGGCTCAACATGCAGTCCTTACGGTACGTCGCAGATTTGGCTCCTCTTCCGGCAGTCGACCTTCCTACCCAAATTCCCCGATGGGTGCAGTCGCCCTGGCTCGTCAGGCCATCCTGGACGGCCAGTGGTACCAGCAGGCCAATCGAGCAATCATTGCCAACCCCAAACTTGCAGGTCCCGAACAGAATGATTCGCTTGAAGCCCTCGGCCCGGTAATCAGTGGACAGCTGCCCGTGATTATTGAATCCTCCAGTGAACTCCATTTTCTCAGGGCAGATCGCTATGCCAGCGAATTCAAATTGCAGGCCATCATCCGGGGAAGCGGACTGGAATTTCGACGCATAGACGAAATTGCAGACACCAAACGTCCCATCCTGCTTCCTGTAAATTTCCCTTCGGCACCCAACGTTTCCAGCTTTGAATCTTCCTTGAGCGTTACCCTTGAGACCCTGATGGAGTGGGATCACGCACCCGAGAATCCTGCACGGCTGGAAAGCCAGGGGGTGGAATTTGCGTTTTGCTCCAGCGGCCTGGAAAAGAAAACCGATTTCCTGAAAAACATCCGCAAGGCGGTTGCACGCGGCCTCTCCCCCGAGGGGGCCCTCGCCGCGTTGACCACCACTCCCGCCAAACTGTTTGGCGTCAGCCAGCAGGTCGGGTCCATCGAGAACGGGAAAATGGCCAACCTCGTCATTACCAATGGCGACCTGTTTGACGAAAAAACGGATGTCCTGGAAACCTGGGTATCCGGCATCCGCTACCCGGTAAAAAAACGTCTGTCCCGGGATGTGAGTGGCCGATGGCGTTTAACCACACAGACGGGCAAAGGAAAAAGGAAAAGCTTCGCGATTGAACTGCAATCCTCGAGTGATTCAACATCCGGATCCATCGGGCCGTCAGACCAATCGACAAACAAAAGCGGTGGAAAGCCAAAAAAGAAAACCGGCGAAACCACCGAAAACCGGATCGATTTTTCAAAGGCCGGAATTCAAAACAACCGTCTCAGCCTTGCTTTTGATTCAAGTCTTCTGGATGACAAGGGGATCGCAAGACTCACCCTGATTTTTGACGATGGCGACGATCAGGCAGAAGGTTTCCTGACGCTTCCGGGCGGCACACGTGTGGCGGCAAGCCTGGCCAGGGAGAAACCGGATCCGTCAACCGCTTCTTCCGCGGAAACCGAAACCGGTAAAAAGGCACAATCAACGGGTAATTCCCCGGCGGCAGTTCTTTCGTCGGCCACCTTTCCGGTTAATTACCCGCTCGGAGCCTTTGGAAGGGAAAGTTTTGAGGAAACACGCCCCCTTCTGATCCACAACGTCACGATCTGGACCTGTAGCAAGGCAGGCAGGATCTCCAACGGAGATGTCCTCGTGCGAGACGGAAAAATCATCTCGGCGGGCACCGGAATCCCCAGGCCAGACTGGAATGACCTGGCAATCATCGACGGGACCGGCATGCATCTGACACCCGGCATCATTGATTGCCATTCACACATGGCAAGCGATGGAGGAATTAACGAAAGTGGGCAGGCGATCACCGCCGAAGTCCGCATCGGTGACTTCATCAACTGCAATGACATCAACATTTATCGCCAACTGGCGGGTGGGGTCACGACATCCAACATTCTCCATGGGTCGGCCAACCCGATTGGTGGTCAGAACCAGGTCATCAAACTGCGATGGGGGCAGGTCGATGAAGCACTGAAATTCACCGAGGCTCCCCACGGAATCAAGTTTGCCCTGGGAGAAAACGTCAAGCGGAGCCGAAGCCGGGATTCCACCCGTTACCCCAAGACACGCATGGGAGTCGAGCAGATTTTTCGCGATGAATTTCGGGCAGCCCAGGGATACCAGCAGGAGTGGAAACGCTGGGAAAAAAACCCCAGTGGACTGCCGCCGCGACGCAACCTGGAACTGGATGCCATCGTGGAAATCCTGAACGGGGAACGCTGGATTCACTGCCACAGTTATCGCCAGGACGAAATCCTGGCACTGATCCGGCTCCTCGACGGCTACGGTATCCAGATCGGTACTTTCCAGCACATCCTCGAGGGCTACAAAGTAGCGGATGCAATGAAGAAACATGGCGCCATGGGATCGGCGTTTGCCGACTGGTGGGCTTACAAGTTCGAGGTCTACGACGCAATTCCCTACGCGGGGGCACTGATGCATGAAGCCGGTGTTGTCGTCTCATTCAACTCGGATGACCGGGAACTGGCGCGGCACCTGAACCATGAAGCGGCCAAGGCGGTCAAATACGGTGGCGTTCCACCGGAAGAAGCTCTTAAATTTGTGACTCTCAATCCGGCCAAACAGCTCCGCATCGATCAATACGTGGGATCCATTGAAACGGGAAAGCAGGCTGACCTGGTGCTCTGGAGTGGCGATCCACTTTCCACGCTCTCCCGCTGTGAAAAAACCTGGATTGACGGCCAACTGATGTTTGATCGTCAGCAGGACCGACTTCAGCGGGCGAAATTCGAAAAAATGCGTCAAACCCTGATCCAGAAGGTGCTGGCATCAGGTGAAAAGACGGATTCCCGGCCCGGGGGAAGACGGGTCAAAGAATCCGAGATGTGGCCCAACTATGACGAGTTCTGCAAATGTAAAAACAGCAAATGATGGATCCCGATTTTCTTTTCCCAACCAACATCTGATCAACTGACCAATCATGAACCGATACCTTGCTCCCCCTGTTAATCTGAATCACCGGTTGCCCAGCCTGCTGCTTGGGCTGTTGATTCCCCTTTCCGCTGCATTGGGTCATGACGAAGTCCCCGGTCCCCCCCAGAAACAGCCCGTAGCGATCGTGGGCGGTACCATCCACCCCATTACCTCCCCTCCGATCCCCGGTGGCACCTTGCTGTTCGACCGGGGCAAAATCGTAGCCGTGGGAAAAGACATTCCGCTACCCGCCAACACGAAAGTCATTTCGGCCAAAGGAAAGCATGTTTTCCCATCGCTTTTTGAAGCCCACTCCCAGATGGGGCTGATTGAAATCGGGGCCGTCAATGCAACCGATGATCGGAGGGAAATCGGTAACCTGAATCCCAACGTCAAGGCACAGGTGGCAGTCAACCCGGACAGCGAGGTCATACCGGTGACACGCAGCAATGGAGTTCTGTTGGCCCTGACAGCACCGCGGGGAAACCTGGTTGCCGGCAAGTCAGCGGTCATCCAGTTGGATGGCTGGACTTACGAGGACATGACAGTCAAGGCTGTGGCGGCCATGAATATCACCTGGCCCCGTGTACGTTCCGCGATTCCCTTCTCGTCCGGAGGGCAGAAAGAAAGGGAATCCACGTCCACCGATCCGTTGGAAGAACTTCGAACACTGTTTGAGGATACAAGAGCCTACATTGCTGCCAGCAAAGGGGACAGCCAGCGAACCGATCTTCGGCTGGAGGCCATGATACCGGTAGTTCAGGGGAAACTCCCGGTGATGGTCAGCGCAAACTCCCTCGACCAGATTCAGTCCGCGGTGACCTTCTGCTCCCGCCAAGGTGCAAAACTGATCATCCTCGGTGGCTACGACGCCCCCCTCTGCGCTGACCTGCTTAAAAAACACAAAGTTCCGGTCATACTTTCTGCCGTCTACCAGCTGCCACGCCGACGGAATGAGGCCTACGACGCTGCTTACACCCTGCCGCACCGCCTGCAAAAACTGGGGATTGAATACTGCATCAGTGGTACCGACCGGTCCGAGACCTGGAATGCACGTATTCTGCCTGACCACGCAGCCACTGCAGTCGCCTATGGACTTGATCCGGACGAGGCTCTCAAAGCCATTACCCTTTACCCTTCCCGGATTCTCGGTGTCGACAGCCGGGTCGGCTCCCTGGAAAAGGGAAAAGACGCAACACTCTTTATCTCGGACAAAAACCCCCTGGAGATCACCAATCAGGTGGAAACGGCATTTGTGCAGGGTCGGCAGGTAGATCTTTCGGATCGTCACAAACGCCTTTATCGCAAGTACCAACAGAAATACGAGCAGCAAAAATAACAGACTTGCTCAACCAGCCCTTCAACAGCCTGTTTTCTCCAGCCCTGTTTTGGGCTAGCCGCTACCGATCCCGGATTGCCAATCCACGTCGGCTCAAGACCTTGGTAAACGCGTGTTTTGCCGATAGATTGGTAGATTCTCCTTCCCGTTCGCAGGATCCCGATGTCCCTGATTGTTCAAAAGTTTGGTGGTACCAGTGTCGCTGACAGCGACAAAATCAAGGCAGCAGCGAGGAAAGCGGTGCGGGCCCACCAGAATGGTCACAGGGTGGTCATGGTGGTCAGCGCCATGGGAAAGAACACCGACATGCTGGTCGGCCTGGCCCACGAAGTCAGTGAGTCTCCCCAGGCACGCGAAATGGACATGCTGCTGTCCACCGGAGAGCAGGTCAGTGTGGCCCTGATGGCGATGGCCATTCACTCCCTCGGGTACAAGGCAGTCAGCCTGACTGGCGGGCAAATAGGGATCCGAACCGACAGCACCCACACCAAAGCCCGTATCGAATCCATCTCGACCGAGCGGATGGAACGCCTGCTTGAAGAGGGGCACATCGTAATCGCCGCCGGATTCCAGGGGATCGATAATGACCTGAACATCACGACCCTTGGTCGGGGCGGCAGTGACACAACGGCCGTTGCACTGGCTGCAGTCCTCAAGGCCGATGCCTGTGAGATTTACACGGACGTC
>JAYZFP010000073.1:0-49353 GCA_036336715.1 Planctomycetota bacterium
TGAAGATCGGGAAAACTTTGGCGAAAGTCAGCTCAGTGCCTGGCAAACGATGATGCGGAGTCACGCAATCGCAAACGGTTTGTTTGTAGTGGCTCCCAATCGGACTGGAACCGAGCAGGGGATCGAATTCTGGGGAAACTCGTTTATCTGCGATCCTTATGGCAACGTGCTCCAGTCGCTGCCTGCGGCAGAAGAGGGAATCCTGGTGCAGGATCTGGATTTGAGTTTGTGCGAGACCGCCCGAATTCATTGGCCCTTTTTACGGGATCGGAGGACCGACCTTTACGCGGATCTGACGACGAGATGGCGAGCTGATCACCCTATATCCAACCGATTCTCTGCCGAATAATTCACGTGTCTGCCGCTGAAAAACGTAGTCTTTAGATGCCGATACTCCGATCCAGCAACAGGCAACCATGGCATCCGCTTTCAGAAGTTCCGTCCGCCACGAAATCCGGGAAAAGAACTGGATCCCTGTGAGAATCCGGAAGAGAATTCATTCCCCGGAAAAAGAACCGGAAAATCTGGAGGAATCCGCAGAGGATTTCCTGGAGGGGCACATTGTCGATATCTCGACCAACGGGATCAAGATTCGCTCCACTGCTTCCCTCTCTTTTCACGAACAGCTTGTATTGGAAGTTCTCAGGACCGATGGCGAGCCTCCGATCTGTGTCGCAGCGGAGGTCCATTGGACGCAACCGGATTCCAACCGGGAAACCTGGTCCTCCGGTTGCATAATCGACGAGCAGTTTCCGGACGATTACATAAGTTTCATGGCTCGTCACGGGATCCTCGAGAGACGACACGGTGTCCGTGAAATGGTGCACGAGCCTGCGGTCAGTCGCTGGGAGAGTTCCACCGAGGAGATTCCGATCGTGGTCTGCAACGTGTCGACGACAGGACTCGGCTTTATCTCTTCTCGTCCAATCGAGGTTGGCAGGAGGGTGCAGATTGTCCTTGATGACAGTGGGAGACTGAACCACGAGGATAAATTCACCGTCCGGGCAGTGCGCCAGACGGAAACGGAAGACGGATTTTTCGTGGGCTGTAAAGTCTTGCGGGGATCGACGCATCGCCTGCTGGGCGAGGTGATTTCGGCAAGGGAAAGAAAGAAGTCGCTGGTCAAGGGGGTTTTTTACGGGTTGAACATTGTCTGCCTGGTTGCATTGATCATCTTTCTGGCGCCTCAGATCCTGGTGGATGCCTGACAAGGTCCGAGTGGCCAGCTGGAGTTTTTTCCAGCCCGGTTTCCTCGGGTATCCAAGCGTCAACTTCTGGGTCCCTGCAAGGAGTCTCGACGAACCCCTGAAAGGGATCGATGTTGCAGCCAACCGGCCGCAGGTCTCCATCGTTTCGGGCCACCGTCCGGATTACCTGATTAACAGTTTCAACCTGTCGTCCTCAGAATTTAATCCAGGCTTTCAAACTCCCGGTCAGTGTCTCAATCGCAGGCCGATCCGCAGACAAATCCTGGCCGTTTCCGCCTGACTGGAATCCGAATGCCCATTGAATCCCGCAGAAAATCAAAACGTCATGAGCTGGAAACGGCTCGGCAGATTCCTGTTCGCCTGCGGAGGGTCGGGGCGGAGTGCGAACCGGCAGAGCGAGTTGAGGCCGCGGGCGTTGTCGACATTTCTCGCAACGGGTTCAAATTGGAGGCGGAATGCCCCCTGGCATTCCGGGAAAAACTGCTTGTCGAATTGCCCAGTCCGATAGGGGGTGAAGGCATTCAGCTCCACGCAGAGGTCCGCTGGGTTCAACCGGACAACGCCAGCGCTACCTGGTCAGCGGGTTGCTGGATTCCCGAGACATTTCCGACGGATTACCTTGACGAAATCTCCCAGCAGGGCCTTCTGGACCGTCGCGTTCAAACCAGGGAGAGGACCGATCAGCCGGCGACTGGACGGTGGGAGCATGGTGGGCAGGAGATGCCTGTTTCGATCCGGGATGTTTCCTCGAAGGGGGTTTCCCTTCTCGTCAGTGAGGAAATAGAAATCGGAAAGCGGATTCGACTGCGGGTCGGCAAAGTCAGCGAATTGGTGACCGCGCGGGCGGTTTGGCAGGAAAGTGTCCCCGGGGGATTTCTCGTAGGATGTGAAGTGATCGAAGGCTCACCCTATTCCATCCTTGAAGATGTCGTCCTGGAAGCGAGGCGAAATCTGGAGCGGGCATCCGGTCATTACCAGACGCTGATTCTGTGTGGGCTCGTCCTGATCCTGGTTGTCTTTCTGCGGGATTTGATCTTCTGATTCGGGGGTAACTACCCGTGTCCCCGTCGGCTCCCGGGTGTTTTGAACGGAGAGGTTGGTATTCTGGCTGACTTGTGCTGTTGGAGGCCTTGCCGGAAAGCAGTGAGAATTTGCCGCCGGCCGGATCCTTCTCCGCCTGAAGACTTGTCAAAGCCGACTGCGTGAGTTTGAATGAGGTAGGCAGTTTTCCTTATTTCCGGACCCGATTGATGCGACCGATTTTTCCAATGTTCCTGTTCCTGCTGGTGTCCGCTGGCTGCGACCTGGGGACCTACAGCAAACGCTACAACGAACGGGTCGGTCAGATGCAGGAGATGGCCAATACGAACAAGGATCTGGCGGATGTCTGGATTGATGTGGGTGGGGGCGGCAAAATCCGGGTGCCCAAGCTGTGCTATTGGAAACAAGGGGGCAAATTGATGTCTGAATTCTATGGCCCTGAAGATGATTATGGCAAGGCCCGCCTACCCGGAATTGAAATTGCCGGATTCCAGAAATCCTTCATGGGTGATGTGGAAAATGGCGATCAGTTGCTTCCCTTCCAGGTTTATGTTTTTTTCATGCCCTCCAAGAAGCCGCTGGAGGCCAAGGATGAGATCAAGGTTGAGATGCGGAAAAAATTCAAGGATGCTGGCTGGGAAACCCGCAAGGTGGATTCCTATGAAGGGAAGGAATGTGTGTGGGAGCAGATGACCATCGCAGGGTCGAGTCAGCCGTTTAACGTTTACCAGAACAATTCCGAAAAGAACATCAGCCTGCCCGGCCGGCTCGACCTGCTGTTGACGTCCAATGACCAGGGAACACTGGTGATCGGTTTTCGGGCTCCGGCGGACATCTTCGGTTTGGAGCAGGAGGGGCTGCTGACCGGAACGATGAGAAGCTTGACCGGTTTCTGACGTGCCAGTCGGCACAATTTAAGACAATTCGCCCGTTATGCGCCAAAATCAATTGAATTGCGGCTGTTTTCACTGGCGATCGCTTTTTTTTCCCCATAAAATACGGGAAATGGAAACAGGCCAGTGGTTTCCACGTTACCCATTGTGTTGTGCTCTCTAACTGCAATCTTTCTTCGGCTTTGATATGACTATGCGACGATTCTGGATCTTTGCAACTCTTGCATGCGGCACCTTGGCCTTTGGTGGCTGTGGCGGCAGCAATACCCAAACGGCGGACAATTCCTCCAGTTCCAACGAGGCTTCTGAAAGTTCCCGTCCCAGTCGAAAGCAGGGTGGGGGTGATACGTCCGGTCCCTCGAAGTCAGGCGGTTCCCGTCCGGGTGCTTCCCAGTCAGGAGGATCCGGTTCCAACGAACAGATGAGCGGTGACCCCGAACGACGCAATGGCCAGGACCCCAGCATGAATGGTCAGGGATCGATGGGCGACATGGCTGACCAGATGGCCAAGATGCGAGAACAACGCGAAGGCGGCGGGGCCGGAGCCCGAGGGGGCGGGGGTGGCGAACCCAAAAAGCCGGATCACATACCCCAGCAGGAATGGGACGACATGTCTTCGTCCGCCAAGCAGCGGGCCGGAAGTCTCCAGGCTGGTGGCGGTGGAAATCGTGCCGGTGGCAACCCGGGCGGTAACAGTGGCGGTCGAGGCCCAGGTGGCGGCGACCAGATGAGCGGTGATCCCAGAATGCGAAATGGCAAATTCAATTCGGATGAGAGCAGCGGGAATGATCAGCAGATGGATGGTGACCCCCGCATGCGAAATGGAGGGGGTGGCGGTGGTGCCGGCTCTGCCATGGCGCCCGGGGGAGGAGCCGGTTCTGCTTCGGCTCCCGGCGGCGGTTTTTCAGGACCGGGTGGTCCGGGCGGCGGTTTCAACGGCCCAGGTAACGGCATGGCGGATGCGGCGCCCAAAACACTGAAGGACAAATCGATCCGTTCTTTCCAAGATGGTGATGATGACGGCGGATTCCAGTACATGTACGGCCACTTTATCGCCGAGGACGAAGGACGCAGCCGGATTGCGCTTCAGATGCTGCCGACTGTCAGGCGGCCCAGAACCGCCATGCGATGGGGAATTGGCGTAGTGATGAAGCAAAACAAGGGCTTTTCAGGTGACCCACCCAAAATTGGCGAACAGCCCAATGTTCTGCCTCAGGGGCGAAACTCGAGCCGCGGAGGTCGCGGTGGCTTTGGTCAGCGAGGTGGCAACGGGGGCGCAGGTGGATTCGCCGGAGGCTCACCCGGCATGGCGGGTGGCAGCAGCCAGATGGGCAACAATGGAGGTGGTTTTGGAAACCGGGGTGGCGGCGGAAATCCAGCCAATGGTGGCATGGATGAACTGAAGTACTACACCGGAGAGGTTGGTGAAACCCTGGTCGGTATGCTGGAAAAACTCAGGACCCGGGGTCACTTTGGAAAGATGATCGCCAAGATCAGCCAGGGTGACGGTGGAAGCAACAACGGACGCAACAACTTTGCCGGGAATTTTTCGGGGGGTGCCGGCGGGAGTCCAACGATTGACGATGGTCGATCAGCCGCTGACCGAAACCGTTTTCGCAGTGGTGGTGGCGCGGGGGGATCCCGCCCCGGTCGTCCCAAGCCACAGGGGGACTCACTAGCGTCCGCGTACAAGAACGTACTGCCTGGAGTGTTGATGCTTGGCAAGAGTTCCCTCAAGGGATTGCAGTCCCGTGCCAAGGCCCGGGGAATTGACGTGTTGGTCGTTTTCGAAGTCAATTGCAAACTTGTTCCCTCCAACGGTCAGAAAATCAACGAAACCAAGGTTTCCCTCTACGATGTGGCCAAGGGAACCCGGGTGGGCAAACCAAGTTCGACCCTCAGCAATATCCGGGTCTGGATGGCCCGCCAGAAAAACCAGGACGAAGACAGTGACCCGGTACGCAATGCCGTAAAGAGTATTTTTGAATCTGGTAAAGAGGATGGATTCCTGGCAACCTACAAGGTGGCCGACATGCCAGAATTGAACCAGGAGCAAGTCATGAATCGTCTCAGTTCCCTGATCCCCGAGGGGCAGGCTTCCGGGAATCCGTTGCCGGCCATCGTTGAGCTGACCTTTTACCGGGAAAAGGGTTTGCTGCCGGAAAAAGCCTACGTGGATTCGGTCAACAAGCTTGCCGGATCGGACATTGGAGAGACCCTGCTCAATGGGGCTGAGGCAGAGCGTGTCAAGGCTCTTGCTGCTCTTCTCCCACCGGAATGGCGGGTCCAGGAGTCCGCTGGCGGGGATGCCGATGACGACGACATTCTGTAGTCCGGATTCCGCTCCCCGGACCGTTTTTTTCAGTGGACATGGTTTGCGGAAAAATCTCCTTGCATAGTCATTCGGCCCCGGCAGTCGGTACAGGCAGTCGGGGCCAATTTTATTCTTGACGAGGTTGGAGGGGGCAGCCGTACCGGTTAAAATCGGGCGATTTCACGGTCTCCCAGTCAGTATGCTCAAGTCACTTTCGGATCCGGATGGTGTCGAAATCCGGAACTGCGAATTCGGAAAAGGATTGTTTGCCCGGCGGGATTTCTGCGAAAAGGAGATCATTGGCCTGGTCACAGGCAGGATTTTGGATGATCCGGATTACTGCTCGGAATACTGCATTGAACTGGATGATCAGTTTTCACTGGAACCCTTTGCTCCTTTTCGGTACCTCAATCACAGCTGTCATCCGAATGCGGAAATGACCTCCTATGAGGATGGTACCTTTGCAGATATCTTCATCGTTGCCGTTGAGCCGATCCCTGCCGACGCGGAAATCCTGATTGACTACGCCTGGCCTGCCGAATCGGCCGCGCCCTGCCAATGCGAGAGTTCCGAATGCCGCGGGTGGATCGTTGCCGAGGAGGAGCTCGGCCTGGTAGACCGGGGAGAATGATGAACCCGTTGCTGACCCTCTGTTTTCTGGAAGACCAAACTTGATCGATTTTCAGCGACTAGAGGACGCCTACAGCACTGCCGTATCGAATTTGCTGGATGAACGGGTCCCGGAGGGGCACTGGGTTGGCCAGCTTTCGACTTCTGCCCTGTCGACGGCAACCGCAGCCAGCGCCCTTTCGGCGTACGGAAACGCGACGGGTGACCGGAGCCACCAGGGCATGGTGGACGGTGCGATCGGGTGGCTGGTGGAGCATCAGAACGATGATGGTGGCTGGGGCGATACCCTGAAGAGCTATTCGAATATTGCCACCACGATGCTGGCCCGGGCGGCATTTTTTTTCGCTGGCCAGCAGGATCACCTCACTCGGGCAATCCAGCGGGCGGATGAATATATTCAGCTGCGGGGTGGGGTCGCGGGTCTTCGTGCACGCTACGGAACCGACAAGACATTTGCCGTTCCGATTCTTGCCAACTGTGCGATGGCAGGGTCCGAGTCCTGGAAAGAGGTTGCAGCACTGCCCTTTGAGGCGGCCTGCGTACCGCAACGTTTTTACCACCTGCTGCAGTTGCCGGTTGTCAGCTATGCCATTCCGGCACTGGTCGCCATCGGGCAGGCCAAGTTTTTTCACGACCCTCCCTGGAACCCTCTGACCCGCATGGCACGCTGGTTCTCGGTGGGGCGAAGCCTCAAGGTGCTCCAGAGAATGCAACCCGCGAGCGGCGGATTTCTCGAGGCGATTCCCTTGACCAGTTTTGTTGTGATGGGCCTTGCAACGTCCGGCAAGTCCGATCATCCAGTGGTCAAAAACGGCATCCGTTTTATCAAGCAGTCAATACTTGAGGATGGAAGCTGGCCGATTGATACCAACCTTGCAACCTGGACAACGACCCTTTCGGTCAATTCCTTTTCCGCCCGGGCGGATGCCTCCACCGCAGAAAATGTGACAGAAGTTGAAAAGGTGGATTCGGTGATCGGCAAACTGGAGTGTACGGACTGGATTCTTTCCTGTCAGAATCGCGTTGTTCATCCATTTACCCAGTCGCCTCCTGGAGGCTGGGGATGGACCGATCTTTCGGGAGCTGTTCCGGACGCCGACGATACGCCGGGTGCCCTGTTGGCAATCCGCAACCTGTGGCGACGCGGGAACCTGACCGCTGAACAGCGGCAACGGATTCGAGACGCGGCAAACCTTGGGGTGGAGTGGCTTTTGAAGTTGCAAAACCGGGACCGGGGGTGGCCAACCTTCTGTCGTGGCTGGGGCAAACTGCCCTTTGACCGCAGCGGTGCGGATATCACTGCCCATTGTCTGCGTGGCATTCATGCCTGGAGGGGAGACGTAGACATCGACTCTCGCAGGATTGGCCGGGCCACCGAGCGAGGGCTTCTTTACCTGTCTTCGACTCAACGGTCGGATGGCAGTTGGTTGCCGCTGTGGTTTGGCAACCAGGACCGGGAAGACGAGGAAAACCCCGTCTATGGCACTGCAAAAGTGCTGGCTGCCTACAAAGACCTGAAAAAAATGGAAACCGCCGAAGCCCGCCGGGGTTTGGAATGGTTGGTCAGAAATCAGAATCCGGATGGCAGCTGGGGAGGAGGCAGATCCAATTTTTTGAGATTCCGGGATTTCGGGCTGGGCCGCCGAGGGGATCCCGGCAGTGGTCCCCTCGAACAGGAGGGCGGGGAGCTTGCCGGTTCGGTTGAAGAAACGGCCCTCGCCCTGGAGGCCCTGCTTTTCGCGGGGAATTTGCCGGAAATTGCAGATGTCCTGCAAAAAGGGGTCGGCTGGATGCTGGATGCAGTTGAAACCGATTGTTACCGAATTGACTGGCCGATTGGTTTTTACTTTGCCAAGCTGTGGTATCATGAAAGATTGTATCCGCAGGTATTTACGGTAGCTGCACTCGGGAGGGCCCTGGGGAGATACGGCCAATGGTCAGGTCCCCCGTTAGAGGGGGCGTCAAGCGTCTGAGTGCGGCTGAAGATGCTGTGGAAAGTAAAATCACGATAAGCGGACGATCGACTCGGCGGGGACTACAGGGTCCTGTTAAACCGAAACCGGGGCGAACGATTTCACGAATAGATTCCACGAGTGGAAAATAACGCTGTACCGTTTGGAATCATTTGACAGAACTCCAATTGTCAGCTTCAAGCAAAAAGGGCTTCAAGCAAAAAAGAACTCCAAATCAATGACGGGGCAGGCGGAAACGACGACCCTGCAGCAAATGGACTTGCTGTAACAGGATTTAAGGAAACCTGGCCGAATGGAATGAAACAGGCGGGAAATCAGAGAAGACAGTTAAGGGCATTCAGTTGGCAACGGTCGACGAAACGAAATCTGAAAACAATGAGCCGGGCGACGTGAATGCTGCAGCGGGGACTCCTGCCAAGCGGAAATCACGGCGTAGAAAGACTTCTCATTTGAAACTGGTCCCGGAGACTCTCGGTCTCCGAGAGCACCTACGGCAGGTCTGTCGTGACACTGCCAGCCGGATGGACAAGTCCGTGCCGTTGACCAAGGACGAAATGGAAAAGGTGGCACGTACCCTGCTGGAGCAGGAAGGTCTGCCAGAGGGTTATGTCGGATGGATCATGGTGGTCCTGGCAACGGAATTCTACCGTGACCAGGTAGCTGGGATTCCCCCGGAAAGAAGGTTGTTCCTGTTGCCCCACTGCCTGAAACATGCTGAGGGGTGCCCGGCTGATTACGACGAATTTGGTATGAACTGCAAGACCTGCGGGGCCTGCAGCATTGCTGATTTTCGTGCCATCGCCGAAGAGATGGGTTACAAGATTCTCGTCGCAGAGGGTTCTCCCATCGTGCTCAAGATTATCGTCAGTGGTTACGTGGATGCAATCTGCGGCGTAGCCTGCCTCAATGTGCTGGAAAAAGCGATCGACAAGATCCTGTTGGCGGGTATCCCCTGCATGGCAGTACCGCTGCTGTCCAGCGATTGCCGGAACACGAAAGTGGACGAAGAATGGGTTTCGGACATGATCCGGACAAAAAGCGAACAGCCAGCCCCCCATACCCGCACCTACCTCCCCTTGTTGAGGGAGGCTTCGAGACTGTTTGAGGCCGGTGAACTCGATCGAATCGCTCCCCGGCAGCGAAAAAGCCCCCAACTGGCCGATTTGAATGGCCAGGGAATTGCGGGAGTTGACCCGGTCGCCGGAACCGAATGTATCGCTTACGATTTCCTGGCCAAGGGTGGAAAGTACTCGCGTCCCTTTATCACGATGGCGACCTACGATGCTCTTACCGGGGGTGAGGCCACCGGTGAGAATGGCGAACAGGTAGTCCGCGGTTACCCGGATTCCATTCGCCGGGTCGCGATGTCCATCGAAGTTTTCCACAAGGCTTCCCTGGTTCACGATGATATCGAGGACGATGACGAATATCGTTACGGGGAACAGTCCATTCATCGTCGATACGGCATTCCGACCGCGATAAACGTTGGCGACTACATGGTCGGTTTCGGTTACCGTCTGGTCAGCCGCGAAGCCGCGGAGCTGGGACCGGATGTGGCCGCCGATATCCTGGACAGCCTGGCAGATGCTCACCAGCGACTGAGCGAAGGGCAGGGAGCGGAGCTGCTGTGGCGGGATTCCAAGGACAAGAATCTGAAACCGATCGATGCACTCAAGATCTACGCTCTCAAGACCTCGCCCGCTTTTGAGGCCGCATTCAACAGTGGGATTCGGCTGGCCGGCGACCTGGAGAAGTACCGCAACCCCATTCGCACCTTTTCCCGCAATCTCGGGGTGGCCTTTCAAATTCTCAATGACCTGGGCGACTGGGATGGGGATTCCCATAACAAGATGGTTGCCGGCGGTGACCTGCTGGGAGGTCGGCCGACAATCCTCTGGGCCCTGGCGTTGGAAAACCTGAATGAGGGCGACAAACAGGAGTTGATTTCACTTCTCAATTCGGATCGGCCAGCGGAACTGAGAATCCAACGCGCTCGGCAACTTTATCACCAGGCCGGCGTTTTTGAAAAAGCGAATCGACTGATCGACAAGCACCAGGCCAAGGCAGAGGAAATTGCGGATTCCGTGGAGTCCGATGAGTTTCGTCGTCTTCTTTACTACCTGATCGATACGGTCCTCGAGAGATCGGACGATCACCAACCGACTATTGAAATTGCGGCGCCCCAGCCTCTAACCAAAGCATTACCCATTTTGCCGAAGTCGTGAGTGCCGTGAATCAAGCTCGTTGGGCCACACCAGACCTGCAATCGCTCGTCGATCTTTTTTATGCCAACCCGGTCGGTTTGGGCGAATTCATGGAATTGCCCAGCCCGGAAATTCCCGAGTCCTACCGGTCGCTGCTGGCCCATGATGCCCACATGACGGTGACCCTGGAGCAGGTTCATCAAAGCCCGGTTTCCGTCGAAGTGCTTGACGTTCAGCGAACAGCAACGCACTACTCCCGCAAGATCGTGCTTCGGAGAATTTCGGATCAGAAGCCGGTCCTGTTTGGCATCGTCCGCTTGTCACTGAATTTTCTCCCGCCTCACGTGCAGCGGGAAATTGAGGATCAGCAGACCCCTCTTGGCCGGGTTCTGATCGAAAACGGGATCCTGCGGAACGTCAAGCTGCTCTCGCTCTGGGGAGTCGAACCGGCTGATGAGCTGGCGACAATCTTCGAAGATACCAACAGCGCCCGCACCTGCTATGGTCGTACCGCCCTGATCTACTGTGATGGTTTGCCGGCCGTTGAGTTGCTGGAAATTGCCAGGCTCTGAACGGATCGGCAGACCCGGTTTTCAACCCGGTTGGATGGCTGCGACCTTGTCTTTTTTGCGGCCTGGTCTTGTCTGCGGTTTTTTCCGTTTATCGCTTTGGGGGTGGTCTCCCGGGTTCACGGTTCTTGGCGAGTGGAGAACGCCTTTTGGGTCTTGAGATGTTTTTCCAGGGTTCCCCGTAACGATTTCAGTGTGGCTGCCTGTTGCGGTGATTCGGCCAGGTTGGTCTGTTGGCGAGGGTCGCTTTTCATTTCATAAAGCTCTTCCGATTGATCCCGGTAGCGAATGTAAGCATGGCGGTCGGTGCGCACCATGTGACTCTTCCCGGTTGTGCAGAATGCCGCACTTCGAACTGTTTGTGCGGGGTTTTTGAGGATCGGCAACAGGCTTTTTCCCTGGCAATGAGCAGGTGCCTTCCAGCCATTGAGCTGTACCAGCGTCGGGTAAAGGTCGACAGCCTCGACCAGGGCCCCGGTTGTCCGGCCCCGCTTCTGGCCTGGTAATGATATCAACAGGGGGATGCGGGCGGATTCTTCGTGCAGGCTCATTTTCTGCCAGAATTCGTGTTCACCGAGGTGGTAGCCATGATCGCTCTTGAACAGGACGACCGTTTTCTGATCGAGTCCAAGCCGCCGCAGTTCATCCAGTATTCTTCCTACCTGGTAGTCCATGTAGGAGACTGACGCGTAGTAGGCTCTGAGGACCTTCTGCTTTTTAACAATGGAATCCAGCCCGATTTTTCGGGAATTTTTGCTGATGCCCGCCTGGGGAATGTCGTTCCAGTCGTCGGGCGAAACCGGTGGCAGTTGCATCTGTTCGGTCGGGTACTTTTCAAAATAGGATTCGGGCGCCACCAGGGGGACATGGGGGCGGACAAAGCCGACGGCGAGGAAAAAGGGCTGGTCCTTTTTTCGCTTGAGGATTTCAATCGCCCGGTCGGCAGCGAGCCGGTCGGGTTGCGCTTTCCCAATCGGGCTGCGGGTTTGAACCGTGTAAAACGCTCCTCCGAATCCGAGGTTGTAGTGCTGGTCAGCGACCCGTCTCAGTTTTTCGTTGGTCAGGTGCTCATGTTGACCCTCGGACATCCACTCGGGTCCCTGGCAATTGAATCGTTCCGTCCAGCTTGCGGCATGGTCCGGTCCGTCGACACCAGCGGTGATGTCACCCGGCACCCGCATGTGATAGATCTTGCTGACCCGCGCGGTGTACCAGCCATGGTTCCTGAAAAACTGGGACATCGAGGGGCGGTCTCCCATGTTCTGGGTGAACTTCGATGACATTCCATTGCCAAGCACACCGTTTGACTGGCAGTACATGCCGGACATCATTGCGGCCCTTGAAGGACCACAGACGGGAAACTGGCAATAGGCGTTTTTAAATCGCATGCTTCGTCGGGCCAGTTCATCGATACGGGGCGTCTGGCAAACCCGGTTTCCGTAACACCCGAGAGCTGAGGCGGAAAGATCATCCGCAATGATCAGCAGCACGTTGCAAGGTTGTTCCTCCCTGACCGCGTCCCGGGCGGATCCCGTAAGTCCCTGGGAAAGCAGGATGAAAAAAAGAAAAAAATGAATTCGCATGTCATGAAATCCAGTCAATCGAAATATTCTTCGCTAAGATGATCTATCCTACACCAACAACTGCCAGTGAAAGAATCATGCGACGTTCCTTTTCCCCTCCTGTTGAATCGTTTTTTCTGCTCTTTCTTTTGCTCCCATTATCGGGTGGCATTGCAGACGACTGGCCCCAGTGGCGGGGAGCCAACCGGGATGGAAAGTGGAGCGAAACGGGGTTGATTGAGAAATTTGAAAGTCCGAAGATTGCCAGGAAATGGACGGTTCCCATCGGTTCCGGCTATTCGGGACCTACCGTTGCCGCGGGAAGAGTGTTGGTGATGGACCGTTTGACCGAACCGGAGCAGGTCGAACAGGTTTGGTGCTTTGATGAGCAAACCGGGAAACGCCTCTGGAAGCACCGGTACGAGTGCGAATACCGAAACGTGGGATATGTGGCCGGTCCCCGGGCCTCGGTGACCCTCGACGGTGACCGCGCTTACTCGATTGGAACCATGGGGCACCTGAAATGTTTGAGCCTGGAAAAGGGAACGGTTCTCTGGCAGCACGATTGCGACAGCGAGTATCGGATCAGCGCTGACAAGCGGATGCCCATCTGGGGAATCGCTGCCTCTCCACTGATCTACAAGAACCTGGTGATCGTGCACCTCGGTGCGGTCAACGCCTCGGTGGTTGCTTTTGACAAAACGAGCGGAAAGGAAGTCTGGCGTTCCCTTGATGACCGGGCCCAGTATTCCTCACCCATCCTGATCCGGCAGGGAGCACAGGATGTCTGCGTTATCTGGACAGGTGACCATGTGGTGGGCCTGAATCCGACCTCCGGTAAACCGTACTGGCAGGTGCCGATGAAGCCACGCAACATGCCAATCGGGATTGCGACTCCCTTGCTGCAGGGAAATCTGCTGTTTGTGACCTCCTTTTACGACGGGGCCATGATGCTGGATCTGAAAACCGAACCGGCCCCCGGGGCCAGTGTTTTCTGGAGAAAGGTGGGACGCGACGAACAGCGAACCGCCGCCCTGCATTCGATCATCAGTACGCCCGTTTTTTCGGGCAAGTATCTTTACGGGGTCGACAGTTACGGCGAGTTCCGCTGCATTCAGGCTTCGGATGGGGAGCGAATCTGGGAGGATCAGACAGCCGTCCCGCGGGCCCGCTGGAGTACGATTCATTTCGTGGAGAATGGTGACAGGAACTGGATGTTCAATGAACGGGGCGAGTTGATTATCGGCAAGCTTTCGCCAGGGGGATTTGAGGAAATCAGTCGTGCCCAGCTGCTGGAACCGACTCTTCAGCAGTTGCGAAGAAGAAAGGGTGTCTGCTGGTCGCACCCGGCTTATGCCAACCGCTGCGTTTTCGCCCGCAATGACCGGGAGCTGGTTTGTGCCGACCTGAGCGCTAAAAAAGAATCGAGCCAGTAGAGATCACCCGACAGATTCCCCAACCCGCCTCGCCTGTTCCGGCGGTCCGGCCCCGGGATGGCCGCATTCCCTTTAAAGGACGCCCGCGCAGCAGATCCTGTTACGGAGGTCCTGTTACGGATGTTACAAGGGGAATCCTGCAGACGTCGCTTCGACACCGCTTGGCTGCCAGGCTATGGCCGAACGGATCAGGAATCGCTGCTGTTATCCTGGGTCGGCTTGGCTTTCGGTTTCGGCTTGGGGGCAAAAATCAGGACGCAGCAGGCGCCGATGATTACCATCAACAGGCAGTAGTAAAAAGCGGGCTGGATGTCACCGTAAAGGCTTTCGGTGACGATGGTGGTAAAGGTATTGATCACCGGTGCCATGCCAAAGACCAGCGGCATCACAAAGATCGGTTTGCCTCCAAAGTTGAATGCATAAATGATGCCGAGTGCTCCCAGGGCTCCCACCGTGCCTGCAAACAGGGACCAGCTCAAGCCCTTGATGTGGGCATAGTCAAAGGCCCCCTTTTCGGCAAACTGCGGCTGGGTCAGCAGCATCAGGGGCAGAATCACAGCAATGGCAAAATAGGCCAGACCCACGCACATGAAGGGTCTCATTTTGCTGCCGCCCATTTTCATCTGTCCACGGTGAAGTACCGGCCCGTAAGACCCCCAGCAGAGCGCGGTCATGGCAATTGAGAGACCTACCCAGAGCAGGTTGGGTGCTGTGATCCTGCGATATTCCCGGAGCAGGTTCTTTCCGTCAACCGAGTCCCAGGCGTGTTCCACAACAATGGTTTCCGCTTTTGTCTTGGCTTTGCCGTCAGCATCGAGAATCTCCTTGCCATCTTCATTCGTTTCGACGATCAGCACGTTTTTGGTGACTTTCATCACCCGTTTATCATCACTCGTGGCGGGGACAATGGTTCTCTTGTCATCAATTTTGACCGGCTTGGACTTCTTGGCGGAGGCAGGTTTGGTAGCCATGACGCCCGCCGCGCCGATGGCGACGACAACGATTGCCACGTAAAATTTTGTGGTCGCTGCGTTAAAAGTCCTCGCCATGAACATGGTGACAAAAGTATTGACCACCGGCGCACATCCGAATACCAGTGGCATCACGTAGACCGGTGCTCCCCGGAATTTGAAGGCCAGGATGATACCCAACGCGCCGAGGGCCCCGATGACCCCGGCAAAAAAGGACCAGGCGGTTCCGCCGAACGACCAGTTTCCGACTTCTCCCTTGGTGAACAGGACCACCAATGGAAAAACGACGGCAATCAAAAAGTAGGCGATTCCAACGCAGACAAAGGGCCGTAGCGTGCTGAGTCCCTGGTTGTCCGCCATCTCGGCCTGTCCAACATGCAGGACTGGGCCATAGACGCCCCAGCTGAAAAAGGTCAGGGCAACAAAGGGCAGAACGTAAAAAAGGCTTTTCATGTTGGGTGACTGCGAGGATCAGAGGTTGCGGGGTTCAGGACTACGGGGAACCGACCGTTTTTCCGGCTCCAAAACCAACCAGCTTAATCAAATTGGGGAAAAACGGGAGGCGATAGGACTATTCTAACCGAAGATTCGATGAGCCTCGTTGAAAGGTTGCACAATTTACTCTCCTGGCTCTTTACTCCTCCAGAAAAATGCATTCCGGTTGTTCCGAAAGCGCCTGGAGCAGGAAATTCTGTGATTCCTGGCCGAATCCCATGTGCAGGTGCTGACGCCAGCCTTCTGCCAATTCAAACCTGCCGGAAAGCTCCCCCACGCTGCGATCCAGCGATTCGAGGGCCGAGAGATAGGAGTCAATGCCCTGGCTGTGGTCCAGCCACTCTTTCTGACTTTGATGGCAGGAGAGCAGCTCTTTTTTTTTCTCGATGAGTTCCGACGTATTGACAAACAGATCCGGTACCACGATTTGCCGCATCGGCGTCAGGTTGGAATAGGGTTGTGCGTGATAAAGGCAGATTTCCTGTGTGGTGATTTCCCTCGGTGGGTCGACCGGGAAGTTTTTCATGGCCCGGGAGAAGGCACCGGTTACCACCAGTCTTGCCACGTTCATGTGGTCTTCCATGTAATCGGCAAGAGCGTGTGTCAGGATGATCTGCGGTTCAATTTCCCGAATCCTGGAAGTGACCTGGGCCAGAGTTTCCCGGTCGTAAAAGATGGAAAGGTCGTCGCAAAGGGACTCGTGGAAAAGGGCGTTCATCCTGCGTGCAGAGGCTTGTGCCTCTTCACGTCGTACCTTTGCTGTCTCTTCCCTGTCCATGACATTGGAGCCACAGCAACCGTTGGCGATATTCCAGTAATGCAGCTCGTAGCCCGCATCGGCAAGCCTCAGGAGGGTGCCAGACATCAGGAATTCAATATCATCCGGGTGCGCCGCAACGGCCAGTACTTTTTTCATGGTGTCCTTCGTTCAGGTCGTGACAATCCTGATCGTACCACCTGCCGTTCCTTTTCACAGCCGAGGGAGAGTCGCAGTGACTCCGGACTTTCTTGCGGCCGGCAATTCAGGCCGGGCTTGCGGGAGATAGGGTTCACCGGTCAATTCTTGAAGCCGGAATAGGTGCCTCTCAGCCTGGCTTTCAGCATCGGCAGTTCCATGGTTTCAGAAAGAAAGTCGGTAGATCCGTCCCGGTTGCCTACCTGGGACCCACCAAAATGGTCGCTCGAAATCGTGGCAACGCCCCCCGTCGCGGAAGCTGAACCGACACCTTTCTCCACGTCTGATTGCAAAAGTTCGTTGCCGGGTTCCAGCCAGTTGACCGGATCCTTCCGTTCGGCGATCAGGATCATTCGCTGGGCACGGGGCGGTAGCTCACTCAGCGGCCTGCCAAGGCCTTCCGGGAATGCCGTTTCCCCGCCAACGATCACCGAATAGGTGGTTTGGCCGGTGGTGCAGGCGATGCAACTGGGACATCGAAAGCAGGGCACGTCAGCCGAGGAAAATTTTTGGTTGTGCTTGCTGTTCCAGGGCTCATCCAGCCGAATCTGGTCGTACAGTTTCTGCTGGCCCAGGTAGGGTAGCAACAGCACTCGCCAGCTGTGAAGCGGTTTGCCATTACTGTCTGCGGTCCACACAGGTGGAAGATTGCCCTGGTCGGCCTCATAAAGCAGCATGGCGATGCTCAACCGTCTCAGGTTTTCGGCGCAGCGGGCCCGGTTTTCTGCTTCGCCGTATGCCGAGGTCGCTGGAGTGAGCAGTCCCGCCAGCAGGCGGCCGAGTTTTTCACTTCTGCTTCGTCTGGACAGGCGATCCTGCCAGTTCATTGTTCCGCCAAGCTTCGAAGGATGGGGGAGTTGGCTGTTTGCACGGGTCAAAGACTCGTACTGCCGCTGAAATTCCCGGAAGACACGATTCCAGTCGAGGCCCTGGCCCAGAAACGACTGGAGCTCTTTGCCGCCAGGCAGTGCATCTGACAGGTCCAACGCACCGGAATACCGGTACACCAATTCGGTTGCGACCAATCGCTCGAAATAAAAGCTCTTTGATTTTGGATGGACGGGTGGCAGTTGATCCAGTTGGTCAAGGAAATTGGAAAGTTGCTCCCGGGTCGGGCGTGGGCCAGTGTGAGAGCAGATGCCGAGTGAGTCAGCCATCCCCTCAATTGCAATACCACAAAGCCTGTCGACCAGCGTGGTTCCATTCTGAAGGTGCCTGCCCAGGCGTTTGCAGCTCAGGATGTCCCGGTGGGCCGCTTCGTAATTCCCGGTACCGAGAAAGTAATTCGCCCGAAGCTCATAACCCCGGGCGTAGGAACGAAATTCGGGGCCAATCATGAACAGCTCCAGCAGGAGGGTGTCCCGGTCTGCCCGGGCCAACGGGATTTCGAATACCGGTTTACGGACAGCTTCGGCAATCAGGTCCAGTACGGGCCCATTATCGTCGAGCCACTGCTTCAACATGGGGAGTTCCCCGAGCGTCCAGGGCCGACTGCCACGGCCATTGATGATCTCGCTCCGGTCATAATCCTGATAGGTTTTTGTGGCCACGTCTGTGGAGGCAAATTCACCCTCTTCAAGTTCGATCTGCCTGAAAAATTCGTCCTTCAATTCAAAGTTCGTTTTTCTGCAAAAGGTGTAGGGATCCTCGTACTTCAAATCGGGAGAGAGTTGCCGCGGATCGAGTCCCAGCTTCCGGCATAAATCCTCCATGTCGTTTGATCGGTTCTCGGGGCACTGGATCCTCTGGACCAGGAGTCGCATACCGTTGTCCGCGGTGGCGATCCGCTTGGAATAGGCTTGCTCCTCAAAGGCTTGCAGGAAATCGAGCTGGCCGTCGGCATCCAAAGGGCCGGTGATCAGGGTGGTCTCTTCGGATGGCTTGAGGGGAATGCTGCGTTGCTGCAGGGCCTGGTAGACGAGACCGGCCAGTAACAGGCAGGCAAAACTGCCGCCAGCCCACCACTGGTAATGGGAGCGGCTACCGGTTTTCGTCGGTTGTTCATTTTCCAATGACATTTTTAATGGCATCCAGTTTTCTGGTAAGTGCGGTCAAGCGAGGAAGGGCCCGGTCATGGAACCTTGGGAACGGTCATGGAACCCAAGGAAATTCGCAATTGCCCGGGTTGGATTGTCCGGCAAGTCTTCGCATTTCCGGTGCGATTCTTGGGGAATCATTTCCTTACGGGCAATTTAATCCAGATTCGGCCCCGGCAGAAGAAGTTGCCGGTTTTTTGCCCGTGTGTGGCTCCTGTCAAAAGTGGCTAGACTGGAGGATGGGACATGACCTGCGGGTCCCCGTTTCGCACATGATTTGCAGCACACGATTTGCACAGGAAAAATAGAAGATGAAGTTTGGCATCTGTAATGAAACCTTCCAGGATTGGCCACTCGACAGGGCCTTTGCCCGCGCGCGGGAACTCGGTTACACCGGCATCGAAATCGCCCCGTTTACCATCGAAAAGGATGTGCGGAACATTTCAGATGCCAAACGGAAAGAGATCCGCGACCTGGCGGCAGATCACGGCCTGGAGGTGATCGGGCTGCATTGGCTGCTTGCATTTACCGAAGGATTTTATCTCACCACAACGGACGCGGCCGTACAGCAGGCGACCACAGATTACCTCAAGTCGCTGGCCCGTTTGTGCGGTGACCTCGGGGGCAAGGTGATGGTGCTCGGTTCGCCGTTCCAGCGAAACCTTTTGCCCGACGTCGATCATGATCGGGCGATGGAAATTGCCGCCAAGGTGATTGGGGAAGCGACGCCTGTTTTCGCGGATCAGTGTGTGACGCTGGCGGTTGAGCCATTGGGACCCGAGGAAGGGGATTTTCTCCTGACGGCCGAAGCGGGGAGGGCGCTGGTCGATCAGATTGATCATGCAAACGTCCAGTTGCACCTGGATGTCAAAGCGATGTCGACTGAGCAGGCATCCATCCCGGATATTATTCGTGACAGCCGGGATTGCCTCGTTCATTTCCACGCCAATGATCCGAATAAAAGGGGGCCCGGCATGGGAGAAGTCGACTTCGGGCCCATTTTTGAGGCGCTCAAGGAGATTGAATACGATCGCTGGGTCTCTGTCGAAGTCTTTGATTATGAGCCAGGAGTCGAAGCTCTCGCCGGTGAGAGCATTTCCTATCTCAACCGGTTTGTCTGATCCGATCGACTGGCCAATCGTTCCTCTGTTGCGAACCCTGTTGGCGAAAAAATCTCCGGGAAAATATCGGGAAAAACCGGGTGTCTTCCAACGATCGACCAAACTTGTCAAATGGCTGGCGATAAAAGGAATATCCAAGGGAAATCGATATTTGAGTAAGGAGAATTCAATGAACCGATACGATGTTCAGTCCGGAAGGATCAGGAAAATCATCTTTGCCGCCGACCCGCAGGCCGCGGCGCTGTGGTTGATGAATAACGTTATGGAGACCGTCTTCCCAGAGACCGTTCAGCCGGAATTCGATTCGGATCCGTTCGAAATGCTTGAGGATGGCCTGATGCTACTGGCTGACCAGGTGCAGGTCAGTTCACTCTCTCTGGACGACGATACTGTTGAGTGGTTTGATACCCTGGAGATCTTTACCGAGTGGAATGAACTCGTTTTGGCGGTGTCCCGGATGGAGAGGGTCCTGTCGCGGCCAGGAGCAGCCGAACTGTGTCCAGTCGATCAGTAGGAACCGTTTTGCGGCAGCAATTTTTGGCCCGCGTACGGTGAAGGCATCGTGGGATGTGCGTCCTGGGATGTGCGTTTTCCTCGGAGGGTACTGCGGTTTGCTGACTGGTCGGTTGCTGGAGTGCCGTGGCCATTTCAGTGCTGCAATCCCATGCCGGGAAAATCATGCCGGGAAAATTAGGCAGGGAAAATCAGGCAGGGAAAATCAGGCAGGGGATTCACGCAGGTCCATAAAAGCGGTCCATGAACCCGGGCAATAAAAAAGGCGACTTGATTCAAGTCGCCTTTGAGTGGATGGAGGGGATTCAGCAAAGCCCGTTCGCGTGTCGCTTAAAACGGGTTGCCTGTTTCTCAGTCACCTTCTTTTTCATTGTCGTCCTCAGCGGCTTCTTCGGATGCGGCTTCTTCGGATGCGGCTTCTTCGGATGCGACGTCGTCACTGGCCTCATCGTTGGCTTCAGCGGTCACGTCATCCGTTGGCTCGTCATTTTCTTCGACCTGTGAATCATCCGTTTCGGATACGGGCACTTCGTCTTCCTCGACTTCGAAGGCGGGTTTTTCAGCCGTTTGGGCGACCCGGTCGTTCTTGCCAACAAATTCAAGGATTGCCTGGGCTCCGGCGTCTCCCAATCGTGGTTTGGCCAGTTTCAGGACCCGGGTGTAACCACCGGGACGATCTTCAAACCGGGGAGCGATATCCTCAAACAGGATGGAGACTGCTTCCTTGCTCCGCAGGATGTCGAAAACCCTTCGTCGCGCGGCGACTCCCGGGGCACGGGCTTCGACCCACTGCTTCCAGTTGTCACTTTTTCGCCAGGCTTCCCATTCGGAGGTATTGCGATCGGCTTCGGTGTCGAACTTGGCTGCCTCATTGTCGGTCGCCATCGCCTTGCGGGCAATGGTGACACATTTTTCAACCAGCGAACGCACCTCTTTTGCCTTGTGAAGAGTGGTCACGACGCGTCCTTTGTACCGGGGAGGCGCGACCGGAGTCTTGCCATCTGCCTGGTAGAGATCCTCGTAGTAGTCATCTTCACGCTCGGTCAGAATCAGACTGGTCGCGAGGTTTCGCAACATGGCCTTTTTGTGACTGGATGATCTACCGAGCTGGCGACCTTTTTTTCGGTGTCGCATTTTTCCTGCCTTTTATGATTTCTGCCTGTTTCGGCTTTTACTGCGTTTTAATTTTTACAGCGTTTCAAGTTTTACATGGGGCTGGGAGCTGGGGGAACTTTCATTCCCAGACGCAGTTCCAGTTCCGTCAGTTTTTCCTGAACTTCATCAAGTGTCGTTTCGCCAAAATTGCGAACTTCCATCAGGGTATCTTCGTTGTAGCCAACCAGCTCCCGCACGGTGCGGATCTGCTCCGATTCCAAGCAGTTGGTAGCCCGAACCGACAACTTGAGATCATTGATGGTCATGTTGAGCTTGGCTTCGAGTTTGGGGTCAATGCCACCTGCTCCGCGAGCCTGTGAATGGACCTGGGGGCCCATTTCGGAATATTGGACGAACGGGTTGATGTGCTTCCTGAGGATCTTGGAAGCCTCTACCAGTGCCATTTCAGGGTGAATGGAACCATCGGTCCAGATTTCCAGGTTCAGTTTGTCGAAGTTGGTCTTCTGACCGACACGGGTCTGTTCGACATCGTAGCGAACCCGCGTGACCGGGGAATAAACGGCATCAATGGGGATGATTCCGATTTCGTGCTCGATCGAACTGTGTTCGCTGGCCGGAACGTAACCCCGTCCACTTTCGAGAACCATTTCCATCATGAAGGGGACATCGTCGGTCAGCGTTGCCAAAACCAGGTCTTTGTTGATGATGTCGACTTCACCACCGGTGACCACGTCAGCCCCGGTGATGGCGCCTGCCTCATTTTTTTCAACCGTGATCACCTTCATCTGGTCGGTGTGACTCTTGACGATCAGTGATTTGACATTCAGAACGATTTCCGTAACGTCTTCCAACACACCTTCGATGGAAGAAAATTCGTGCTGGGCGCCCCGGATTTTGATCTGGGTGACAGCGCTTCCCTCGAGACTGGAAAGAAGAATCCGCCTCAGGCTGTTCCCAATGGTGTGGCCAAATCCACGCTCAAATGGTTCCGCCGAAAACTTTCCATAAGTTGAAGTCAACGTGCTTTTGTCGACTTCCACGATACTGGGCAATTCCAATCCGCGCCAACGAATATGCATAGAGATCCCTTTTTTGATTTGGAAAAGAGGTTGTACGGTAACAGCGACTGTAAATTCTCAACTGGTTTTTTGGCGACGGGTTGCGTCGCTTTGACTGATGGGGCGATCAGACCCGACGTTTTTTCCGGGGGCGACAACCGTTGTGCGGAATCGGCGTGCAGTCTTCGATTGTTCGCACGTTCAGGCCGGCTGACTGAATGGCCGTCACGGCACTTTCGCGTCCGCTACCCGGTCCATTAACACGGACGTCTACTTCCTTGACACCGAACTTTTGAGCTTTTTCTGCAGCCTGCTGGGCGGCACACTGTCCGGCGAACGGGGTGCTTTTTCGACTTCCCTTGAAACCACTCGTCCCGGCACTCGCCCAACAGAGGGTATCCCCCTTGGTGTCGGTGATTGTCACGGTGGTGTTGTTGAAGGTCGCCCTTATGTGGACAACGCCAGCGGTGACGTTTCGCCTGGGTTTTCGTTTTCTCGTCTTTGCCATCGATTTTGTTCTTTGTCTATGAGGTTGGCCGACACGGTTGAAGGCCAGCTGTTTTTTCCGTGCCCGGTTCCATCCGGTTCCAATCCAATTCGGGCTCCGCCACCCTGCGGTGACCGTTTTCAACAGATCCCATCTGCCAGCCCGATTCCTGTACCGTTTATCTCATGCGCCGTCCATTTCATGAACAGCGAACATTCAGCAGCAGGAAAAGATCTCCCGGGAGGGCAGGACGGATCCCTTCCGGAATCAGGACTATCGCAGGTCCTTGACACCTTTTTTACCGGCAACTGTTTTGCGAGGTCCCTTTCGGGTTCGCGCGTTGGTCTTGGTTCTCTGGCCACGAACAGGCAGGCCTGCACGATGCCGAAGACCGCGATAGCATTTAATATCGCGAAGTCGGGCAATGCTTTGCTGTACCTGTCGACGCAGCGGACCTTCGACTGTGTAATCCCGCTCGAGGATCGTACCGAGGGTACTCAATTCTTCGTCGGTCAACTCGTGAGCTTTTCGATCCTGGTCCAGACCCGCCTTGAGGCAGAGTTCCCTGGCCACTTTCGGTCCAACTCCGTAAAGGTAAGTCAGCGAGATGACAGTTTTTTTATCGTTGGGTATATCAACACCGAGCAATCGCGGCATCTGACGGTTGTCTCCAAAAAGAGGTAAAGCAGCGAATCATTCGCCAGAAACAGAGGGCCTTAGCCCTGACGTTGCTTGTGTCTTGGATTGCTGCAAACGACGTAAACGCGGCCTTTCCGCTTGACGACTTTGCAGTTCTCGCAAATCTTTTTTACGCTGGCGCGAACTTTCATTTCGCCACCTTTTCCCTTATGTTTCGAAAAGTGAAAGCGACTAAGTATAAAACATTTGCCAAACTCCGTTCAAGGGCTCAAATTCAGATTATTTGAAATCGAAGGGTCTCGTTTTGGGTAAATATTCCCCCGTTGCGTAGATTATGGATCGGTTGTCGAAACGGGGTGCCTGAAGGGGGCAGCGGGCCGGAGTTGCTCTCGCGTTGCTCGGAAACTCGCGAGTGATAATGGGTGCTTTGGGGTTTTTGAGTTTTTTGCGAAGAATCGCTCGTTTGGGTTCTGTTTTCCGAACGTGAAAGACGATTCGGTCCTTCCAGTTTTTCTGGTTCTGACGATCTTCCCGGATCGATGGAGAGACTAGCATCTTTCCCAAAAGCAACCATGAAAAACGCCGAAAAAGCCCTGTTTCCTGTACTGGTGAGCCTGGTTCCTTATCTGGTTGCATGGTATTTCGTGGCCCCGGGGGGGCCGGGAGCCCGGCCAGAGGCTGTTGTGGGGCCGGAAGCCGTGCAAGAGGCAGTGAGCCCGGGAGTCGGGCTGGAACCCCTTTTGCCGAGGGTGCTTCCCAAGTCTGTGAACCAGCGGTCCGCCCAAGCCTCGAAAGATCGGTCCGCCCAGGCCTCAAAAGATGTCGTCCGGTCGAAATTGGACGGTAAAAAACAGGAACAGGCCATCTCAGGCCGGGGTCCACTCCGTTTGGAGGAGGATCGGCGCTACTCGATCTAAACTGCGAAAGGGAACGCCGCCGAGGGTGATTTCCCCGGAAGTTCAGCGAATATCGGTAAAAAGTCCCTTCCTGCTGAGAAAGACCCTGCTTCATCCGCACCCGGAAATGCCGACCTGGCGGAACTGGATCTTCCCGAGATTTGCACGGCGGACCTTCCGGGGCTTGAGTTTGAGGACCACAAGCAGGCCCTGCTGCAGATTCGAGACGCTATTCTCGCAGACTCGGCACCCCATCGTTCACCGATTCAAAAAGCAAATGATTCTCCCGCTTCTCAAGAGCGGTCGTCATTTGGGCTTTCCGGCACAAGTCAAAAGGGGTTCACCGGCATCCCCCCGGGGAATAACAATGATATTGACCGGGAGTTGACCCGGGAGCTGGTATCGATTGCCGCCAGCAACCGGAATTTCCAGCAGCTCCCTGAAGCGGAATCCCCATTGGGAGAGGTGGGTATCAACCCGCATCGGAACGCTTCTGCCCGGCAGAACGCGGCCTACCTGAAGGCGGCTTCGAATCCGGATGTCGATCCGCACGCCGAGGCTTTTTCAAGGTCTGCCTTTCCATCGGCCAGCGAATGCAAGTCCTGTTATGAGCAGATCTACCGCGAATGGTCGATGTCGGGACACGCCTACGCAGCGATCTCACCGATGTTTCACCGGTTTGAGCAGAAAATCAATGATCTAACCCAGGGAACCATCGGTTACTTTTGTCTCCGCTGCCACGCACCGGTGGCGACCACGATGGAATTGCGTCGCGACCAGCCAATCTGGGACGGTCCGACCGTTTTTCGGGAAGGGGTGACCTGCGTTGCCTGTCACCGTGTGGTTCAGGCCCACGGAAAAGACCACGGTGAACGGAGAATCGAACCCGGTCCGGTGGAGGCTCCGATCGTCGCCTCCGCCGACGGGTTGGGTGTTGAGCTGGCAAAGAAGCATGCTGACTATTTCAAGGTCAAGATCGACCCCGATGACAAGGGGCCGGGACAGTTGATGCACCGCCGGGTGATTCAGTTTGACCAGCTATCCAAGAGTACTTTCTGTGTCTCCTGCCACCAGATTGCTGTCGAACCGGGGATCTGGCTCGAGGTCGTCTGGAACCAGTACCGTGCCTCACCCGCTTGGCGGAAGGGAATCACCTGCCAGGATTGCCACATGGGTCGGGTGCCCGGAATGGCGGAGGGATACTCGGTGGGTCCTGCCGCACTGATCGATGGCAAGCAGGTCACAGCGGACCGGAAACATTCCAACCACCAGTTTTACGGTCCTGGCTACAGCATTGCCCATCCCGGAATTTTTCCGATCAATCCGGATGCCGAGAGGTGGACGGTCAACCAGTGGCTGCAATTCGACTGGCGTTCCGGTTGGGGAAGCGAGGCATTCGAGGAGGCGCTGCGGGAAGGACGAGCCCGTCCTGAATTTCCGGATGTCTGGAGCGAAGCCGATGACCGGATGGATGCCCGGGAAATCCTGGATGCCAACCTGAAACTCCTGGGATACAAGCGGGAGTTGCGCCGCCAGGTTATGGAAAATGGTGCCAGTATCGAAGGCCCCTTTTTTACTGCCAGTGTCCAGGCTGGCAAGCCGCTCAAGTTTTTTTACAACGTCAAGAACATCAGCGAAGGGCACAACATGCCCAGCGGAAGTCTCGGTGCGCAGCCCCAGTTGTGGCTGAATGTGGCCCTCATCGGACCGCGTGGAAACCACCTCTGGGAATCGGGTTACCTCGATAGCGTTGGAGACCTGGCCGATCTGCATTCGGCTGACGTTCTGGCTCGTCGACTTCCTTTGGACACCCAGTTGTTCAACCTGCAAACCAAGTTCCTGACGACCAACCTCAAGGGCACCGATCGGGAAATGTACCTGCCGATTCCGTTCGATGTTGACCAGATCCCGTTTATCCGGCCGGATACCCGCCCCAACACCGTCATGAATCATCCCGCGACCATTCGCATGGAAGCTCACTCCATTGCGGCGACCGGAAGTCGCCGGGCCAAGTACAGGATCCCCGCTCACCTGATGACCGAGCCAGGATGCTACCGGCTGACGGTTCGCCTTCGCAGTCGTGCAGAACCGATCTACTTCATGAAATCCGTTGACGCGACTCAGGAAATGATTCGTGCCATGAACGAGGGGATCCTGGATCTGCACGCATTTTCCAAGACCTTCATCGTCGAACCGGAGTGACCGCCACAGCCGGACGTTCATTGAATTCCATGTCAGCCGCCCTTCCCACAAGCCCGAATTCACCTGCTCCCCGCAGCACCCTGTTTCGGTGGCCAGTGAAAGGGATCGCAAGCGATATTCTGCCAGGCTTTCTGCTGGTCTGCGGTTTTGCGGTTCGAGGACTGTCGCAGGAGGCTGCCTTGCTGGACTCACGTTTCGGGAAAACGGATCCTGTGCAATTCATGCAGACGGCTGTGATGGATACGGAACCGGTTGCAGCCCAACAGGGAATCACCCGTCTGTCCGCGACGCGGCCCCGGATCGATCCTGTGGTAGCCAATGTCCCAGGTCATCGTTTTGCGAACGGCCGCCAAAATAACCGCATTCAGCCGTTGTCCGAGTGGCACCCGGCGGAACGCGTGTCGGGTGGTTTCCCACCGGTCATGGAAACAGCGGTCCGCGGTCCCGCGTTCCAAAGAACGAGTGATCGGAACCCACCTTTTCGGCTTGGCACTGCAGGCTCCCGGGGAGATTGGAGCCCCCGGCTGGCCTTCGACCCCAATTGGACCAACGGCAGGTATCCCCAGACAGTCCCGCCCCGGACGCCTCCTGTCGGTCCCTGGCCCGGGTTGGGCCGGGATCAGCAGGAGCCCACCCGGATGGATCCTGCTTTGGAATCCCGGTTTCCGACTGGCTGGAATCCTCAGACCAATCAGAAGGATCGTCCTGCGGATCGAAAAGCCCGGCTATTACCGGAGCAGGCTTCTTTTTTTTCTGTTCCCGCAGAGGATCCGTTCCCCATACCAGCGCAATCGGTATCCTTGGGTTCACCGTCCCGACAAGATGCAGCGTCCCGACAAGAAGCTGCGCCCCGGGTAGAAGTCCTCCCGCCACCTTTTCAGCAAGAGCGTCCCCTGCTGGCAGAGGAGCCCAGGATGGGGGAGCATTTTTTTCCTCATACGGGTCATGCCGGAGCGGCTGGCACCGAGGAGGTCGACTACTCGGCCATCGACTTCCTTCCCGACCCGGATGGTTTCGTTCCTTTCGACCCCTGGCAGGAAGCGGATGTCTACCAGGGAAAATACCTGAACGCCAATCAGCGTCCACTGCTGGAACTTGGCAGGCCCTTTTATCAACTGGGGCAATTGTCCAAAAGTAAAACCTTCCTCGGTCGCACCAACCTGCTGCATCCACGCTTCCAGATTTTTGGCGATCTCCGCACGGCTTTGGGATGGAACCGGGCCAATGGAACGGATCGCGGTGTCTGGGGCTCGGTTTTGAATCTTGAAATGGATCTCAGGATCACCGGAACCGAGAGGTTTCATGCTCGTTTGGCCCCGCTGGACCGGGCAGGGCAGGTGACCCGGGTTGAAAGGGAAAACGGCCGCACCCGTTTTATCAACAACACGGACTTGGAGTTCGACACCGGATTTTTTGAGGGGGACCTGGGGGCGCTGTTTGGCGGAATGTTCAACGAGGTGCTCCCCTTTGATTTGCCGTTTACCGTTGGATCGATTCCTCTGCTTTATCAGAATGGGATCTGGATGGACGATGCCTTTATCGGGTTTGCCGCTGCCCTGCCTGCACGAAACAGTCCGGCACTGGACATCGCCAATTATGATCTCGTTTTTTTCTGGGGCTTTGACAACATTACCAGTCCCGCTTTTCAGGGGGATGACAATGCAGCCAAAATGTACGGCGTTCAGCTGTTTCTGGAATGTCTCAATGGTTATATCGAAGCGGGTTACGTATTTCTCGAGGACCGGACCTCGTTGAATCGGAGCTACCATAACCTGGCCGCCGCTTACACCCGGCGTTACGGTCGGTTCCTGTCCAATTCGGTTCGAGTATTGGCCAACGCGGGACAGAATCCGGACCTGCCATTCAAAACGGCAGATGGGGTCCTGCTCCTTGTCGAGAACTCCCTGATCACCCAAAGTCCGTCCACACTGATTCCCTATTTCAACCTGTTTGCAGGTTTCGGCCGTCCCCAGTCGGTTGCCCGGCAGGGAGGTGTGGGGGGGGTACTCAGAAATACCGGCATCAACTTTGAAACGGACGGTGTTACCGGTTTCCCGACGTTGGACGATACCGCCAATGATACGTTTGGTGCCGCCCTGGGGGTGAACCTGATGGCTCCCGACTTCAGCCAGCAACTTGTCCTGGAAACTGCTTTTTTGAACGTCCAGGGGAATGATCCCCTGCGGTCGGCCCGGGGACGGCAATTGGGGCTGGGAGTCCGGTACCAGGTTCCGATCAGCAACGCCGTCCTTTTCCGGGCGGACGCCATGCACGGCATTCGTGAGAATGATACCGATCTGACCGGTTTTCGGCTCGAACTGCGGCATAAATTCTAGCTGGTGGCCAACGAGGGGACCGTGCCTGTCTCGCCGGAGCCTGACCAGAAGATTCCCATCACGCGGTTCGGGGCCCCATTTTTGACCTCGTGGAAATGCCTGAGGGAAAATAGAATAAGGAGGGTCGGATGGGACGGTGTTTGGCACCGAGATCCAGTAGCAGATTCAGGCTTCAGCTTTCTACTCCGACCGGTAAATGCCCAACCGAACCAGCCGTCCAACCAACAGCCCCCAACCCTCAAAGCCACCCATGTCCGACGACCCGAATTTATCCAGTCAACTTTCCGAGGAAGACCTCGAGGAGCTTCGGCAGAAGATTGATGCTGTCGATAAGAAGTTGATCGAAATTGTTAACGAACGGGCCGAGCTGGTGGTGGATGTCGGCAAGATTAAAAGAAAATCGGGAACCCCCATTTATGCTCCCCACCGGGAGCAGGCTGTTCTCCGCAAGGTCCAGGAGTTGAACCAGGGGCCATTGGCGGCCAAAACGGTCGAGGCGTTGTACCGCGAATTGATGAGCGGGAGTTTCCATCTCGAACAGCCACTGAGAATCGGATTTCTGGGCCCCATCGGCAGCTACAGCCAGCTGGCTGCGACACGGCATTTTGGTTCCAGTGTTGCCTACGAGGATTTGCGGGCCGTTGAAGGGGTTTTCACGGAGGTCGTCAGGGGACGCTGTGATTACGGCCTGGTTCCCATCGAAAACACGACTGGCGGCGGCATTGCCGAAACAATGGATGCCTTCACCGAGCATCACGAAAATATCTCCATCTATGCCGAGGTCCAGCTGGAGGTCAAACGTTGCCTGTTAGCCAATTGCAAGCCCAACGAGATACGGAAGATTTACGCTCGACCCGATTCGATGGTGCACTGTCGCAAATGGCTGGCGACCCAGTTTCCGCAGGTGGAGCTGGTCAATGTTGACAGTGGAGGAACCGCCGCGCGGATGGCCAGTGAGGATTACGAGGCGGATCCTGAATGTGGTGTGGCCGGGATCGGCAGTGAGCTGGCCGGTGAGATGTATGGTCTGCATGTCCTGTTTTCAGGGATCGAAGACAATCCCAACAACATTACCCGTTTCCTGGTTCTCTCAAAACAGCATGCCGGGATATCCAACGACGACAAGACATCCATGATGTTTGTCACCCCCGACCGACCCGGAGCCCTGGTGGATGTGCTCTCCGTCTTCAAGAGGGCGGGAATCAATCTGACTCATATCGACAAGCGTCCCAGCCGCAGGATGAACTGGGAATACACCTTTTTCATTGATGCGGAGGGGCACCGGGATGATCCGGCATTTGCCGAAGTGATCGGTGAGGCGCGGGCATTCTGTCGCGAACTGACCGTGCTTGGCAGTTATCCCCGCAGCCAGCGTCTGCTTTCCTGAACTGCTGAAAGAGCGGGCTTTCGTTGAGACGGTTTGCCGGCCATGATGGGGAAACCACGGACCGAGGAAGCAGGCCATGCAGGACCCCCACGAAAAACTGAAGCAACACCAGCGGTTTATCAACAACCAGCGACAGCAGATCAAACGGCTGGAAAGTCGCGTGCAGCGTCTTGAGGCTTTGCTCGAGTATTCGATTTCAGACCCCCAGGTCCGCTGGCTGGTGACCGAGTGCGAAGAGCGAATGGATGCCACGCTTCCGATCTATGATCCCGGTCGGGCTGCCTTTCACCTTGACCGTTACCATTTCGCGGCCAGTCATGTCGTCGGGAAAAAGGTTGCCGATATCGCATGTGGTACCGGGTACGGTACGGAGATCCTGCTTCACGCCGGGGCGGACTCCGTGATCGGTATCGATATTGACGCTGAGGCGGTTGCCTACGCTTCCAGGCAACACGATGGCCGTGGTCGGAAGTCGACCGCGCAGTCCCCAGGCGTCTTGCCCGTGGAGTCGCAGGACCCGGAACCAGGAATCGCGCATGAGGATGAATCGTCAGGGCAACCGCATGGGACCGGGATCGAGTTCCGGTGTCGTCCGGGCCAGGATACTGGAATTGAAAGTGAGAGCCTGGATGTGGTGGTTTCCTTTGAAACCATCGAACATGTTGAGGACGACCAGGAACTGCTTGCAGAATTCAAACGGATTCTCAGGCCCGGCGGTCAACTGGTTATTTCCACTCCCAACCAGTGGCCCCTGGAAATCGCCAAGTTTCACCGCAAAGAGTACGATCTGCAGGAATTCAGAAGGGTGCTCGAGGATCACTTCAGGATTTTGCGGATCTGCAATCAGAACTCGGGTACCGATTTCGAATTCAACCGGGGACAGGAGCGGGGCATTGTTGAAACCAACGGCGACAACGCCGATCTGGCCGAATGTTTCCTGGCCATCGCAGAAAAAGTCTGAGTATCAAGGGCGTTTGATTTGACCTGTTTTCCCGGTTGCGAAGAAACCCGGGCAACAGGGTTCCACCTTGCTGCTTTTTAGGTGAGGGTGGGAGGCTCCCGACCCGGTCGTCGCGGACCCGGTCAATCGAACGCTTCATGGGAATGGGGTTGCAGGTGAGGCTTTCTCTGAATTTGCCTTTTCGTTGTCAGTGACTCGTACAGCTGGTCATATTTGCGGGCACTTTCAGCCCAGGACCAGTCCTGTTGCATTCCGGTTTCCACGATCCTTCCCCAGATTTCCGGGTGATCGGAATAGGTGATCAGGGCCCGTCCGAGTGCGCTCTGCAGGGCTTCCACCGAGTATTCCGTAAAAGTGAATCCGTTGCCTCTTTGATTGGCTACCGCCGATTCGTCAGCGTTGATGACGGTATCCTTGAGTCCCCCGGTTTCACGCGTGACGGGGACCGTGCCGTATTTGAGGCTGTAAAGTTGGTTCAGTCCACACGGTTCATAACGGCTGGGCATCAGGAACAGGTCGGCGCCCGCTTCAATCTTGTGAGCCAGTTCGTTGGAAAACGTCAACTGAGCGCCTACCTTTTCAGGCCACTCACGGGCCATCAGGCTGATTTCCTTTTCGAATCGGGCTTCCCCGGTTCCCAGGATGACCCACTGCACCCTCTCGTGGCTTAACGAGGATCGCATCACTTCGATGATCAGATCCCATCCCTTCTGCTCAGCCAGTCGGCCGATGATCCCGACGACCGGGACGTCAGGGTTCGTCGGTAGTCCCATGATTTGCTGAAGTTCGGTTTTGCAGACCCCCTTGCCGGTTTTCCAGTTGCTGACATCGAAGTTGGTGGCCAGGTGCCTGTCGTTGGCAGGGTTCCATTCCGAGTCATCAACTCCGTTGATGATCCCGGTCAGGTCGCTCGCACGGTGCCGCAAAACTTCGTCCAACCCGCAACCATGTTCAACGGTCTGAATCTCGCGGGCATAGGTCGGGCTGACCGTGCTGATCGCATCGGCATAGACAATTCCTGTTTTCAGCAGGCTCAGATTGCCGTGGAATTCCATCTCTTCCCAGTTGAAATGTTTCCAGTCGATGCCGGTGAGCTTCATTTCCAGGTGATGGAAATTACCTTGGTAAGCCAGGTTGTGAATGGTCATCACTGTCGGGACGTCGTACTGGATGCTGACCGGACGTTGCTCCAGTTTGACGATGGCTGGCAGGAGCCCGGTTTGCCAGTCATTACAGTGAACCAAGTCGTAGGAAATCCTCAGTAGACGGGCGGTTTCCAGGATGGACCGGCAGAAAAAAACGAAACGCGCACAATTGTCGTCATAGTCCTCGCCGTTTTCCCCGTAGATGCCTTCCCGGTCAAAAAATTCGTCCTGGGTGATCAGGTACACCGGAACCGTGGATTCCGGCAGTTTGCCGGTCAGAACCCGGCCGGTAAAAAGGCGCGTGCCGACGGGAATCTGAAGCAGGATTCCGGCGTCCTTGAAACCGGCTTCCTCGAAGGAGGCCCCTCCATCGAGAGCGGATCGATAGGCGGGCAAAAACAGATGCATCTGGTGCCCCATGTCCGCCATGGCCCGCGGAAGAGCGTTGCTGACATCCGCCAGTCCACCTGTTTTTGCGAACGGTACAATTTCACTGGAAGCGAAGAGTATATTCATGCTTATTCCGGCCTCGCAGCAGTTCCGTCAGCGACGGTCGGAGGTGGTTTTCGAACTTTCTCCCTTGCCTGGAGCGAAGGGCCCAGTCAACGGACAGATCCCATTGTAGGGGAATAACTGTCCATTTGGAGGAGCTGGATCTGTGAATGGCAGAATTTTTACCATTGGGCTCGCATGTTCCTTTTTTTTCTGAAAGGACGAATGAAATTGAACCCGTTACGTCTCCAAATCCACCCAAGGGAAACTTCCGTGCTTTCCGGTGCATCGGCTAAGATGGTTGGTCAACGGCGACCGGTTGTCGGGTTCGAAACGTTGAGTTAAGGAACATTGTCGAGTAGGCAAAATTTTCGAGCATGAAAAAGTGAACCATCCTCACACCGACTTGAATGAGCTGCCGATCGAACAGGTGATCGACCAGCATTTTGACAGGGTCTACCGCGCTGCGCTGATCCTGACCGGTAATCCATGGGATGCTGATGATTTGACCCAAGAGACATTCATGGTCTTTGCCCGGCAGGTGGACCGCTTTGAGGGCAGGAGTGCCGTCTATACCTACCTGTATGGAATTCTGCTGAATCTCGACCGCCGGGAACGGCGCAAGTTCGGAACTCGAAACCGCAAGCTGCGAGTGGTCTGGGAAAGTGAAACCCAAAGTCCTCGCTCGTCACCGGAAGCGGAAGCTCCCCTGGAAGTCAGCGAGTGGAAAAAAAGCCTCTGGTCGTGGGTGGAAAAACTTCCGGCTGGTCAGCGGAATGTGCTGATCCTCCGGTTCAGTGAGCAGTTGAGTTACGAGGAAATTGCCGAGACCCTCGGGATTCCCCTGGGAACCGTCAAGTCCCGGATCTTCCACGGTTTGTCTACGTTGAGAACCCTGCTGGACAGCCGATTAAATATCCAGGAAGGACTGAGGGAATTTGTTTCGCGTGGCCTGCCAAGTATCGATTGCCAGGCCTGAAATGGCCACGGCCTACCGGTTTAAAAACAGCAAGAATCGATGATCTTTCCAGAATGAAACCATGAGCCAGTCCCAAGAATTGAATCGCGAAGAGCCTCATCCAGCAGAAGACCTTTGTCTGGATGAAGAGCTGGGTGAAATCCAGAGACAGCTCTGTGACGATGCAGATCGTCTCCACGCGCTGTTTCCGGTCCGGGATGCGAAACGTCTGGAGGCGTTCGTGTCCGCCAGCCTGACTCCACCGGTGTCAAAGCAGGAAGGGGTTGACGTCCCAGGGGTAAGCCGGAGTCCGGTTCCCTCAGGCTCCCGCCGTTCAGGGAAATGGACCCGTGTTGCCTTGACTGCCTGCCTCGGGGCTGGTCTGGTTGGTGCAATGATGTGGGTGGTAAAACCTGCGGGCAAGGATTCTCCGGACGAGCCGGTCGCTTCCCAGCAGGCACCGGAGGCTGGCGTGAAAGCAACCCCGGTCTCGATCACGTCCTTGCCGACCGAGTTTCTCAATGCGTCGCAACCGGAACTGGAGGCCCTTTACGACCTGATGCCCAAGGGGAATGTCAGTGTCGAATATTGAGCGTTTTTTTGAGCCTTGAATAGTGATCGGTGGATTTCTCCGTGATGAAAATCCCTCCAGCATGAACCTTCCTTCCTACAGCATGAATTTTCCGTCCTCCTGTTTTGGAATTTCGCCAGCGCGGTTGTTGGCAGTTGTCCTGGTCTGCTCCAGTCTGCCCGGTGGTGGACCGGTTGGCATTTTGCGGGCTCAGGAATCGCTGGAATTCCAACGGGCGTCCATGAAAATCGCCGCCCGTGCTGTTCGTGCCAGCACGGTAACCATCCGGGTCGACCGTCGACCAACGCTGGCCCATATCGGATCAGGGAGTCATCAAACAGGTCACGCGGTCGCGGTTTTTTCGGGCGTGCTGGTGAAAAAGGGATTTGTGGTGACGCCGCTATTCCTCCCGGATCCCCAGCAGCCCGATATTCGCATCACCCTTCCGGATGGCAGGCAGACGACCGGTCGCCCGAGAATCCTGGATGAGTATTCGGGTCTCGCCCTCCTGGCCATTGACGATCACACGGTCCCATCGCTCAGTTGCTGTGAAGCTTCCGAACCCCGTGTGGGTGACTGTGTGGTCAATGGTGCGGCCTGGGGGCGCCAGCAGGCGCTGGTTTCCTTCGGGATGATCAGTGGGATCGGTTATCGCCTGCCCAGTTCGACTGTCGAACCTCCTCCGATGATTGTCTGTGATATCCGGGCAGCCCAGACGTCGAAGGGATCTGGTGTCGTCGCTGCCAATGGGAGGTTGATTGGAGTTGTGATGGCCATTTCGAGGGACAGAAAATGGACTTATGTCGTACCCGCCTCCCACATTCAGAGGCTGTTTCGCAGCCTGGCCCAGCACGAGAAACAGGCACAAAAAGATGGGAACGAAATTTTGGTTTTGAAGCGGCAAGTGCCCCGTCTCGGAATGCGTCTTGAGGGGGTCTGGAACAGCGATCAAAAGCAGTACGAAGTCTTCGTGAAAACCATCGTCAAGAAGGGGCCTGGCGACCTGGCAGGGCTTCGGGTCGGCGACCGGATCCACTCGGTGAACGGTCGCGTGATCCGGGCGGTGTACGATGTGGGGCGGGATTTTGTCAACCTGCAACCAGGAGACAGGATTTTGCTGGGTGTGGAGCGTGACCGGGAGGACTACTCTTTTGCATTGGTCCTCGGTGGAGGGTTTGCTGCATCGGGGGACCGGATTCTTCGCCTCAGTGACTACATTCAGCCGGAAATCCGGCTCAGCGAAAGACAGGATCGTCAATCGGTGGCCTCCGGGGAGCGACAGTCCGCCAACCAGCTGGTCCATCATTCGCGACAAAACCTGGCCCTCGACGAACCCTCGAATGAAGAGAGGGTTCAGCAACTGCTGGAGCAGTTGAAGATTGAAAAATCAAAAAACAGGGATCTGGAGCAGAAAGTCGAGCGGCTGGAAAAGAGATTCGAGCAGCTGTTGCAAAAAATCGAACCACCGTTGGATCGCCGGTGAACGAAGGTCTTCGGCACTTTTTGCGGATGGATTGACGGCCTACATTTCAGCTGCTCCCGGGTGCCGGCAGCAATCAGATACGGGCGGTAAAGCCCCACTCCACGGTGGCTGGAAAACTGTTGGGCATGACTTCAGGGAGCAACCGAAGGGATGCCTCAAAATTGGATGGCTCGAGGTTATCGGCCAGATTCAATTGGGACCCTGCCCGAGCCCGGAAATGCCTCGCGAGTGATTCGCTGCCTGGCAGTTGCTGCCGGTGGGCCGAGCTCCCGTTATCGGCCAAAAAGTACTGCGTCCCCAGGAATTCGGCACGGCTTTTGATGTGACAGGCGAATTCAAACTCAAGAGTCGTGGTAAGATCTGACCGGATGCTGATCGAGTAATGGGAGCGGCCAGCCATGCCGACACCCAGTAAAACCTGGGTGTGGTCGCGGTCTTCGAAATGAACATCCTGAATGGGCGGGTTTCGGGGCCACTCGGTTTCTTCTTCGCAATAGGAAACCAGCTTGTACAGGTGGTCTTCCCCGCCAAAGGAAACCACGTGCCCGAACCGGTTGTTCTTCTTGAAAAACTGAACCCCGAGGCGCATCGATTCCCTCTGAATCACCAGGGCAGGCAGATGAAGGTCCAGTTCGAGGGAATCCATTTACGAACCTGATTTGACGCGCCAACGGAGGACTGAATCGAGAAATCCCTGGATGTCACCATCCAGGACAGCATGAAAATTGCCCATCTGGAATCCGGTGCGAGCGTCCTTGACCCGCTGGTCCGGGTGGAGGAAGTAGTTTCGAATCTGGGCACCGAAGCCGGTCTTGGCCTGCTGCTGATACTGGGCCGCCTGTTCGGCTTCCCGTTTTTCTTCCTCAAGGCTTGCCAGGCGGCTCCGCAACATCTTCCAGGCCGTGGCCCGATTCTTGTGCTGACTTCGCTCATTCTGGCAGGAAACCACGACACCGGAGGGCTTGTGAATCAGGCGGACCGCACTGTCGGTCTTGTTGACATGCTGTCCACCGGCCCCGCTGGCGCGAAAGGTCTGGGTTTCCACATCCCCTTCGTCAATTTCAATGTCCACCGCATCCGAAATTTCCGGAGAGACATCAATCGCCGCAAAACTGGTTTGCCGTTTACCCTCCGAATTGAATGGGCTGATGCGGACCAGTCGGTGAATCCCGGTTTCTCCCTTCAGGTAACCGTAGGCCATGGGCCCGCGGACAATGATGGTGGCGTTGTTGATTCCTGCTTCAGGATTGTCACTGCGGTCGATCAGGTCCACCGAGTACTCATTGGACTGGGCCCACTGGGAGTACATTCTCAGCATCATTTCCGCCCAGTCGTTCGCGTCGGTTCCCCCGTCCCTCGCATTGATGGTCAGGATCGCTCCGCAGGCATCGTGGGTACCGTTTAACAGGGATTTCAATTCCAGATCAGCGAGGATCTTTTCCAGCGAAACAACCTCTGCTTCGACGTCTGCCGCAATCGACGGATCCTCTTCGGCCATTTCACGCAGCGCGTCCAGATCCTCGGCAGATGAGATGGCTTCCTCGAGTGGACTGAGGACAAGCTTCAGACCTTTGAGTTGGCTAACGACTTCCTGGGCCGCCTCCTGGTTATCCCAGAAACCGGCAGCGGACATTTTCTCTTCGATTTCCCCGACTTCTGACTTCTTGGAATCGTAGTCAAAGAGAGTCTCGCAGTTGTATCAGTCGCTTTTGAATCGCTGTTGATCGATCGACGAGTTCAGAGTCCATGGTCAATTTCTTTTGGGTTGTGGTAAGTGTGCGGGAAGCATTGGGGTTGCCAAGATGCCGGTCTGCACCGGGCGGTGGCAAGCATCCCGGTTAACGTCGGGCGCGGGCATGTTTCAGCGGCAGCCAGGCACCATTTTCGGAGCTGCTGGCAACGCATTGTTCGATGAAATACATGCCTTCGATACCATCGTTGACATTCGGATAAATGGTGTCCGTTTTCTCAAACGGTTTGCCGGAAGCCCGAAGACAGATCGCATCGTAGGCCGACCGGTACACGTTTGCAAAGGCCTCGAAAAAGGCCTCGGGGTGACCGGAGGGAAGACGGCAGGCAGCAGCACCACTCGCGTTCATGAACGGGGCATTGGGATCACGCGTGTAAATTTTGTGCGGTTCACCATTTTGTCGAATGATCATCTCGTTGGGGTTTTCCTGTCGCCATTGCAGGGCCCCCTTGGTTCCGTCAATTTCGATAAACAGGTCGTTTTCCCTGCCATGACTGATCTGGGACGCAGTCACCGTACCCAATCCCCCATTTTCATACTGGATGATGGCCGTGCCGTAATCGTCCAGGGCCCGACCTTCTTCGAAAGTTCTCAGGTGGCAGCTTACCTGTTCCGGCAGGAGGCCGGTCATGTACCTGCCGAGGTTGTAGGCGTGCGTTGCGATATCCCCAAAACAGCCTGCCGCTCCGCTTTTGCTTGGATCGGTCCGCCACGCTGCCTGTTTCTGGTCTTCCGACTCCAGTCGGGTTCTCAGCCAGCCCTGGATATAGGAGGACCGGATGGCCTGGATTTCTCCCAGTTCCCCGGAAAGGATCATTTCCCGGGCCTGTCGAACCAGCGGGTAGCCGGTGTAATTGTGCGTGACAGCAAAAACGACGCCGGAATCATCCACGATCTTGCCAAGTTCCTCGGCCTGAGCTAAGTCAAAGGTCAGGGGCTTGTCGCACATCACATTAAAGCCCGCTTCGGCAGCGGTCTTGGCGATTTCAAAGTGGGTATGGTTGGGCGTGGCAACGGAAACAAAATCGATCCGCTGGTCATCGGGCAGAGCCTGTTCCTTTTCGACCAGTTCGTGAATCGAGGTATAAGCACGGTCTTGCGGGATATCGTAATCGGGAGCTGAAGCCTTGGCACGCTCGGGATTGGAGGAAAGTGCACCGGCTACCAGGGCTGCCCGGTTATCCAGGACTGCGGCTGTGGCATGAACGCGGCCGATGAAGGAGCCTTGACCGCCACCAGCGAGCGCCATGCGAAGTTTTCTGTTCAGGGGTTCGTTCGTAGCCATTGCAGTTCCTCTAACGAATACGTCAGTCCGAGTACATGTTTTCTGGAAAGAGACAATTTAGCAGCTTCTTGGGGCCTGCTGAAGTAGACGCCGGCGTCAAGTTGTCGGCGCTCGAAGAGGTTTCCCGGGTTCTGATCCCGCTGTGTTTTTTCAAGGATGGACAGGCGCTGCGGGCAACAGCACCCCGCGGATCGGTCGGGGGGAACCCTTGGCTGCGAGGGTTTCAAGTCCTGCCGGTCAACCCATTCACCGCACCAGGCTACGTAACGTGGCCAGGTTTTCCATATCCCATTCCAGCCCCCTCGAAGCTTCCTTCGGCGTTTCGAGGTACATCGGAATCTGCTCCATGCGGGGGTCGTTCATCAGGTGCCGAAAGGGCTCCAGCCCCATTTCTCCCTTGCCGATGGACTCGTGCCGGTCCTTACGGGATCCAAATGGCTTTTTGCTGTCGTTGAGATGGAATGCCTTGAGCCGCTGCAGCCCAAAAGTCGATTCGATCGCCGAAACCGTCGCTGCGTAATCCTCTTTTGTTTCCATGGCGTAGCCGGCAGCAAACGCGTGACAGGTGTCAAAGCAGACACCGACCCGTTCAGGTTGGTCGATTTCTTCGATGATGGCCTGCAGGTGCTGAAAATCGTTTCCCAGGTTGGATCCCTGGCCGGCCGTATTTTCGAGCAGGCAGATCGCACTCCAGTCCTCCAGCTTTTGATGGACTTCATTGAGTGACCTGGAGATGGTCTTCAGCCCGGTTGCCTCATCACTGGTTGTGAACGAGCCGGGGTGCATCACCACGAAGGGGATCCCGAGCTGCCCCGCCCGCTGCAACTCCACCACGAAAGCGTCGACTGATTTGGTCCGCAATTCCTCGTTCGGACTAGCCAGGTTGATCAGGTAGGAGGCGTGAGACAGCGGGTGCCGAACTCGGGATTCAGAAAGGGCTTGCCGGAATTTTTCCGCATCGGCTTCGCTGATCGGTTTGGCTTTCCACTGGTTGTTGTTCTTGGTGAAAATCTGAACGCAGTCGCAACCGGCAGCACTCGCCAATTCAACCGCCCGGTGAAATCCACCTGCAGTGGACATGTGGGCTCCAAGGATGGGCATTTTGTCAGCTGGGCTCCAGTTTTCGGTAGGATTCGATTTTTCTGTTATTTTCGGTGGGATCACCCTCGGCTCCAGTCTATAACATTCGTGCGGCAGAAACAGGTTGCCGGAGAACCGGGGTCGCCGGCTCTTTCCTGATTTGACAGGGCACGGCTGCAAGGGCCATTTCCGCTGACTCGGTTTTTTGAAAATGATCAGAACAAATTGCCAAAGCTCCCACGTTTTTTTGCGGCTCCCGCCAAAATGCTGAAGCTGGGAGTCCTCTGTCCGCATTGCGGCCACTAGGTGATCCGGCACTTTCGGCCGAACCAGGCGTCGGCAGCTGTCTACTCATCCGGAAAAAGTACTCGGGAGCAACTGAGGGACCTGGGGTTTGGTTTTGAAGAGGACGGCGACTCCATCCTGGTGATTCAAAAGGGGCTGTTCCGGGGGGACAAGGTACCGGTTCTGATTGTTGGCTTTTTGGTTTACCTGGCTCTGAATGTCCAGTTGTCAGTTGGGACTGTTCTGATGGGTGGGCAGCCGGCAGGGGGAATCGGCATCATCACATTCCTGGGCAGCATGGTCTTCTCATTTTTTCTGCTGCCTGTTTATTGTGGAATTGTGCACGGTTTCAATCGGACCCGCACCCGGATCAGCAGAACGGAACTCTTGACAGAGGATGACGGTCCGCTGCCGTGGCGATGACGGTCCGCTGCCGTGGCCTGGAGGCCTGGGAACTACCAGGCGGGCGGCCTCGGACATCCGGCAATTCTTCGTTAACACCACCTTTGTTCGTTCTTCGGATGGCCCGGTTTTCACAGATTCCCTTTCAATTCTGCTGCAAGACGGGGAGGTGATTCCCCTGGTGACCCTGGAGCGACATTTTGGTGTCGGGAGCTGGAGATCCTCTCCCCCGCCAGGATACGCCGAACAGTTGTTGGCACTGGAGGCGTCCCTGGAGCAGCATCTTGGCATCGAAGACCAGGAAGTGGTATCCAACGTCCCGTGGATAACCACTTATGGAGCGCGGACCGAAAATCATTCGGGAGCAGTTCATGCCGGAAGTCCCAGTTGGGGCGCAAATACCGAGCAGATGTTGGTTCTGGGTCTCCTGGTGTTGGTTTCTTTTGCTGCGTCCGGCGCGTTCGCGTGGCGGTTTTTAATGAACCGCGACGGAAATGCTGCGATGCGATTGATGAACCTTGGAAAATCCTCGCTGGAGGAGGTTGACCGGAAGCTTCACAACCGTGGCCTGACATCGAAACAGATGACACGATTGGCTCCACAAAGGAACTTTGAGCTTTTCCAACCTGTCAACGGAAAAATGGGGAGCTGCAGGGGTTGGCAAAAAACTCATGCTATGATGGGGACTCCGCTTTTGTCTCCGGTTTCCCGATGTCCAGCAGTCCGATCCTGATCCAGTGTCCCTGTGGAATCACCTTTCCCATCGAGGACAGTTCCGCAACCACGATCCAGTGCGATTGCCCTGCCTGCGGTCTGACATTGCAGGCGGACCTGATCGAAGGCGACCCGGCTGCTGATGGAGAGACGGACGGGGAGACCGATGGAGAGCCGGACGGGGCCGCAAAGAGGGCCGACAATGGTAACGGGCCGGGTGCGCAATCAGGTGGAAAGACGCCCGGAAATTCGCCGGGCAAGGCGACGGCCAAAACCGGGAAAAAGGATTTTCTCACGCGGATCGTCTGCAGTTGCGGTAAACGATTCAAGGTCGACTCGCTTGGCAAGAAGGACTTTCGCATCAGTTGTCCCGCCTGTCAGAAAAAACTCAAAATTGGAAACCCCAAGTCGAGGAAGCGAAAAAAGAAACAGCAACGGTCCCAGGCCAGTCCGGTGGACGGACCGACCTGCAGCTGCGGGGCGCCGTTGAAACCGGATCCTTATGATGCATTGTCAAAATGGGTCTGTACTGTCTGCCATCGCAGTTTTGATCGGCCGTCATCCATTGCCGCCTCTGGCAGAAGTCGTCGTTCCCGGGGCCAACCCGGCACCGGCGGCCCAGCCCCGGCTGGTGGTTCCCTGCTGGACCCCCTGACCCTGGGAGTTGCCGATCATCCGTATCCGGATTCCCGCACGCCACGTGTCTCCCGCAAGCGAGTACGCAGCGGTCTGGTCGGGTTGCTGGACCGGATCCCCTATGTTCCCCTGATTGTGGCCACGATTGGAACGGGTCTGGTTCTGCTGGGAATGCTGGTAAGTCTGGCGTTCTAACGGCTGCGGTTCGCGTTTCATTCCGGGCTGGCTTCGGCGGGTCCAATCTGCGTTACCCGTTTTTGGGAGACTCTTCGCAGTTGCCCGCAGGCGGCGTTGATTTCATCTCCCTTTTTTTGCCGAAACTGAATGGTGACTCCGGCAGCGGTCAGAACCTGGCGGAAATTTGCGATCGAACGGGAGGACGGGGTGCGATAGGGAAGTCCGGAGACCGGGTTGTAGGGAATCACATTCAGCAGCACCGATCTCTTTCGCAGCAGGTGAGCCAATTGCTGCGCGTGTTCCCGTTGATCGTTGATCCCCGCCAGCAGCACGTACTCAAACGTCAGTCTCCTTCCCGAAGATTCGAAGTACTGGTCAGCAGCGTCGAGGACTTTGCGAATCCCGATGGTGCTGTTGACCGGAACCAGACGGGTGCGGAGTTCGTCGTTGGGGGCGTGCAGGGAAACGGCAAGGTTGTAACTGGTTTTCAGCTCGGAAAGTTTCTGGATCGCTTGCGGGATTCCCACGGTGGAGATGGTGATTCTTCGGGGGCTGATTCCCAGTCCATCTGCTGCAGAGGCCTGCTGCAGGCAGGCCAGAACGTTCGTCAGGTTGGCCAGCGGTTCTCCCATGCCCATCATAACGATGTGGCTGATCCGTTCTTCTGCCGGCAGGAGACGTTGCAAACGCAGCATCTGTTCCAGGATTTCACCCGCGGTCAGGTTCCGCTCAACACCGTCCAGGCCACTGGCGCAAAAAACGCATCCCATGGCACAGCCGACCTGGCTGCTGACGCAGATCGAACGTCTCTGACCGTCCCGCAGCAAAACACATTCCACCTGCCCTCCATCCGGCCATTCGACCAGGAGTTTCTCCGTTCCATCCGGAGACCTGGAGTGCTTGACCACCCGCGAGGTCCAGATCGAGAGTCGCTCGGACAGAGTTTCCCGCAGGGTCTTGGGGAGGTCGAGCATGTCGTCGAACGATTCGGCCCGGTTTTCAAAAATCCATCTCCGGATTTGACGCTGGCGAAACCGTTTTTCTCCGGCCGATTCGATCACTTGGGAAAAATCATCTGCGGCGAGATCCAGCAGGTGTTTTCGGGAATCGTCAGGTGAGGTGATCATGATTCGCTCTGGGGTGGCATTTGGCCTCCAAGCCCGTGCGGCGGCAGTGAGGCCCATTTATCATACTCGAGGTTGCAAAGACGCCTGAGACAGGCGTTCATAAATTCCCCGGTTGGCTGGCCGTTCCCGGTTGGCTCACAGGTCACCGGGTCTTTTACGGGATTCGCTCAATGCCTGATGTCCCGCGAGGTCATTGGCCAGTGGTTGAAGCCCGCAGCAAACCAGCTTTCATGCCAGGAGCACCAGGGGGCTGATGCCCGCAATCCCTGGTTGCCAGGCGAGTGGTTTTTCAGTGATCGGGGTGGTGTGGCGGCGGGTTACTCGGCGAACTGCCACATCACGGCAGCCGGTTGTTAACAGGATCGGACGGATACGGTCCTTTCTAAAGGGAAAACGACCGATAAGTTCCGGTAAGCGGGAGCCCGGTCACAAGTTGGAGGCGAATTGCAGGACGCGTCTAGTCGCAAGAAAGCCCCGATGATATTCTTGGTGAAGAGCCTTGAGTTGATTCCCGGGTGGTTTTTTGACCGCGAAGGCGGGAAATTCTGCCTGACCACAGGGACCAAGGGGAGGCCGCCAGTGGATGCGGATAGACAGTTTAGCGATCTGAAAGGGGAACCTTGTGTCCGGCAACGAGACGTTTTTCTCAAAAAATGAATTCCTGATCCGAAGGCTGCATTCCCTGTCCGGTCTGATACCGGTGGGTGCCTACATGTGCGTCCACCTGGTCACCAACGCCAGCATCCTCAACGGCGCAGAAACCTTTCAAAATGCGGTCTACCAGATCCACTCGCTGGGCAACATTCTCTGGATCGTGGAATGGCTTTTTATCTTTCTGCCGATCCTGTTTCATGCCCTGTTTGGTGTGGTGATCATCTACGGAGGGAAAAACAACGTTTCACGCTATCGCTACGGAAGCAACGTCAGGTACTACCTGCAGCGGATCACCGGAATGGTGGCTCTGTTGTTCATCTTTGTCCACGTTTTTCACCTGCATGGCTGGTTCCACATCGATTTCTGGATTGAAACGATTGTCAAACCCCTCAATGGAGCCCAGTTTCTTCCCTACCGGGCAGCTTCGACGACCGCCAACGCTCTGCAGGGCTCGCTCCTGCTGGTCCTGTTTTACGCGGTCGGTATCCTGTCCTGCGTCTTTCACTTTGCCAACGGCATTTGGACCATGGGAATTACCTGGGGAATCTGGACGTCGCCCGCCGCCCAGAAACGGGCGGGGTACATCGCCGCCGGTGTTGGTGGATTGTTGACGGTCATCAGCCTGAGTGCGTTGATCGGCTTTTACCTGCTGGACGTTGACAAGGCCCGGGAAACGGAAAAGCAGATGTACGAAGATGTTGTCCGATCGAAACGTTTCCCCGAGGCACCTCACAAGTACTACGGGCATTCGCATTCAGAAGAACCTGGCGAGTCAGGCGACGAAAATACTGACCCACCCCATTCGCCCTGATGAAAATCCGCTGAATACCTGAACTGGATCCAAAGATCGAAACCCAACGAACCAACCCATTTAACTGGACTGAATAATGGCCCGCGAAAAAGTAATTGTCATTGGCGGAGGGCTCTCCGGACTGGCCGCCACCATGAAACTTTGTGAGCTTGGAATGGACGTGGACCTGGTCAGCCTGGTTCCCGTAAAGCGTTCGCACAGTGTTTGTGCCCAGGGGGGCATCAACAGCTGCAACGACCAGACCCGGCAACTTGGTGACAATGAGTGGAAGCACTTTGATGACACGGTTTACGGTGGAGACTTTCTCAATCACCAACCGCCCGTCAAGGAGATGGCGTACTGGGCACCCAAGGTGATTGACCTGATGGATCGCCTCGGTGTTACCTTCAATCGAACGCACGAGGGTTTCCTGGATCGTCGCCGGTTTGGTGGCACTCTCTACAAGCGGACGGCCTTTGCCGGGGCCACCACCGGTCAGCAGTTGCTCTATGCCCTCGATGAACAGGTGCGCCGCTGGGAGGCTGCCGGCAAGGTGAACAAGTACGAGTCCTGGGATTTCCTCGGACCCATGCTTGATGAAAATGGCCAGTGCCGTGGTTGTGTGGCTCAGCATTTGAATACCATGGAGATCCGGGCGTTTCATGCAGACGCCGTGATTGTTGCTTCTGGCGGGCCGGGACTGATTTATGGCCGTTCCACCATGTCCGTGATGTGCAACGGGAGCGCAGCCAGTCGCTGCGCCCGGGAAGGTGTGCGGTATGCGAATGCCGAGTTTATCCAGGTTCACCCAACCGCGATTCCCGGAGCGGACAAACTGAGGCTGATGAGCGAGTCGGCACGTGGTGAAGGGGGCCGGGTCTGGGTTCCCAGGCAGGCCCAGGATTCGCGGGATCCCAAGTCGATCCCCGAGTCAGATCGCTATTACTTCCTGGAGGAACGTTACCCCGAGTATGGCAACCTGGTGCCGCGGGACATTGCGACACGTGAAATCTTCGACATCTGCGTCAACGAAGGTCTGAGTGTGGAAGCGGAGAGGCAGTGCGTTTACCTCGACCTGACCCATCTGCCCCGCAAGGAACTGGACAGAAAACTGGGCGGCATCATGGAGATTTACGAAAAGTTCCAGGGCGTGGATCCGCGGGATGTTCCGATGAAAATTTTCCCGGCCGTACACTACTCGATGGGAGGGATGTGGGTTGACTTCGAACGCTCCAGCGAGGGTGGCCTGGTGGCCGGTTCGCCAAGAAACCAGCAGACCCATGTTCCGGGGCTGTATGCCATCGGGGAGTCCGATTACCAGTACCACGGGGCCAACCGGTTGGGAGCCAACTCGCTGTTGAGCTGTATTTTCTCGGGGCTGTTTGTTGCACCTGGTGTGGTGAATTACCTCGACGGTTGCAAGAGGATTTCCGAAGAAGCAGCGGTCGCCCTTGGATCTGCCGAAGTGACCAGGCACCAGGAACGGCACCAGTCTCTGCTCAAGCAGGAGGGGGGTGAAAACCCCTACCTCATCCACCGCGAGCTGGGTGATGTGATGACCAAGGCAGCGACCGTGGTCCGCCGGAACGAGCAGCTTGCCGAGGCTTACCAGACCGTCTGCGACCTGGAGGAGCGTTCCTGGAAAGCGTCCCTTTCCGATGCCGGTTCATGGACCAACCAGAATGTAGTTTTCACCAAGGCCCTGATCGACATGTTCCCGCTGGCCAAAGCGGTGGTCAAAGGAGCACTTCAGCGGGATGAATGCCGAGGCGCACACTTCAAACCTGAATTCGCCATGCCTTCACTGACAGCCACCACCGACGCGGAACGTCGTGTGGAGGCGGAAAAGTGGTGCGACCGGTTCCAGGCCAATATCGACAAATGGTTGAAGACCACGGTTGCGGATCTCTCCAGTGGGGACCCCGAGATCAGTTACGAAGACGTGGATGTTTCCAGCATTCCCCCACGCCCCCGTCTGTACGGCCTGGTGGGGGCGGAGGTGATCGAGGAGGTCTGGAAACAGCGTCAGAAAAGTGCGGAACCCGTATCCGCTGCCGTTCACACTCCCTGATCCGATCCGCCCGGCACAGGGCATCCCATCATTCGTAAAATTTTTTTCGTTGAAAAGAGAAACGACAGGACCATCATGATTGCCAACAACAAGCAGGAAATTGTACCCGTGCGTTTTCGGGTCAAAATCAAACGGCAGCAGGCTCCCGGCAGTGCTCCCTACTGGGAAACCCACCAGGTGGAGTACGAGGAGAACATGAATGTGATCAGCGTGCTGCAAAGGATTGCCGCCAAAGCGGAAACCGATAGCGGCAAAAAAGTCGCGCCGGTGGCCTGGGAGTGCGGATGCCTGGAAGAGGTTTGCGGTTCTTGCACCATGGTGATCAACGGCAAGGTGCGGCAGTCCTGCTCTGCACTGGTCGCCAGGTTGCTGGCCGACGAGCCAGAGGGGATTACTCTCGAGCCCATGTCCAAGTTTCCCGTCCAGAGGGACCTGGTGGTCGACCGGAAGCGGGCCTTTGACGCGCTGATCCGCGTCAAGGCCTGGGTGCCAGTGGACAGTTACAACGACATGGGGCCGGGCGAAAAGCAGTCGAGGCAGGAACAGGAAAATGCGTATCCCCTGAGTACCTGCATGACCTGTGGCTGTTGCCTCGAGGCCTGCCCGCAGTACACCAAAATAGAGGTCACCCAGAGGGAGGGTGAATCGAACGAAGAATTTGAGCAGCGGAAGATGGAGGCCAATCGCAAAGGGTTCCTGGGAGCCCAGGCGATCAACCAGGCCATGCTCTTCAACGACAATCCGACCGGAAAATTCAACAAGGGGGAACGCCTGGACGCCCTGACCGAGGAAGGGGGCATCCAGATGTGCGGAAATTCCCAGAACTGTGTGGCGGTCTGTCCAAAAGAGATTCCTCTGACCACGTCGATTGGACGTGCTGGCAGGGCAACCACATTGCACCAGATCAAGAAGTGGTTCGATCGTTAACCGTATGCACGAAGCCCGCGAGAAATCCAGTTTCTTTTCACACCTCTTTTTCTGGCGGTCAGGCCGCTTACGGATTGAAACGAATCGTTACCAAATTGTGAGGCGAAGTGTCACAACGACTTGAAAAACCAAACAAACGGCGGTAAACTCCGCCTTTTGGCGCCTGCAAAGATAACGGAGTATCTCTCTACTTTAGCAACGGGTTGCGGCGGATAATCCGTCGCTTTGGACTGCTTTTCTAGCAGTAAGCGAAGAATCGTTGCCCTTCCGAGATTCCGAATCGCGCACGGTCCCAAGACGGAAACGGACAGACAACACGTAACGGATAGACAAAAAGTAAAGGCAAAACAGATGGTTCGGCTGATTAGATCCATTGGCAAGCGGAGGGGTTTTCTCCAAACCGGCTTGATGACTTTCACGGTTCTTTTTTGTGCGGCGATCCTCTTCAGCGGGACGCTTAGCGGACAGGATCCCGTAGGCGAGACCGCCGCTGGAGGAACCGGGATGGGCATGAAATGGGTTTACTGGGGGCTCCTGCTTCTCGGTGCCATTACCGCTCTTGTTCAGGCTCGCCTCTTTTATGGTGGCATGATGGAGGCCGACGAGGGGAACGAAATCATGATCGAGATCGCCGGTCATGTGAGGCAGGGAGCGGGAGCCTACCTGCGGCAGCAATACAAGGTGGTTGGGGTTTTCATGTTGGTGGTCTCTGCGCTTCTCTGTTGGGCAGGGCAGGCGGGTGTCCAGGAAAAGCTGGTCTTTATCGCCTTTTTGACAGGTGGATTCTGGTCGGGCCTGGCAGGCTTCATTGGGATGCGTACCGCGACCCAGGCCAGCAGTCGAACCGCTGCAGGGGCCCAGAATTCCCTAAACGATGGCTTGCAGGTTGCCTTTCGGAGTGGTGCCGTGATGGGACTGACGGTGGTCGGCCTGGGCATGCTGGACATGGCCATCTGGTACCTGATTCTCAGCTTCTTCTACGATAGCCCCACCGACAACACCGGTCTGATTATCAACACCATGCTCTGTTCCCTGATGGGTGCATCCAGCCAGGCCCTGTTTGCGAGGGTTGGTGGAGGGATTTTCACCAAGGCAGCGGATGTGGGTGCCGACCTGGTCGGCAAAGTGGAGGCGGGCATTCCGGAAGACGATCCCCGGAACCCTGCCACGATTGCCGACAACGTGGGGGACAACGTGGGTGACGTCGCAGGGATGGGTGCTGACCTGTACGAAAGTTATTGCGGTTCCATACTGGCAACGGCCGCTCTTGGTGTGTCCGCGGCTGCAACCGCTTCCTTCGGTGTGGTCGAGGCGGTGTTCCTGCCCATGCTGGTGGCTTCCTTTGGAACCATCATTTCAATCGGAGGGATCTACCTGGTGCAGGCAGGCGAAGACGCCAGTCAGAAAGCCCTGCTGGGCGTTCTTGGATTCGGGATCAACATGGCAACCGCGGGAGTGATGCTTTTGGCGGTTCTGCTCTCCTACCTGATGCTTGGCGGGGTTGGCGTCGGTATCAGCATTATTGTCGGATTGGCCTCGGGCTGGCTGATTGGAAAATGGACCGAATACGCCACCAGTGACGAATTCTCACCCACCCAAAAACTGGCGGGCCAGGCCATCACCGGTCCGGCTACCGTCATCATCGGGGGCGTTGCCGACGGAATGAAAAGCGTATGGGTGCCCATCCTGATTATCTGTGCCGGCACGCTCTCCGCGTTTGGTTTTGCCAACGGCTGGAATTTCACGGAGGTAGGGGCCTTTTCACTCGGTTTGTACGGTGTGGGGATTGCCGCTGTGGGAATG
>JAYZFP010000074.1:0-94623 GCA_036336715.1 Planctomycetota bacterium
CGGTTCTTGCTACGGGTGAAAGCTCACTCGGACATCGGTACGCGGGATGTGACTGCAGACGCTACCCTGGTTTCACCGCATCTTTCTTCGGTAAATATTGAACCGGATGGATGGGTGACCGTACTCAAGCCGGGAAAATTCTCCCTCTTGGTGAAGTATCTTCAATTCACCAAGACGGTGACAATCATCAAGCCTTTTGATTCGAGGAAACAGGATGCTAGCACTTCAAAGGGCTGGGGGAATGAACCTGCCGGACCGATCGACAAGGTGGTGGCCAGGTCCTACCAGCGATTGAATCTTCCACTGCCGCCTGCCGCAGACGAGTCGACACTGGTGCGCCGGCTCTACCTTGACCTGACCGGACAATTGCCCACGCCAGAGCAGCTCAGCAGTTACCTCCACTCCCGTCAGCCGGACAAAAAGAAAAAACTGGTGCGGCGGTTGCATCCTCGAGGATTCCCGCCTGATGGGGAAAGCCATCGCTGTTTCCATAGCCCCGGTAATCGAAGGCAACCACGGAAGCTCCACACCGCTGGCCCAGCGAAACCACGAATGGTTTCAAGCCGCTGAGCGACTCTCCATGTTCCATGGAAGTAAAGGATCACACTCTGCTCTCTGACAGGGCGTTCCGGGGGGCAGAAATGAACGAGGTGTATGCGGTTTCCATCCTGCGATGTAATCTGGCAATCGATCAGGTGGGGTGCTTTGTCGGCAGTCAGTTCGGCCGAATCCGGTTCACCGAACAGAAGAACCGGGTAGACAAGATAGGGCTCGCCCAGAAAAAGCAGCAGCAGAATCAGCAGGTAAAACCCGCTTGCTGATCGCAGTAATCGCCATAACCAACGGCGGCCGCCCGCAGGGGCAGTGGACGAATTGTTGCGGTCCCTGCCATCCAGGGCTCCGCCCAACTTCTCACTCATCTCAGCAATCGTCTCAAAGGATGCAGGATACCTTGGCTCATCATCTTCAGTTTCAATGATCGCCCGGGGCCTGGTTCCTGGAGCCCTGCCTTGGTTTCAGGGATTGTACGGTTCCTGTCCCTCGATCGCACTTGGCGTCGATTACATCAGCCAAGCAGGTCATCGAGGTTACCTGGTTTTCGTGGCGTCTGGGATGCCATGTCGGCGAGGATGTTCTTCTTGGGAGCGGAACGCAAAATGCCTGTCGCCAGCTTCAGATCCTCCTGCGTGGTGATTTTTAGGTTGGTTTGCGGACAAGGGACGATATCGACAGCCTGTCCGTATGCTTCGACCACCTGGGAATCGTCGGTGGCATGTCCCTGGTAGCTGGCATAGGCGTCGATCAAAACCTGTTTCCGGAAAACCTGGGGCGTCTGGGCCTGCCAGAGACCTTTGCGCGAAACAGTCTCCGAGACCTGGTTGCTTTGCACGTCAACTCTTTTGATCGTTCCTACGATGGGGGAGGCCAGAATCGCCGCACCGCCGGACTGGGCCTGGCTGAAGACGGCGTCGATCCAGCTGTCCTGCAGGCAGGGGCGGGCAGCGTCATGAATGGCAACGTAGTCACAGTCGGGACTGATTTCCGTCAGGGCATTGCGTACCGAGTCCACCCTTTCCGATCCTCCCCGGACCAGGCTGAATCCCATCACCGCGAGGTTGGCATTGAATTTTATCCGAAAGAATTCTTCGTCCTCCGGGGAAATCACCACGATCAACTGACCGACATCTTTACGATCCAGGAATTTCTGGGCCGAGTAGAGCCAGACGGCCTGGTTGTTCAGGTTGACAAACGGCTTTTTAAGATGCGTTTCATTTTTCCTGTTTGAAAAACGCGAGCTGGAACCTGCCGCGGGAAGAATGACGCAGAACTTTGCCATGAAAAATCCCTTTCGAAAATCCTGACGTGTCAGGTCACGATTTTTTGAATGATATTGCCATGCACATCGGTCAACCGATACCAACGGCCCTGGTGTTTGAATGTCAGTCGCTGGTGGTCGATCCCCATCTGGTTCAAAAGCGTGGCATGGAAATCGTGCACGTGCACCCCGTCTGCGGCAATGTTGTAGCCGTAGTCGTCGGTTTCGCCATAGGACGTACCGGGCCGAATCCCTCCACCTGCCATCCAGAGTGAAAAACAGCGGGGGTGATGATCGCGACCAAAATTCGAGCCAAATTTACCCTGGCAGTAGTTCGTGCGTCCGAACTCGCCTCCCCAGACCAGTAGCGTGTCTTCCAGCAGGCCCCGCTGTTTGAGATCCTGCAGCAGAGCAGCCGAGGGCTGATCCGTTTCCCGGCACTGGTTGCGGATTCCACCGGGAAGTCCGCCATGCTGATCCCAGCCCGGGTGGTAGAGTTGAATGAAGCGGACACCCCGCTCGGCCAGGCGGCGGGCCATCAGGCAATTGGCGGCAAAACTGCCGGGCTTTTTCACATCCGGTCCATACGTGTTCAGCAGGTATTCGGGTTCTGCGGAAAAATCGGCGGCCTCCGGAATGGAAGATTGCATTCGAAAAGCCAATTCGTATTGGGCAATCCTGTTTTCAATCTGCGGGTTGAATTCCTTTTCAAGTCGCGCTTCGTGAAGTTGCCGCAATGCGTTGAGCTGATCCCGGCGGCTGTCCTGCGTGATGCCGTTTGGATTGTTCAGGTAAAGAACCGGGTTTTTGTCAGCCCGGAACCGGACGCCCTGGAAGCGGGAAGGGAGAAATCCGGAGCCCCAGAGGCGGGAAACCAGGGGCTGACCGCCCTTGTTCTTGGTCACCATCACGACAAAGGCAGGCAGGTTTTCGTTTTCACTGCCGAGGCCGTAATTCAGCCACGCACCCATGCTTGGCCGCCCGGGAAACTGGGAACCGGTCTGCATGTGGGTGACCGCCGGACCGTGGTTGATCGCCTCGGTGAACATCGATTTGACAATGCAGAGGTCATCGGCGTGACGGGCGGTGAAGGGAAGGAGTTCGCTGATTTCCTGGCCGCTGTCTCCGTAGCGGGAAAACTTGAACGGCGTGCCGGCAAGCGGCAGGCTTGCCTGGTTACCCGACATGGCCGTCAATCGTTGACCCTGCCGGATACTTTCGGGCAGTTCCTGCCCGTTTTCGTCCTGCAGTCGTTTTTTGAAGTCAAAGAGATCCAGGTGGGAGGGACCTCCACTCTGGAAGAGGTAGATGATGCGTTTGGCCCTTGCCGGGCGATGGGATGCCAGCGGAGCGGCAACACCTGGCGGAGCCGGGCCGGGGTCCCGCGAGGCGGCCTCCCGGGAAACCAGGTCCATCAGGGCGATCGAACCCAGTCCCATGCCAAATTTATTCAGCAGCGACCGTCGACTTTGGCCGACTGTTTGATCAAATCCCGTGCATTGGCTTTTCATGGGAATCCCCTTTTAGCGACGCATGACACATTCGTCAAAATTCATGATGGTTTGAGTCACGGTTGCCAGTGCGGCAACCTCGAGGGAATCGAGTTGCCTGTCGATCCGTTTTTTTCCAACACTCAGGTAGGGTTCTACCTGTTGTTTGTTCTGCTGGAAGTATTTTTTCTGAGACTGGAACAGGCGAAACAGGATTTCCAGTTCGGCCGGCTGTGCAGGGCGACTGCACAATTTTTGAAAGATGAAGGCGATCCTCTGTTTGGCGTCGGGTTTTTCTGTCAAAGTCCTGGCTGCCAGCATTCGGGCGGCCTCCACGAACTGTGGATCGTTCATGAGAACGAAAGACTGCAGGGGGGTGGCCGTCTTTTCCCGCTTGACCGTGCAGACATCCCGTTTGGAGGCATCGAGGGTCATCATGACCGGCGAGGGTCCGGTTCGTTTCCAGTAGGTATAAACGCTCCGGCGGTAGAGTCCTTCGCCATTGTCGGCTCCCATCGGCTTGAAACTCAGCGCCAAGTCATAGGGCTTCGCTCCGCCACCGCCGATCTTCCGCACCAGGGTCCCGCTGGCAAAAAGGGCATTGTCCCGCAGCATTTCCGCCTGCAGTCGAAAGCTGGATGCACGGGCCAGCAAGCGGTTTTCCGGGTCCAGTTCGTACAGCTTCCTGTCGACTTTCGAATCCTGCCGGTAGGTGGCCGAAAGCACCATCTGGCGAATCAGGCGTTTCAGGTTCCAGTGGTGAGCCACAAAATCGGTGGCCAGCCAGTCCAGCAGGTCCGGGTGGGTGGGAGGTTGTCCCTGGGAACCAAAGTCCTCGGGCGTCCTGACCAGGCCGTCACCGAAAATCAGTTGCCAATAGCGATTGACCGTGACCCGCGCGGTAAGAGGATTTGATGGACTGACAACCCAGCGGGCCAGCTCCAGGCGGGACCCGGGCCGGGAATCTACCTGCAGGGCTGCCGGAATTCCAAGGGCGACTTTTTCCCTCGGTTGATCGTAGGCGCCCCGCTGCAGTCGATAGGTGGTCCGTCGCGGCTTCATGTCATTCATGACCATGATCTCAACTGTACCGTCGACTGCCTTGCTGCGCTGATCCCGGACCTCCCGCAGTTGCTTTTGCAGTTCTTTCATCCCAGGGGAATGATGCCGTTTGTAAACCGTCCGCAACAATTGGCGCATCTCCACGGACAGGGATTTTCGTTCGGCCTGCTGGAGTGAGGTTGCGAGCCTGTTGTCATTCAGTAACCGGAATTCAAAGGGTGTCAGTTCCCGGTCGAAAACCTTGACATCATCGACCTTGCCCTGCTTGAAGCCCTTGTCGCGAAAACGTTGGCCGATGGCGATCTGGTTGCCCCCTCCACCGGTGATGTTCTTGTACAGGTTGTCACGGACGATTTCGGTTTCGACGGGTTGCCCGTCCAGGTAAATTTTCAGGCCGTCGGCCCTGCTCGAGCCATCGTAACTGAAACTTGCCTGGATCCATTTTTGGATGGGAATCGCATTACGGGTTCGTACCCGGATGGCGTTCCCTGGCCAGAAGTGGATCAGCGAGACGCTTAATTTGCCATCCTCGATCAGCAGCTGGTATCCCCGGCTTGCGGCATCGGTCCAGGCGCGGGAGCGGTGGAGGACCACCGCACGTTTCTTGTGATCGGGAGTGTTGAGCCAGATGGAAATCGAGAAAGCCTGGTTGCGTGAAAAATTACCGCTCTTCAGTCCGATCGCATCATCACCCGTCAGTTGAACTCCCTTGCCGATTTTGCCGGGTACCGGTTTGTTTCCGCCCCCTTTGAAGTCATCTAGGGTGTTGTGCTCGATGGGCAAAGTCCAAAGTTCATTTTCCGGATTTTCAAGCCATTGTTGGAATTTGCCATCCTCCGGCTTGAAGGAACGCACCTGTTCTTCCAGCCGTCCCATGCGTTCTTCGAGTTCGGCCAACCGCTTTTTCTGTTCTGACGACGAGAGCATCAGGGTGGGGGTGGGCGTCGAAGACGTAAAGTACGAATAGAGTCCGGCTTCGTCGATATTGTTGAAGTAGGCGAACAGCTGGTAGTACTCGGTCTGGGTCAGTGGGTCGTACTTGTGATCATGGCAGCGGGCACACTCGAGGGTCAGGCCCAGAAACGCGGTCGCAAACGTGTGGGTGCGGTCGGCCACGTACTCAACGCGAAATTCCTCCGGAACGCTTCCACCTTCAACTTTTTGTGGATGCAGTCGATTGAAGGCAGTGGCCAGCACCTGGTCGTCGGTGGCTGCGGGAAGCATGTCTCCGGCGAGCTGTTCCACGACGAACTGGTCATAAGACTTGTTTTGATTGAAGGAACGGATCACCCAGTCACGCCAGGGCCAGACATGACGACCCCGGTCCACCTGGTAACCGAAAGAATCCGAGTAGCGAGCCACATCCAGCCATTCGGAAGTCATCCTTTCGCCATAGGCCTCCTGCTTCAGCAGACGGTCGACCACTTTTTCGTAGGCATCTGGAGCCCGGTCGTTGACAAATTCTCTGATCTCATCCACCGTGGGAGGTAACCCTGTGAGGTCAAATGAGACCCGCCGGATCAATCGCTCCCTCGCGGACGGTTCCGCCGGGGTCAGTCCCTGAGCTTCGAGCCGGGACAAGATGAAGTGGTCAATTTCATTTTTTGGCCACTCCCGTTTTTGTACTTTCGGCAGAATCGGTTTTCGTGGAGGAGCAAAGGACCAGTGAACTTCATAGCGGGCTCCACCGGAGAGCCAGGCTTTCAGTTTTTTCTTTTCGGCAGACGAGAGAGAAAGCTTGGAGCTGGCCGGAGGCATCCTTTCTTCCGGGTCGTCCGCCGTGATTCGACGCCAGAATTCGCTTGTCTCGGGGGGCTTTCCCTCCAGGACAGAAAGAGCGGCCTCTCGCTGGTCCAGCCTCAAATCCGATTGCCGGGAGTTTTCGTCCGGGCCATGACATTTAAAACAGCGGTCCGAGAGAATCGGCCGGATGTCCCGGTTAAAATCGATTTCAGAGGAGTTGCCCTGTTGGGAAGCAAGAGCTTCCCCAAACGGTCCCGGGAAAATTGGTACCAGGGCCGGGCAAAAAGAAACCAGGGCCAGCAGGAACAAGCGGGCAGGAATTTGTCGGGGTCGATGCATGAGCAGGCGGGTTGGATCTGCAGATCGTCAAACAGCGGATTGCGTCGGAGGGATTTTACCCTGATGCGAAAAACGTTGCCAAAAGACTAATATATTACCAGACGCCCTGTTTATCATCTTTTGCCAAGACTACAAACGTGATTTTGGAATGGAAACTGACCGAAAATGAGCAATCGTCCCACCGGAAAAGTGAATTTCGACAATGCAGAACGGGTCCTGATCGTGACCGGTGGTTCCAGCGGAATCGGCCTGGCAATCGGGCAGGCTTTTGCCCGAAGTGGCGGAACCGTTTATTCCTTTGATATCCAGCCCCCCCAGTCGGGGACTGCCCCGGAGGGAGCGTTGCACTACATCGAAACGGATGTCAGCGACGAAAGCCAATGCCAGGAGTCGATTGCGCGTGTCATGGAGCGGGAAGGTGGAATCGATGTTCTGGTCAACAATGCAGTGATCCAGCCGGTGGAATCCTATGTCCCGGTGGATCAGCTGGATGGCCAGTTGTGGACTCGAATGCTGGGGGTGAACGTTTCCGGCTATACGTTCATGGCCAAACATGTTCTTCCAAGGATGAAAAAGCAGCAATCCGGGGTAATCGTCAACATGGCCAGCGCACAGGCCCATCGGACGGCTCGGGAAGTCTCAGCATATGGACCTACCAAAGCGGCTAACCTGCTGCAGGCCAAGCAGTGGGGAGTGGAGTACGCGCGTTCGGGAATCCGCGTTGTTTCCATTTCTCCCGGAGCTATCGATACGCCCCTGGTTCGCGCCAGCCTGGAATTGCAGGGGGGCGAAGCGGAGCTGGCCAACCGGCATCCATTGGGGAGATTGGGGCAACCTGAGGAGATCGCAAATGCGGTTTTGTGGCTTTCCAGCCAGGGAGCCTCGTTTATAACAGCGGAAGACCTCGCGGTGGATGGCGGACTCGGCGGTCTGGCTTCTTTTGCTGACCCGTATAAGATGTCTTGAATCAGCCACTGGAAACGTCAACCATGAATCACGACAGCACTCCCAAACAGTTACCCGGCACCACCGATTCGTTTGGCAGCGGATCGTCGGATGAACCAGGCGATTTTCTGGCGACTGAAGAAGGCATTTCCACGCCGGCAACCAGTAAGGCTGCCCGAAAAAGGCGAAAACGTCGTGAACGAAAGGGCCTGGAGAGGTACTGTAACGGGTGTTGGAGGGTAGAAAGCCATTATCCCCTCAATCGAAACACTGCAATAGTGTGGTTGCTGTCCATTGGAACGCTGGGCATCTATCTGCTGTTCAGGAGATACAAATGCCGGATTTGCGGAAAAGTGCGGATCAATTACGGGGATTGATACCCGTTTTCATCCGATCGGCTTCTTCCAGGGAGGTCCGATCGGTTTCGTTTCACGCTGGCAGTGAAACCGGTCGATGCGACCGTTGCTGAGAACCGGCGAAGTTGCTTCCAGGTTCCCGTTGTTTGGCAGGTAAGAGGGAGTCGTTGTCGACCGCACGGGAATATTCGCGTAACGAAAGGCACTTGGTGCCTTGGATTTCCGAATAAAAGCCTGCTTGCCTGCGGATGCAGGCATTTCGGTGGTCGGCGCTTAAAAATCGGTGCAGAAAAATCGGCGCAGAAAAATCGGCGCAGAAAAAAAGGCTGTAGGAAAAATCCACAGCCCATCCGGATGTCTCTGCCTTGAGGAGAAGCAAGCTTACTTCTTTTTGGCTTTCTTCTTGGCTGCCTTTTTCTTTGCAGGTGCCTTTTTAGCTACCTTTTTCTTTGCAGGAGCTTTTTTAGCTGCCTTTTTCTTTGCAGGAGCTTTTTTGGCTGCCTTTTTCTTTGCAGGTGCCTTCTTGGCTGCCTTCTTCTTTGCAGGAGCCTTCTTAGCTACCTTTTTCTTTGCAGGTGCCTTTTTGGCTGCCTTTTTCTTGGCGGGTGCCTTTTTGGCTGCCTTCTTTGCAGTTTTCTTTTTGGCCACGATTACGTCCTCCGTAATATAAATCCATTTTGTGAAGTCTGTCACTGAGAAAACGTTTTCCCAAACTCGCTTCACCTAACACGATGAACTGTTACTTTCTCAAAACTGAGTGATGTCATGCCTAACTGCAGGAAGGCAAAACAAAGCAACATGGAAACTTCCATGCGTCAATTTGTACGAAACCTGATATTTTTTTCAACATCTTTTCGTCCAAACTTTAGAAAAAATACAACGCTTCGACGGCTCCCGCTCACCAGGAATGAACTCGCCACAACCTGTTTCAAGCCAGTTATCTAGAGCCGTGGGGTGTATAACAATTTGCTGCATGTGAATGTCGGTTTTGGGCGTTCCTCGCCCGGGACCGGTATTGACCATTTCCCATTCGTCGCTAGTCACCGTTTTTCCCGTTTTTTTCCACCGCTGACAGTGCGGTTTTTCACGGGAATTCCCGATGCCGGATCCCCTCTTGCTGGGACCCGATTCCGGGCCCTGGTTTTGGAAAGTGTTAAAAAGTCAACGTTTTCCACGTTTTTTCGGCCGGACCCGCCATGGGGCTTCCCTTTTCCTGAATGGAAAGAAGGCACCCGATGTTGCCATTTGTGGCAACTGCGGCGGCTCGAGCTGCGGGAAACTCCGGAACTCCGTCGGAGGGTGGTTGAAAGGGGCCAGTGACTCCCTGGTAAGTCTTATAACAATTCGCTTGCAAAGGAATTTGAGTCGGCTGTTTTTTTCGTGGATTTGGGATCTTTGAAACGGTGTAGGAAATCGGCCGGAAACACTTCTGTTTGGGCCAAAAAAAAAAACGGATTTTTTTTTGGTTTTTTTGTTTTGACAACTCAAACAGAAAGGATTGAGGTGGTTTCGCGAAAGCAACCGATTGGTGATCCGAGGTGATGTCGGTTCAGCATCATGACAGAAACAGCGCTCGCGGCGTTCTCCAGGAACGGAATTTTTGAACAGGAAACGACTGATGAAAATCGTTATCAACTTCTTCCGGCAGGCACGTTTGAAAGATCCGTTGCCTCCAATGCTCCATTCAGCATCGCGGGTCGCCTTGATCAGGATCAATGAGCGGCTTTCCGTCCGATCGGTTCGACCGATTACCAGGGAGCTCCGGTATTGAGCTCCGGGTGTCCAGGCGAATCCGTTGCTGGCTACCAGGAACTGCCTCCAAAGCCTTTGCCATCCATGTTTTGAATCATCTGCCAGCTCTGAAAAGCGAAAACGGCGAACATGATTCCCATGAAGGTCGCCTTGAGAACGAAAACGGCCGCGAAAGCGATCAGCCCACCGGCAAAAACGCTGAGCCAGAGGGAATTCCGCAAACCTCCGACCCGGTCCTGGGAAACCATGATTTCCCGGGCAATCTGCCCTCCATCCAGCGGATAAACGGGCATCAGGTTCAAAATACCCCAGTAAATGTTGACAAACAGGGCAAAATGAACGAGCGCAAAGATGAGGTCACTGTTGGTGGGTGAGGTCGTCAAGCCAGGAAACTGTAACTGGTATGGGCTTCCAGCCTGCAGCTCGACACTCCAGTAGGGTAAGACGCCGGCGAACAGCTCAAAATCAATCCAGCCACCGGCGAGAAAGGAGATTCCGACCACGACACCGGCCAGCAGGAATCCGGCAAACGGACCCGCGGCGGAAATCAGGATCTGTTGCCGGGGGGATCTCTGTTTCGAGAAGCCTGCAGGAAGACGCCAGACATCGAATTGGTTTTCAGCTGCATAGCCGCCCATCATGGTGAGTGCGATTCGGGGAGAAATACCAAAGGAGCGCATCACCAGCGCGTGTCCCATTTCGTGGACCAGGACACCGGTGAAAATGGCGATCGCACTGGCCAAAATAAACATCGGGTGGCCCCACTGCACCCCGAAAACCACTGGGAGGACCCAGAACAGGCCGCTGACACGCACAGGGATTCTCAGAAGGCGAAACTCAAAATCGAGGGGAGTCGAAGGTGGTTCGGAAAAAAGCATCAAAGTATCTCTGGGGTCATGGGGTCCGGGTGTGTCTTCCTGGATCCTGGAAACGCTTCGTTATTTTAACAGCTCCGATTTCAACTGTTGTGCCAACCGTTTGGCAACCTGTTCGGCTGGACGTCTCCCTGTTTGAACCGTTTGCCTGGAATGGCGTCTGGACAGCAAGTGCTGGCGGAGGGGAGGTCAGGCCGCCTGATCCGAGGATGAGGACCCCTTGTCCCGGAAAAAACGATCCAGGAGAAGGTTGGCAGCTCGAGAGGACGCGCCCGGATGACCTACTTCCCGCTTCAACTCCTGCAACATTTGCACTCTTTGCCGGAACAGGGATTCATTATTCAGCAGATCCAGCAGCTGACGGCTCATTTCCCGGGATTTGTCCCCACAGGTCAGGTACTCCGGGAAAGGTACTTTTTCAGCCCCGGCATCGTCGGGATCGTACACCTGCATTCCCTGGCGACGTATGGAATCGGTCGACAGCAGGTTGACCAGTGTGATGTATTTGATTCCGAGGAAGAGTCTTTGCGCCATGAAGAGGTGCCTGGGGAGTCGGTAGTGAATGACGGTCGGTGTTTCCCGGTACATGAGCTCCAGAGACACCGATCCGGAGCATGCCAGGCAGCATTTGGCCAGGCGAATCAGCTCCGCTGTCCTGCCTCCCAACAGCGGGACTCCCTCCAGGAATTCACTCGCTTCAGGTATTTCTGCCAGGATTTCACCCGCCAGTTTTCGTTGATTTTCGTCCAGGCAGGAGATGGCAAACCGCGTAGACGGTCGCTTTTGCTGGATGAGCCGGGCCGTTTTGACAAACAGCGGCAGATTGCTTTTGAGTTCCTGGGTTCTCGATCCGGGCAGCAGGGTTACCAGTTCGTTTTGATCCAGCTTCAATTCCTCCCGGATCCGCTGCTCAAAGTCGGTATCGTATTTCTGCCTCTCCATTTCGTCAAAAAAAGGGTGCCCGACGTATTCCGCCCGGCAGTTTCTTTGCTCGAGCCAGTCCTTTTCAAAAGGAAGTTTGCAGATTCCAAGGTCCACGTATTTGCGCATTTTTTTCACCCTCCAGGGTGCCCAGGCCCACATTTGCGGAATCCCGTAGAAAACCACCGGAATGCCATGTTTTTTTGCCCGGCGGGCGACGTGCCAGTTGAAGCCCGAGTAATCGATCAGGATCACCAGGTCGACCTGCTGGCTGGAAAAAACTTCTTCGGCCTGCCGCAGCAATCTTCGGAATTTGGCAATCTTGGCTAGCACACCGCTGAGGAACATCACGGCGTGTTGCGTCATATCTTCGAGGAGATGGCAGCCGACATCGGCCATTTTGGGTCCGCCAAAACCAAAGAACTCAAAATCGGTATTCACCGGTGCCTGGTTCCTAAAATCCAGAATCAGGTTGCTGGCATGCAGGTCGCCGCTCGGTTCTCCAACCGAGAAAAAAATTCGTTTTTGATCCATGGTCTTTTTGGTCGTCTGATCCACCGTTGTGAACGGGTTGGATACCAGGTTGCAGGTGAGCGGATGCCGAAGCATTGACCCGCGAACAAATTGGGGGAATAAAAGGCGCACGCTGCGGAAAAGGGTGGTTTGGTTGGCACCCTCCACGGGTTCCAACGAGCCATTTCAGCCAGCCATTTGGTCTGAAGGCGTCCTGTCCAACAGGCGTTCCCCGAGCCACAGCTCTCGCGATTATCGTGCAATTCTGCAAACAGGCGAATATCAGTTCCCCGCCCGGTACACCGATTCTGTCGAATTGGGGCTCCAATCAGGGGCTGCGGGGAGCTGCCTTTCCGATGGAAAACCTGAAAATCGAGATGGCGTTCCCCGGTGCACCCCGGACCGGGAATCTCTTTTCCAGAGGTTTGTCCCGGATCAAAAGAGCGTTTCTTTCACCGAATTGCGCAAATTCGTTCAGGATCTCCGAAATCTGCGGCTGACCTCCCCGGATTAACAGGACTGCCTCCCCGCTTTCCTCCAGGGCCCCGATATCTCCCGGCTGGAATCGGGGCCGGTCGAGTGTTGGCCGCGGCATGACCTGATCGGAGGCGAGCCGGTAAATCCCCCGGACCGGGAAGCAGCAATAAGCCAGCAGGCGTTTCCCCGGGGCGTTGGTTTGCCCGACCGACCCGAGAGTCCGGTCCTCGATCAGGTTGGGAAAGAGGTAGATCGGTCCCGCAGCTGGATCCTCGTTGAGCGATTCAATGGCCTCTCTCCAGGGGGACTCAAAAGGCATTTGCTGAAAACGGTTGGCCACGAGGTACTGCAGCAGATGATTCTGATACAGACCCCCGAAGAGGCTCCAGCCGATGGCCAACAGCATGATGGCCGGTTTCCAGTTCCAGGTTCTGCACGCGAGAACCTGCCAGGACAATGCGATCAGCAGGATGCTGGCAGGCCATCCGGACAGGAAATAGCGTTGATGATAGAGGGCAGCCCAACCGGTTTTCAGCGAATACCAGGCCAACAGGATCGGCAAAAGGTAACAGGCGGCTAACGCCAGAACGGGCCGCAGCTCTTTTTTTTGCAGCGAATGGGTGAATCTCGCGATCACGATCAACAGAACCGCGGGCAGGAAATAGATGGACAACTGGTAAGTCAGTGAGTCGGAATAGAAGTAATCATTGACAAACAGGTCCCAGTTTTGCCTGCGTTCGGAAATCCTCAGGAGATGACCCAGTAGTGGCGTGCAGATCACTGACAGAACAACAAAGTCGAGCAATAGTCCGAGGTGCTTCCAGCGAATCCTCGTGTCGCCTGTCAGGAAATTGCCAACCAGGAATAGGAACATTCCCAACGAGAGCAGGGCGGTGGTGACGTGCAGCTGGAACAGCAGGGCACCCGTAACCACCCAGCCAATGCGATTCCCGTCACTCCACTTTGCTGACGCGGCCTGGTTTGCTTCCCACGGAAAACGATCGATGCGGTAAACAAAGAAGCGGATCTGCATCAGTGCCAGCAATTGAATCAGGGCGTAAGGCCTGGCTTCCTGGGAATATTCAATAAAAAATGGGTCCACCGCGATCATCGCTGCGGCAAGCAGCGACAGCCAGCTGTTCACTCCCAATTGTCTGCAGACCTGCCAGGAGAGTGGAACCAGCAGTGTCCCTGACACCAGGGAGACCAGCCGCAAGCTCCACTCCTGCTGACCGAGCAGGGAAATGACTGACCAGACTAGGTAAAAATAGCCCGGTGACTGGTTTCCGTCACTGGCCCGTTCTGCCACCTCGGAAAGCGTTCCGCTGACACACCAGCTGGTGTGTAGTTCATCCAGCCAGAGACTGCGGTGGATATCGATCCATCGCAGGAACAGGCCGGCTGCGGTGAGCAGTAGCAACAGGCCCAGTTCCGCCGGGAGACGCTTGGCTGATTGGTTGTCCATGGGGTGAAATCCGATACGGTTCGGGCCAAATGTCAGACCTGTGGCATACGCCCGTATGGCACCTTCACTGATGTGGATTGACTGGAAAAAGGGGGATCCGGCTTGGGCCTCAAATGCGGGCCCGTCTGCAATCGATTCGCAGCACCGGGCTTGAACAACAGGTTGGGTACAAGGGCTGGAGCTGCCAAAAATTCAGCGAGTCCACCACCGTCTGCGGTGAAAATTGTCACACGATTCCATTACTCCATCAACGGGAGCCCATCAACGGAATACGCCAGCTGGGGGGCCGCTTACTGCTGCAGGAGGACTTTTTCGCCGGTTCCACCCGAGTTCACCACGCGGGTCAACTCCACTTGGCCACTGAGCGTCCGGACCGCCTGGTAAAACTGTTCTGGTGTTTTGACCCGTTTTCCCCCGACGTGCGAAATGAAATCCATTTTTTTCAGACCAGCCGCAGCCGCGGGCGAGTTTTTCCGGACGTCCACGATGGCCACACAGCCCTGGGGATCAATTTTTGAGAAATGCAGGGAAAGATTGTCTATCGCCGTGGCGTAATCCACTTTGATTCCTCGCCAGAACGAAAAGTCATTGATCCCGATGGTTGGCTGCCTGGAGTTGATTTTCTTTTTGCCCAGTTCGACTTTGATCGTCTGCTTGCGATAGGGTGATTTTGGAAAAGCCTGCCGCTGAATGGTGAGATCGATCCTGTCACCAGCGAAGCGTCCCGAGAGTTCTCGCAACAGGGCATTGGATGATTGCACAGGATTCTGGTTGACTTGTGTGATGATGTCTCCAAAGCGGAGGCCGCAAAGATCGGCCGGGGTGTTGTCAACGACCTGGGTGACGACCACTCCTTTTCCGAATTGCTGCCGTTGTGAGGCAGTCAATTCGCGGGTGGCGATGCCAAGAAAACCAAATTCGGCCGACTTGCCCTGTTGCAGGCGTTGGACGGTTCGCAGAAAGGTTGAGTCCACCGGGATGGCATAGCCGGCAGCCCCATCGAAATGATTGGCGGCAGCCAGGGAGGTGGTCAAGCCGATCATCTTCCCCTGCAGGTTGAGCAGTGGACCGCCGCTGGTGCCCCGGTGCATTCGGGCATCGGTTTGCAGCAGCGTACCGTACTGTGAGAAGGTGTCCGATTTCCCGCCCCCCAGTTCGGATGCTGTTTGCAGGGATCGCTGCCTCAGCAGGTTGGAGATGATGCCAAAGGAAGCGCTGGATTGCCCATCCTTGGCGATGCCGTACGGATTGCCCAGTGAAATTACAAATTGTCCCCGACGGGGAATCACCGGGTCGGCCATTGGAATGGGCCTGAGCTCCGAGCTGGAATCGATTTTCAGGACTGCCAGGTCGGTCCAGGGATCCGCGCCGATAACGGCCTCCACTTTTTCAGCTTTTCTGACTCGAAAGGAGACGCCGTTTTTCCAGACGTAATAATCATTTTCTGCCGGATTGCCCAACAGGTGGTAGCAGGTGAGGATCAAGCCGTCTGTCGAGATGGCGACCCCGGTACCAAAATTCCTTGGAACAAAATCGGGTGAGGTCGGGTCCTCGAGGGTGTTTTTGCTGACCCGGACAATGGCAACCACGGATGCCTCGGCTTCCTCGATTCGCCGGGAAACATTCTCCTCCAGTTCGCCAAGCAAATCGCTGTTTTTCTCCTGAGCCGACAATGCCGGAGTGGATATCGTACCCAGGGCTAACGTTACCAGGGAGAACGCCAAATAAAAAAGAAACGTATCAGCCAGGCTGAGGAGGGAAAACTGCGGGAACCCCCTGCCCAAAAAATCCGGGGGGCCTGCCCCCGGGGAATTGGGGAGTTGTCTCAAATGTTTTTGCTGTTCCGCCGGTTTCTGTCGTACCCGCTGACAAGATCGCAGCTGATGAAATCGCGATTGATTGCAGTCCGCAGGGGCAAGGGGGAATGGGATACGGATAATCCAATGGCAGAAGTGAACCTGATTACTGAGGCTGCTGACAACACGGGGTGAAGTCGATCGCGGCAATGGATTCATTGTTCAGTAACTTTCAGGTTTTCTACTTTCTGGCTGGGCAGGTAATGTCCCATCCCGTTCCCGCAGGCCCATTGTCCTGCTGTCAGGGCGCCACCGGTTCCTCACCCACGGGAAGAGCTTCTACCAGTTCCCCTTTGTCATTCAACATGCCGTTGGCTGAAAGGACTTTCTGTTTGATTTCAGCGGTGATGTCAGGATTTTCAATGAGGAAGTTTCTTGCCTTTTCCTTCCCCTGGCCAATGTGGGTTTCACCATATTTGAACCACGATCCACTCTTGGCGACAATCTTGTGCTCCACACCCAAATCGAGGATATCACCTTCGTAGCTGATACCGTTGGTGTGCATCATGTCAAATTCGGCGATCCGGAAGGGAGGGGCGACCTTGTTCTTGACGATTTTGGTTTTCACCCTCTGGCCGACGACCTCTTCGCCATCTTTCAGTTGACCAATCCGACGGACGTCAATTCGGCAGGAGCTGTAGAACTTGAGCGCCCGACCACCGGGTGTGGTCTCCGGGCTACCGAACATCACACCGATCTTTTCACGAATCTGGTTGATAAAAATGGTGCAGGTCTTGCTGCGGTTGATGGCACCCGTCAGTTTACGCATCGATTGACTCATCAGCCTCGCCTGGAGTCCGACGTGGGAATCGCCAATTTCACCCTCAAGTTCCTGCTTGGGGACCAGTGCCGCCACGGAATCGACGACGACGACATCCACCGAATTGGATTTAACCAGCATTTCCGTAATCTGCATGGCCTCTTCGCCGCTATTGGGCTGGCTGACCAGCAAAGTATCCAGCTGGACTCCCAGTTTCTTTGCCCACACCGGGTCAAATGCGTGTTCCGCATCAATAAACGCCGCGATACCACCTTCCTTTTGGGCTTCGGCAATCAGGTGCAGAGCGATGGTGGTCTTTCCACTGGACTCCGGACCGAAAACCTCAACAATTCGCCCGCGGGGAATCCCCCTCCCGCCAAGGGCCATGTCCAGCGAAAGGCAGCCGGTGGAGATCCCCTGGATTTTTGCCTTGCTGTCGGTTCCCAACGGCATGATCGATCCGTCACCAAACTGCTTTTCGATCTGCTGAACCGCCGTCTTGAGGTTCGAATTATCGCTCAGCATCCTCTCGATTTTTGAGGAGGGCCCCGACTTGGAACCCTTTGCAGGTTTTTCAGAGTTTTTTGCCGCGCTGTTTTTTTTCTTTGCCATTGCTGGAGTGCTTTTTGTTGCAGTTACCACGATCCAAGTCCCTTTCCTGACGGGGAGAAAACGGGTTTGTCGCGGTCTTTGGAAGTCCGCAACTTACCATAGAATTTTGAAAATAGTGAATCAACGGGTGACCCAATCGTTCTTTGGAATGGGAACGCCCGTCTGGAAACGAGGATCGCCCTGTCCAGTGACACCACCGGTCCCACCGCGAAAAAAAAACTGGAAAATTTGCAAAAAGGTCAAATTGGGGTGATTTCACGATTTTTTCTGACTTTGCCCGGTGGTGGCAGGAAAAAGCTCGTAGATTTTCACTGCAACCCAACGATATTGGACACTGAAGCGGAACGATTTTCGGTACGAAAGCGGTTTTGCGGCGCCTCGGGTTTCCAGAAGTCGGATTTTTGCTGAATTCGAAATTCCGGCCCTTTTCCCGAAATTGGTCGATGATTATTCTTGGATAGTCGAAATACCTTTCGAAATCCGGACTTTCCTGAATTGTCCCGCATCGGCAACCTGTTTACACAACGGCGAAATACCAACGGAGAAATCAATGAAAAACCTTGTTGCATTGTTGGCAATATGCACCACTTTCGCGTTCGTGCAGAATGCTTCCGCTCACTCGGCCTTTAAAAAGGCCTTTGAGGCAAAATACAAAGTCAAGGCTTCCTGCACTGCCTGCCATGACAAAAAGTCCAAGGAAATCCGGAATGACTTCGGAAAGCTTTATGACAAAGCCCTTGAGGGGAAGGACATCACCAAGAAGTGGAAAGCTGCCAAGGAAGAAGGTTCAGCAGAACGAAAGAAATATGAAGCCGGTGAGATGACCACCGAATTCAAGAAGGCCATGGAAGTCGTCGGCAAGATGAAAAAAGACGACAAGACCTATGCTGACCTGATCAAGGAACTGAAAATCGAAGGGCTGAAAGCCAAGAGTTGATTTCAAATGTTCCAAAGCTAGAAACAAAGGGCCACCTTCGGGTGGCCTTTTTTATTGCGCTGGTCAGATCGTCAAGGAAGGCAAACGTGTGCCCGGCAACCCGCGAGGAAATTTTGGATTCCCCACCCTCCCGCTGCAGGCAAATGGCCGCCCGGTTTTGATCTATACTGGGGCTTTGGTTTTGTACTGTAGATTGAGGAAACAAATGATCGCATCTCGAGTTTTGCCCTCCTGCCTGTTGTCTCTGCTGGCATTGGTTTCGATTGCCAAACTGTCGCCAGCCAACCAGACCTGGGTCACCTATGAAGGAAAAGAGGGGCCCGGTAAGGGAATGCACATCGTTCTTCTGGCGGGGGATGAAGAATACCGTTCCGAGGAGGCACTGCCGCAACTTGGCAAAATTCTTTCCCAACGACACGGATTCAAATGCACGGTCCTGTTCGCCGTGGATGCGGACAGCGGCATGATCAACCCCAACAACCAGGGCAACATTCCGGGAACCGGTGTCCTGGAAGATGCCGACCTGATGATCATGAGCTGGCGGTTCCGAAAGCCGACCGACGAGCAAATGAAACCAATTGACGCCTATTTCAAGGCGGGCAAACCCGTGATCGGCCTGCGGACCTCAACGCATGCTTTCAATTTTGGTGGCAACAGCAAGTGGAAGCACTACTCCAACGGCTACGGGGGAGAGATGAAGGAATGGAAAGACGGTTTTGGCCGATTGGTGTTGGGTGAAAAATGGATTTCGCATCACGGCAGGCACAAGGTGGAAAGCACCAAGGGATTGGTGGTCAAAGAGGCGGCTGAACACCCGATCCTGAAGGGTATCGAGGATGGCGATGTCTGGGGACCGAGTGATGTGTACGGTGTGCGGCTCCCTTTGCCGGGAGATTCCAAACCGCTGATCCTGGGCCAGGTCACCTTGCGAAAACTGAAACCTTCAGCTGATGACGTTCTGTTCGGAATGCGGGAAACGGATGACGAAAAAAAAACGGGCGGAAAAAACGAACCGATGATGCCGGTCGCCTGGACCAAATCCTACCAGTGCCCGGGTGGAAAAAAAGGAATGGCATTCACCACAACGTTGGGGGCCTCCACCGACCTGCTGGCCAGCGGCACGCGAAAAATGGTTGTCAATGCTGCTTACTGGGCCACCGGTTTGTCGGACAAGATTCCGGCCGACGGGTGTCACGTTGAGTTGGTAGGCGAATACAAGCCAACCCGCTTCGAATTTCGCAGTAACGATTACTGGAAAAAAAGAAACATGATGCCCAGTGAACATGAGCTGAAGTAGTCGACCGAACGCAACCTGAACATTGGAATCATGGCCGGCTTTTTTCGCCGGCTTTTTTTGTTCCTGTTTTGAGCGATCGCCTGACAGGGCGGGCAACGCACCTGTGCGGTCCGGGGATGGCAGCATGGAATGGCAGTGTCCGCCGATCGGCAGGTCTGTCCGGCATCCGGGCGGGCAACCGGGGATTTCCGTGGCGAACCTGACCCGGAAACCCTAGAATGTGATTCGATCCGACCATGATTCTCCCCTGCGGAGAGAGTGCCAGAAGGAAGCCTTGCCATGAAGAATCATTTCCGGGCCAGCGCCTTTGATTATTTCAATGCTCGCCAGCATGACGGGCTGACGGTATTTTCCAGGCGGGGGATGATCAAGTCTTCGCTTGCCGGAATTGCCGGGCTTTCGTTGCCCCTGCTGCTAAAGCAACGGGCCGCCGCGCAGGGTGGGGCCCCCGCTCCCGGTGGGAAAAGTGTCATCCTGCTCTGGATGGCCGGCGGTCCAAGCCACATCGATACCTGGGATCCCAAACCGGATCGACCCTATGAAAATCGTGGCCCCTTCGGTGTGACTTCCACGAAGCTGAGTGGCGTACAGATTTCCGAGCACCTGCCGAGGCAGGCAGCCATGCTGGACCGGTTCACCCTTCTCCGCAGCGTGGATGCCCGAAAGAGCAATCACGAACCCAACATGGTTTTCCAGACCGGCCACCGTGGAGCGGCGCCCCGGGTGAATCCCAAGGGCACCGCCTTTCCGGCAATCGGTTCGGTGGTTGCCAAGCATCATGGTGCCAACCAGCGGGGCGCCCTGCCCTACGTGGCCTTTCAAAGATCGAGGTCCCATATTGCCTATTCGGGTGACCTGGGCCAGGAGTTCGATCCGTTCATCGCGGAAAGGGCGTGCCGACTTCCTGTTTATGACCTGGTCGGCAAGGAGACGGGAAAAATTTCGGGTGCCGAAATGTTTCAGACCGTTGCCGGGGTATCTGTCGATCGTTTGGGGGGCAGGCAGAATCTGCTCAAGCAACTCGATCAGGCGAGAGCTGTCATGGAAAAGGGAAACTCAACAGGTTCGATCGATCCTTTCTCAAAGCAGGCCCTGGCATTGATTACCGATCCCACGGTTCAGCAGGCTTTTGATCTGGGCAAGGAAACGGCCAGGACACGCGAACGTTATGGAAAACACCTGTGGTGCCAGAAAGCGCTGATTGCCCGAAGGCTGGTGGAAGCAGGCTCTGCATTTGTCACCATTGACCTCAGCTACCATACGGCCTCCGGCACCTGGGATAACCATGGAGACAACATTCCTCCCTATGGCGGAATCCGGAAGGGACTGGGGCCCCTGCTACCCCTCTTCGACCACCTGATCACGACGCTGGTTTCCGATCTTGAGGAACGGGGGCTGTTGGATAACGTGCTGGTCATTGCCATGGGTGAATTTGGTCGCACTCCCAGGATCGGTACGCAAGAGAGCACCGACGGAAGGGACCATTGGCCGGTGGTCATGTCGGCTTGCCTGGCTGGAGGAGGGATGAGGCATGGGCAGGTCATCGGTTCCACCGAGGCAGATGGCTCGGACATCAAGAACCGGCCTGTGACCCCTGGCGACCTGGCCGCAACGATCTATCATCATTTCGGTGTTCCGCAAACTACCACCTATCTCGATTCCCGTGGTCGTCCCCAGTACGTGGTTGCCGAAAATGGCAAACCGATCCGGGAGCTGATTTGAAACGGAACCAGGGTGGTCACATTCTGCCGCTGACCATCAAATTTGATTCAAAGCCGGTAAGGCCCAGGGCTTGCGGTACTCTTCCCGGGTCATCCACTTTTCTGCTTCCGGGTCACCTTGGAATCGGTAGCTGCTGGAATCAAACCGGAGAGAGCGACCGGCCCGCCAGGCGGCATTGCCGAGGTGGCAGAGGAGACTGGATGGGTGACCAATGGTCTCCAGGTCCGCCCGCGGTTTTTCGCGGGTCTTCATGCAATGAAGAAAATTGGCCACATGGGACCCGGTGTTGTCATAGGAACCTTTCCCCTCCTTCAGCAGACGATTTTTGGGGCCAAAAGCGCGCCAGCGGGAATTGCCGATCACGATGTAACCCTGGTCTCCAAAGACGGCGGCACCTTCACTTTCCTCCAGCATTGCATAAGGGGACCAGATTCTCATCTCATAAGTCAGGATTCTTCCCCGGCCGAAATCGTAGGTGCACATCAGGTTGTCCGGCCATTGCTGCAGGTCATCGAAGTAAGCTTTCCCTCCGTGGGCGGAAACGGATTGGACCGGACCCAGCGGAGTTTTCCCTTGCGCCCGCAGCGCCGTTTCCAATGCCCAGCGGGCCACGTCTAGGCGATGCACACCATCGTTGCCCAGGTCGCCCGCACCGTAATCAAAAAACCACCGCCAGTTTCCATGAAACCGGAGGGGATTGAACGGACGCTTGGGAGCCGGACCCAGCCACAGGTCGTAATCCACGCCGGGTGGGGGAGTCCGGTCTGCCGGCTTGCCGAGCGAACGCTGGCGGGTGCTTTCCCAGGCTTTGGCAAACAGGACTTTTCCCAGGTTGCCTTCGGCAATGTACTTGATGGCATCCTGGAAATGCTGACCACTGCGACTTTGCGTCCCAAGCTGGATCACTCGTTGGTATTTTTGACCGGCGGCGACCATCGCCCGACCTTCCAGGATGTTGTGGGCATCCGGTTTTTCACAGTACACATCCTTGCCCGCCTGGCAGGCCATGATCGTGGGGTGAGCATGCCAATGGGTGGGCGTTCCCAGCAGAATCGCATCCACCGCCGGGTCATCGAGTGCCTTACGAAAATCAGTCAACGGCGCCGGGCGTTTCTTTTTCAGATCACGAATTTCGTTTGCCCGGTTTTCACGTACCGATTCATCAACATCAACGACGTATCGGATGTCGACACCCGGCTGGGCAGCGAAGGCCCGCAGGACCGAATTGCCACGACCCCTGAGGCCAATTGCGGCGATCGATACCCGGTCGTTGGGCGAGACCGATGCCCGGGCAATGGACTGGGGAGCCAGGGCCATTCCGGCCAGGCTGCCGGCAACAAACTTCCGCCGATTCAACATGACATTTTCCATGCAGGCTTGGGTGGGTGGAGACCCCGATCTTAACGGACACGACGGAGCATTGCCACAAAGGTGGTCTGCCAGATCCTGCCGGTTTTCCCGGGAAGATTGGCCCTTTGAGCGGTGTATCGGATTGAGCTCGCCTGTTGTCGATTGGATGACAGTCTGAGCCGCGAGCCCGGGGCCGGTTTTTGCCAATCGCCCCAAAATCGCTCAAGTTTTGCAGCTGAACTTCCGAATGGCACACGTTTCGCAACAGTAACAACTCATCTTTTGACACCTTTCCCGGAGCAGCCCAATGAACAGGATTCTTTTGTCACTGATGGTTGTCGTGGTCTTTTTCGCCGTCTCTGAAACGCTCTCGGCGCAGTCGATTCGAAGGATCACCCGCCCGTCCAATCGGTCCCTGACCTATTCAAATTTTTCGTACCGATCTGTTGGTCCTGGCACGCACATCAGTCGTTACGCGGTACCCAGTCAAGTCACGCGACGGAATCACTCCGTGTCCCGGTCGACCCATTACCGACTGCCAAACACCCATTCGCATCGCATCTACCATTCCCATCCCTACCTGCATTCCCACGGTTATCTTCGGTCGCCCTACCTGACCAGTCCGGGATGGAATTACCAGTTCGGATATTCGCCCCATTACTATCGCAGTGGTCTTTCATTCCGCATTGGATTCTGAAAGCAAAGAGTGAATACCCCGCCTGGCTGCCGGTCCACGTTGGGCCGGCAGCCTGATTTTCTGGAGCATTTGCAGCAAATCAAGACCACCCTTTACCCGGTCACGTCGACGATCGATGCCGACTGAAACTCCCGGGTCTGGTCGCCTACCCGCAGCCGCAAACTTCCATTTGGGCTGAGCCCCTCGTAGCGGCCTTGGATCAATACTCCAGGGTTTGACAAAGTCTCGCCGGGAATGGCTGGTACGGCAATCCTGACCGTTTTCCCTTCAAGAAAGTCGATTTCCCGGATTTTGTTCAACAGGTCTTCCAGTGGCCTGTTCTGTAACGACCGGAAATTCTCCCAGAGAGATCCAAGCAGGTCGAGCGGATCCATTTTTTTTCCGCTGGTCTGAAAAAAAGAGATCGGAGCAAACGGGCTGTCCTCAAGCGGCAGAAATGACTCGTTGTTGAGGTTGATTCCGATCCCCACGATTCTGACTGACGGAGCCTGGGCAACGGTTTCGATCAGGATTCCGGCCACCTTTCCTCTCCCGGCGATAATGTCATTGGGCCATTTGATAAGAAAAGGAGAATCCCCGGATCCGGAAAACCGGTTTAGGGCGATCGCCGTGGCGCATCCCCAGAGCAGAGAATCTTTCGCCGCTGAATGGTCGCTGGAGCCTTCCACGACGAATGTAAAGGTCATCGAGCCCACGCCGGAAAACCAGCTTTTGCCCGCTCGTCCTCTTCCTCTGGTCTGTCTGGATGTATAGATTAACGCGGGCAGCTGGGAATCGGATTGTGTGGCTGAAGATACTGTCATCGAAGGCTCTGCGATCCAGGATTTGGCGAAATCGCTGGTCGAATCCAGTTCCTCAAAAAAATAAACCGAATTCAGGTCCGGAATTCTTTCCAGCAGGCTGGCCCGGTTCAGTTTGTTCGGGTGTCCCATCAACTGGTCCTCGCTGGAATCGGGGTCCTGGCCAAGGGGATCACCGGGTACTGTCCCCGGGCCGCTAATCTTTTCCCTGTGGTTGGCATAGAAATGTTTGTTGATCGTGTTGAAATTGACATCGTGGCCGGTAAAGGGGGCGATGGTTGCATGAGTTTTCGCCGCGAGCGGTATGTCCCCAAAGGGGGGCCGGACGGTGGAGACGGTGGCAATGGTGGCAGCGTCCTGATCGAGGCGGTGGACGGCATCAACAGTCTAGTCGCTTTGAAACACAAAAGGCAGTGGAAAGCGGAACGGGGCAAACATGGCAGTGGATCGGATCGTCGTGGACGCAACGGAACCGATATTACGATCTCCGTTCCTCCCGGTACCCTGCTGATCGATCACCAGGACGGTTTTGTCATCAAGGATTTGGCTGCGGTGGGAGATTCGCTGGTAGCCGCCAGGGGCGGAACCGGCGGGCGGGGTAATGCCCATTTCAAATCTTCCACCAACCAGGCACCCCGGGAGTGGACACCCGGTTCGGAGGGCGAGTCCCGCCGACTAATCCTGGAGCTGAAGGTAATTGCCGATGTCGGTTTGATCGGAAAACCGAATGCAGGGAAAAGCACCCTGCTGAGTCGGATGTCCCGTGCAAAACCGGAGATCGCTTCCTACCCATTTACCACCAAGTTCCCCAACCTGGGACTGGTCGAAGTGGATATCGATCGGACGTTTGTGCTGGCCGACATTCCCGGACTGATCGAGGGAGCCAGCGAAGGGGTCGGCCTGGGACATGAATTCCTGAAGCATATTGAACGTGCCGGCATCCTGGTTCATCTGGTGGAGCCTGCACCGATGGACGAATCCGATCCCCTGGAAAATTACCGGCTGATCCGCAATGAGTTGATCCAGTACAAACCGGAGTTGGGACATCGGCCCGAACTGGTTGTGGTCACCAAGAGTGAACTGCCTGGAGCCGAGGAGATTTCCCGCAGGCTGGAAGAAGCAACCGGGCAACCGGTTTTACTGATCTCTGCGGCCACCGGTAGCCGACTCGATTTTCTCACGGGCCGAATCGCCGAGATGTTGGCTGAACAGAACAGGGCCTGATTTTTCCAGAATGGGATTTACCTGCCGATGAACCTGTTGACCATTGATATTGGAAACAGCCGCTGCAAAATCTGTAGCGGCCCGATCAAAGAAGGTTTCCCTGCAAAGAAGGTACTGAACATGACGCCGACCGAGTTGGAGCAGTACCTTGACGGCTCTTTGAATCCGGAAGCCTGTCTGGTGTCCAGCGTGCGAAGCGATACAGGACAAAGTGTGCGGTTGATCCTTGAAAAGAGGTTCTCTGCCAACAGCCTTTTTTTTCTCGACTCCCGCACATCCCCCCTGCCCCTCGATATAGCATCGCCGGAGACTCTCGGAAGTGACCGGATTGCTGCCGCATTTGCTGCCTACCTCCGGGCTCAGCGTTCGACGATCGTGGTGGATGCGGGGACCGCCCTGACCATTGACCTGGTCAATGATCAGGGTGTTTTCTGTGGCGGGACGATCTTCCCAGGAATCCAGTTGCAGCTCGATTCCCTGCATCGGCAGACGGATCAACTTCCCCGCCTGGACTGGGACCAGGAGCAGGTTCCTCCCCTACTCGGAAAAAAAACCGAACAGGCGATTCGAAGCGGTATTTTCTGGAGCCAGGTGGGTGGTATGGAGCGGATTGTTTCCAACCTGGCTGGATCCTGTCCGGATATCCCGATTTTCGTCAGCGGTGGTTGCGGCCAGCCTCTGCTTCAGGCTTCGAGCCTGAAGGGAGAGTACATAGAAAACCTGGTTCTCAGGGGATTGTGGGAAATTGGGGTCCGGAGAGCCCGGCAACAGGCGGATTGACGGTCGGCGCAGAATCCCTGGCTGTTCTCAGCAAAGCAGGTGGACCGATTCGCCAGCGGACCACCCGCTGAAGCCCAATTGCCTTGCCCCCACTCGACAAGGCTCCAACCGATTCAGCTCCACTCGAATGGGTCCTGAACGCTGTGGAGAAACCGTCCCAGGGACCGTTTTCTTCCTTACTGGACACCGAGGTTGACCGCGGGCAGTTGGGCGATTAGAAAGCTGTTCTGGTTCTGGATGTTTGCCAGCGCCTGTTCCATGGCTATAAATTGCGAAACCAACTGGTCGGATTTGATCTGAATCAGTTCTTCGGTATTTTGAATGCTCACATCCAGTGACTCGATCTGAGCATCGTACCGGTCGTTGGTGGTCTTGATTTGACCGGTAACCGGGTCTAGCATACCACCGATGATTTGGTCGAGTTGTGAGGCAAACCCCCGGGTGACCGTTATCTGCCCCTCGGAGCCATTACTGATCTGGCTTGCGTTGAGTGTTACCTTCAACTGGATGTCGGCCGTGGTTGAGTTTGTCGTGCTGCCTGAAAGGACTCTGCCGCTGCCAATTGCCTCTTCGACCTGGCCGTCGACAATAAACTTGCCGACGACGTCCTGCCCGGTGTCCTGGTCACTGGTCGTCAGGCCCAGGTCAGTCAGTGCGGTGCCGGAAAAATTCTCCAGCCTTGATTCATTTCCATAGATGTTGGAAACCAATTTCAGGCCATCCGAAGATACGCTGACGCTGACGGACCTGCCCTTGAGATCGGAACCGTTAATGACCACTTCCAGGTGATCCGCCAGTTCCTGTCTCGTGTAGGTGCCCTCCGTAAGCTCGAGGGTCCCGGTCGATCTTGAATCGACTTCGACCTCAAAGGTCTTGTTGCCAGAGCCGATGACGATACTCTCAGCCAGTGCGGTGCCCACGACAGTCGCCTTTTCGGCCGCCTGGGAAATGTCGACCTCAAACGGTGTACTCGAGGCCTCGGTTTTTGAACTGCCCAGGATGAACGAGATACCGCTGTTGGTACTGTTGCCGTCCAGTGCAAAAAGCCTTTTCAACTCGGTGGTTCCCACGCCATCGAGTTCTCCATTGAGAGCCTTTCCAAGTCGGGCCGAGTTGATAAACAGCCGTCCTTTATCGTTGAAATTTACCCCGATTGCCGAGAGTTGGTTGAAGGCCGCGTCCAGCCCGGGAACTGCAAAAATCAACTTGTTGCGAATGTCATCCTGGATCCCGATCACGCTTCTCTCACCCAGCAGAATTCCTCCCTGCTCGGTTTCCGCGTTGAAACCCGACTGGCTGTCGATGGATTCCATCAGTGAGTTGAATGAGTCCACAAAGTTCTGGACTGCTTCCTCACTGGTTTCGACGTCATTCTGGACGGAGATGTTGACCGGCTTGCTGGCGTTGGCCGACGTGACGTTGAAGGTCAGGCCCTCCAGCACGTTATTGAACTGGTTGGAAACGGAGTTGACGGTAATTGCCCCGGCACCGGAACCGATGGTCACAGTGGCATCGGAGGCGTTTTGAACCGCATCGCCTGAAAAATCAGGCTGGGTGGCCCCGCCCGAGGTGGGGCCCAGATTATTGGTGATCTGGATGGTCTGCGAGGCGCCGGTTTCCTTTCCGGTCAGCAGAATGCGGGATCCGTTGGAATCGGTTACCAGCGAGGCAAAGGCCTCGCTGGAGGCTGTATTGATGGCATCGACAAGGCCCTGCACTGAATCATTGGTACTGTCGATCGTGACCGTGGTGGATGCTCCGTTTCCGACCTGGATGGTGAAATCACCCTGCGTGATCTGGGAATCGGTCGAATCGAATGAATTGGAGGCTACCTGGTGGGCTGCTGCCAGCGAATTGACAGTCACCGTGTAAACGCCGTTAACGGCGTTCTGGTTAGCTGAGACCTGGAGGATGTCCTCGTCGGAGGAGCTGGCAAGTTTGCCTTCAAGGATATTGTTCTGGGTCCGACCGAGGCTGGCAATTTGGCCGCGAAGCGATGCCAGTTGGGCCTCAATGGTTCCAAAGGCAGCCTGCTTGGCAACAATACGTGTTTTTTTGGTGTTCAGCCGGTCGATTTGCGACTGGGAGACTTCGAGGAGACCATCAATGATCGATTGAGTATCAAATCCGGAAATCAGTCCATCGATTGAAATCATGTCGATTCTTTCCATGCTAGCGGCAAAAACGGGGTAACCGTATGACGGTTACCCCGATAGTTTGTATTTCGGATTGTCGAGTGGGAAAAAATTAACCCAGCAGTGACAAAACGAGCTGAGAAGTCTGGTTGGCGTTGCCGAGAACGTTGGTTCCGGCTTGAACCATTGCCTGGTACTTCGTGAAGTTGGAGATTTCTTCGGCGAAATCGGTGTCACGAATGATGGATTCGGCGTTCACCGTGTTCTCAAGGGTTGCTCGAAGGTTGCTTGCCGTCGCTTCCAGCGTGTTCTGCTGGAAGGCACCCAGCGTGCCCCGCAGGTTACTGATTTCGTCGATCGCCTGATCCACAACCGCCAGGGCGTCCTGGGCCTTGGACTGCGAGGTGACGCTGATGTCGTTGAGGCTGGTGAACTGGTTGTTGGCAACACCCAGTCCCAGGCCGGTTGGATTTGCCCGATCGATGGCAATATCGACGGTCTGGTTCTGGTTGGCACCAATCTGGAATGTCAGGCTGTTATCCGTAACCGTAACTGTACCTTGGGCACCGCTGACAGTGTTCAAGGCATCGGTTCCGTCAGCTGCTATCAAAACCTGGACCCCTGTGGATACCCCTGCTGCTCCCGTGAGAACAGCTCCACTACCGGTTGCAGTAGCACCGTTAATGGTACCTGCGATATTGCCACCGGTGTCAGTTTCCACCGACGTGGTGAAGCCAGCACTGTTGGCTCCCGACTGATTGGAGACAACATCGATTCTGGCCGATGTGCCAAAAGTCTCGGTTCGAAGTCGGGTGGCGGTGGCATCCGCGTTGTCATTCTCGGCAACGACACCGGTCTGGCCGGTGAATTCATTGATTCGGGACTGAACACCTGCTTTATCCAAACCGGCCGCCAAGGAGATGTTCACTCCGTTAATGGTAATGATCTCATCCTGAGCCAGTGTGGTCGCGTCCTGTGCGGTGGTGGCAATCACTTCTGCTCGCGTAGCAGCGGTAGTCACGTTAACGGCATAGCTTCCGGCACTGGTATCGGAAGTCGCCGTCAGGAAAGTTACGTCCGCATCGCTGGCAGTCCCGGTCAATCCGGCGGAACCGTCCAAGAGCTTTTTTGTGCCGAACTGCGTGTTGTTGGCAATTCGGTTGATCGTATCCAGAGCATTGGTGATTTCCGCCTGGTTGGCAGTCAGGGCGTCCGAGTCGTTAACAGCGGAGTTTGCAGAGTCCAGAGCCAATCCCCGAACCTTGACCAGCAGGCTGTTGATCTCGTTCAGTGCTCCCTCTGCCGTCTGGATGACAGAGACGCCTTTTTCCGTATTGTCGATGGCTGTTTTAAGACCGGCAATTTGAGCCCGTTGCTTTTCCGAAATAACCAGAGCCGAAGGGCCATCGGCACCCCGGTTGATCTTCAGGCCGGAAGACAGACGCTCGAGGGACTTTCCAAGAGCACCGGTGTTTCTGGTAAGGTTGTGTTGTGCCGCAATAGCACCCACGTTGTTTGCAAGTTTTAAACTCATCTACACTCTCTTCAAAAAATTTTTGTCAAGCTCAAGAGTCCATCCAAGGCGAATTTTTCCTAGTAAGGGGCGGTCACCTGTCGCTTGATTTCCATGAAATGAAAATTACGAAATGTCCAGAATCGCGCTTGCCAGCTGAAGGTAGGTATCGCGATCACTGTAATAGCCGTCGTTCAGTTTTTCTTGGGCCTGTTCGACAACATCATGACGAACCTGCCCATGATTACGGAAATCGGCAGCGTGGGCAGTCACATTGGTTGCAGGCGTTCGCCCCTTAGCTTCAAGATGTTTGCCAGCAATATGTGCTGAATCTTTGCGATTGCTGACTTCACCATGCTTTTTGGGTTGACCGCCATTGATCGACTGGCTGACAAGACCATTGGTATTGATGAGGCTCATGCAAACTCCTTGATTGGTAAACCAAGTAACTAATAATGGTTATCGATAGCAATGATGGCAACTTGCTCTCTTTTGATTAGAGTTAAGAAAATAATTCACTCCGACCGATAAAAAAATTCTGAATGGGTTGAGTTTGATTGCTGTAAGTTTTGTATCAGCTGGTCAGATTGTGTGACTTCGCCGCGGTGGCAGCTTTGGGTCGATAGCACGGTTTTTTTCGATGTTTGTGGGCAAAAAATTCTGGTTACTTCCGGTGCTGTATGTAAATTCAGTGGCGCTTGGGGTGATTTCAATGTGGCTTTTTGCCTCGCCTTCTGAAAAAAACGCAGCTTCGGCCATCCGGGAAAAAATTATCAAGCGAGCGCTGGATTTCAGCAATTACTCCGGCCGGGTGGCCAACTATTCCATTTCGCATGGCGACCAGCTGTTTCTGCTCCAGGAATATGAACGGGCCATTTCCCATTACCGGGAGGTCAAACGTGTCCAACCGGAGGATCTGGCGGTTCAATACCGGATTGCCCTGGCACTGGAGGCTTCCACACGCCTGAGTGGTGCGCAGGCAACCTACCGGAACATCGCAAGTTCCACGCAAAGCCAGTACCTTAAACGGGCTTCCCAGCTTGGAATTGCCCGCACGGACTGGAAATTGAAGAACCCTCGTGAGTCCCGGCTCATGCTCTGGCAGCTCTTTCTGGATCAGGATCGGGTTCTTGACGCAACGAAAGCAAATTCGTGGTTCAACGGGACGGTTTTGCACCACTTGGCCATCCAGCAGGTTGATTCACTACTCAAGCGGGACATCAAAATATCAACCGATCTGGATGATTTCCTATATGCTTCCGTCGGCTTCGACGGAGAGTTTTACCTGGGGGAACTGAAAAATTATCTGAAAGCAGCATCCAGTGATGAAACGGATCCGCTGGATGGGGTGCCCGGTCGAGACGCATCGGCCGGCGTTTCCGTCGGGACGGGTGCCTGGGATGGGGATGCGGTGGACAGTCGAGTGCAACTGGTTACCTACCTGGAGACCGCCGGTGGAGAGTTGGTACCAAGTCAGGAAAATCGGGAAAAACTGGAATTGGTGCTGAGCAACGATTATGCTGAAACGCAGTCCAAGCTGGTGCAGGTGCGAGCAGACCAGGTAGGGACCGTGGAGCTTTTCACCACCCTGGAAAGTGTGCTGGGGCGATCAATTGTTTTCACGGAGGCTGCCAAAAACGCGGTCCAAAACCGTCCGCTTACCGTTTGCCTTGACCAGATAGATGTCGCAACGTTTCTATTCGCTTTGACGTCGCTCTACGATCTTTTCTGGGTGGATAACGGAAATGAATTTCAAATCGTCACTCGCGACGAGCTGACGGCCGAGGAATTGGAAAAATCAGAAAGGGCAAGGGCGATTCATATGGCCCAGTATGCCATTTTTGATCACCCGGAAGATCGCCTTGCATCGGCCACCCAGTTTGCTTACGGAAACCTGTCTTTCCAGAAGCGGGATTGGTCAGGAGCACTTACCAATTACCGGGAAGCTCTCAAGAAGAGTACGCTGCAAATGCAGATGAAACAGAGTGCTCACTTTAACCTCGGAAAGACCTTGCTCAATCTGAACCTGTTGAGTGAGGCCGAACGTTCGTTTTACAACGCCATTGATGATTCTTTCGGGGGGGAACTGGCTGCTGCTGCACTGTTGATCATCAGTGAGTTGGATATTGTTCAGGGTAAATACGAATCAGCCATCAAGCTCGCGTCCCGAGCAGCATCCTCGGCGGAAACCGACGTTTTACGCGAAAAGGCTGTCGTCCTGTTGAGTACCGCTTACCTGCTTGCGGAGAAATATTTTGCTGCCAACCAGTCCCTGGTAGAAAACAGGGGTTGGATCCGCACGAAAAAGATGGTCGATGTCGCCACGTTTGTATCCGCTTATGCGAGGATGCTCTCGCAGGAAGAACATATCAACGAAGAACCGGAAGACCTCCTTCGGTCCTCGCAAAATCTGCCACTTGAACTGGTTGGGTTTCCCCACATGCATCTGCTGAAAGGAAGGGCCCTTCGCATACTGGGTTTGCAGAGGCAGTCCGTGGAAACCCTGATTGAATCCCATACCCGGCTGCAGGAGAGTGACCTCAGGTCGCGGGTCAAGGCAGAAATCAGTCATTCGCTTTTCGACGCCGGACCCTATTCCGATTTGACCCGTTATTACCGCGAGATTTTTAAGTCGACCTCCGAGGAATTGACTCTTCCCGAAATGGTCAGGAATGCGAGGTTTGAATTCGACGTAAAAAATTACGAAAACTGCAGGGCGCTCTGCCAAAAAGTACTTGCCAGTAAACCGGACCCCGTTGTGAAACGGCTCGCATTACAGCTTCTTGGCAAGGTCAGTGAGAGTACCGGTGACCATTATTCCGCGGCGATCTTTTTTTCCGGCGTCTACGATGAAAAAAACATTCAGCAAGAGGGAGAACCTGGTGATCAATAAAGGCCCATTCATGGGATCGCTTAACCTGTTGGCGACGATCTCTCTGGTCGCCGTTTTGCAAACGGGACCACTGGCAGGACAGGAGCCGGACAAGTTGTCAGGTTCACCCGATGCGGGTGGCGCTCTTGCCAGCCCTCCCAACGATTTGTTGGATGCGGCCTCCAAAGCAAGACAGCAATCCAATGAATCGGTGAAAGCTCATCTCTACAGGAAACAGGAGTTAGCCAGGGATGCCCTGCAGGATGCCACGGGCAAACAGATTCGCAATCAGATAGAAACGGTCAATGAACTGAACTCGGTAGTCAACCGGGCCGCCCTGGAGAGGAAAAACCGGCTCATCCGTCTGGAAAACGAAATGAACGATATCCTCAGCCAGATCCGGGAATTGAAAAACCGCAAGGTCACTCCCCCGGCGGTACCAAGAAGAGCTCCCGGTCAAGGGACCGGTGAAGAAAAACAGTTGCCGCAGAAGCAGGGAGCGACCAGCGGGCCACTCGAGTCTTTCCCGAAGAGCGAGGCTCCAAAGAAAAAGGAGGAACGGGAATTCGGCAGCCTGTACCCTAATCCGGTCGACAAGCTGGCTTTGGCAAATAACCTGGTGGCCATTGAAAAGTATGACACTGCAATCAAGCTCCTTGCTTCCCTGGCCAAGGACAAGGCAACCGACCCGGATGACCTGAATTGGATCAACTACCAGCTGGCCCGATGCTATCGACGGAAGCATTCTTATCCGGAAGCAGAAAAGTTCCTTCGTGAGGCTGCCAATTCAAGCAACCGGGAGTTCGCCAGGACGACTTCCATCTGGTGGTTGGAGCAGATGGAGAGCCACAAAAAAATGCAGGAAAGCCTGGATGTTATGGAGCAACAGCTTAAGAAACTGGGAGGCCAGGATGACGAACCCGAGCAATAAAGTGGAGCAGAAGCTCGTTTCGGTTCTTACGGAGCAGAAACAGATCTATCTCGAGGTCATTCCTGATGCCCTTGAGGTCCAGCAAAAAATGGAAGCGGGGGGATTCCCGCAGGATGATTTTGAAAAAATGAACCAGAAGTTGAACAGGATTCGGGAACTCGATCAGAGCATCCTGTCTGAGCGGACACAGATCGAGGCTTCGCAACTGCAGCCCGGTTCCGTGTTGCCGGATTTGAAACGGGAGTTGACCGCTCTGGTGGAAAATCTTCTTGAGGTAACCACTTCGCTGGAGCAGAAAATTGCCGCTGCCAAGCAACAGCTGAAGCCCAATTTGAGCAGCCATCTCATGGCCAGCAAAATGAACAGGGCCTATTCCAAGAGCCGGGGCTGATTGCCCGCTTGTCGTTTCAATGGGGGGAAATGAAACGCATGGACGAACATCGATTTCCGGATGTTACACCGAACTGCCAGGGATTTCCAAGATTGGCCGATTTGATATCGACGGCTGACGATCCCGGGAACGCCAATGGGCATTGGGATTCCACGGAATCCGGGTTGAAGATCAATGATAAAAACCGACAGCTGATCCGGGAGGTTTCTGCTGAAACCGGAATCGTCTTTCGCTCGGACCGGATGCGAGATCTGATCGAGGAGTCGATTGCCTATGCACAAAGCTCGGCGTCGGTACTGGTCACCGGCGAGAGTGGAACGGGCAAGGAGTTGTTTGCCAGGCTGATTCATTCACACAGTCAACGCAGCCAGCACCGTTTTGTGCAGGTCAATTGCGCCGCTCTTTCGGAAAACGTCCTGGAAAGCGAGTTTTTCGGACATGCCAAGGGGGCCTTTACGGGGGCAGATCAGCCTAGGGTCGGCCGATTCGAGTGGGCTGACGGTGGGACCCTTCTACTGGACGAAGTCAGCGAAATCCCGGTCCGACTGCAAGCCAAATTGCTCAGGGTCCTCGAGGAGGGAGTTTTCCAGCGCGTGGGGTGCAATCTTGATCGGGAGGTCGATGTCCGTGTGATTGCCACTTCCAATCGCAACCTTCAGGAGTCGGTTCGCGAGGGGAGCTTCCGTGATGACCTCTATCACCGCTTGAATATCCTGCAGGTTGAGATTCCCCCGCTCAGACAAAGGGTGAGCGATGTGGATCTGCTCTGCCAGGCTTTTGTTGATGCATTCCAAGACCAGGCCGGTCTGCAAATCCGGTCGATCTCCAAATCGGCCATGCGAAGGCTGAAGAACTTTTCCTGGCCCGGTAATGTCCGGCAATTGAGGAATGTTATTTGCCGGGCTTGCATCCTGGCCGACGAAGAATCCCTGCAGGAACGGCATATTCGTTTGGACGCCAAGCCTGTGGAAACGCTGCCGGAGCGACTTTTGAACATGACGATGGCAGAAATCGAAAAACTGATGATCCTCACCAGCTTGCAACGATTCGATGGCAACAAGACCCAGACCGCCAGCCACCTGGGGATCACTTCACGCACGTTGCACAACAAGCTGAAGCTGTACCAGGAAGCTGCTTGAGTGGTGGTTTTCTCCGGTTGCAAATAGTGGAACCGCGTGCCGGATATTGCTTCCTGGAGGAAGCCGGCGGAATTCCCTGAATCAAATGGCACAGGAGGGTTCGCGCCCAAGACCGCCAGGCCTTCCAGCAAAAGAGCGAAGCCAGTGAATCAGCTTTGGAGATTCACCTGAGCTTGTTTTCGTACCAGACGACATTGTTGGATCCTCTGCCGGCATTCAGCAAATCAGCATCTCCGTCACCATCCATGTCGATGGTTCGCAAGTCATAACTTTGCTGTTTTGGGTCCAGGGTGTGAATTTTGAAGCTCCCCCGACCATCGTTTTCGTACCAACGGACCCATTCACTCTCGTACCCGCAACTGGCCACATCGATATCACCATCCTGATCGTGGTCAGCGACGGTCAGGCTGTGCGGTTGTCGCATGCGGGAGTCGATTTCATGGATGGTCCAGCCGGGATTCTCAAACCAGAGAACGCCAGCGCTATGACCCCGGCTGGCAACCCAGTCGACCTTTCCGTCTCCATTCACGTCTGCCGGCAGGATATTGGTTGCAGCAAGCTGGTTTTCCGCAAGGATGGTTTTTTTCCATTTCCCCCTGACCCCTTTCCTGCCCGGATTGCTCCAGAATGCAAACCAGTTTCCGTCAGCGAAAGGTCCCCCTTTTGCACCGACGGCAATCTCCTTCCACCCGTCCCCATCAATATCTCCCGCTCCCATGTAGTGGCTCCCCCCGCGGGCGTCTCCCACGGCAAACAGATGCCGGTTCCACTGCTTGGCTTTCCTAGGGTTTTTCGGAACGCTGAACCAGGCAATCGAGTCTCGTAACCCCATTTCCGGTTCAAAATTATTGATGACCAGGTCCTCTTTCCCGTCGTTATCGATGTCGGATGTCAGGATGCAGTGGATCCCGGTAATCACCGGGTCGATCTGTCTTGGTGTCCATGCGCCCTTTTGCGCGTCCTCTTTTCCCGGGTTTTCAAGCCAGAATGGATGTCCATGGGCGAGCGTGCCTGCCCAGTCGGTGTCACCATCTCCGTCGACGTCGAGGGTTGCGCTGTGGATGCAGTTTCCGGTTCCGCCTTCGAACCGGTGCAGGATGATTTCCTTTTTCCAGTCGGGCGCCATGAATAGGCTGACTTTGCCATTGATACCGGCGATCACATCGAGGAACCGGTCCCCGTTAACATCGATTGCTACCGCCGTATTGCAATGACCCTGCTGCATGACGGTGTGCTTGACCCACTGTTGGGCATGCGTGGTGACAGCAAGGCAGATAAAAAACAGTAAAGCAGCGGAGTATTTCATATTTTAACTTCCAGGAGAAAATCTGGATGCGATTGTACCGTTACCAGCAAGGGGGGGGGTACCTTGCGGAACCGTGTTCAGGAAACCAGCCAGACGAAACCACCGATGATACCACCCACGAAGACCCATCCGAGCAGAAATCCAAGGATTGATAATCGGGACGGTCTGGGGATTTCCAAGCCAAAGGACGTCAGCAGCATCGCCCTTTCCGGGGGACTGTTTCCGTCGGGAAGTTGACAGGGCTCACCAATGATTTCGCCCGACTCCACCGGAGTAATCGTCAGATCATAAAAACGGTTCAGGCGTTCACGGCAGACAGGTCGAGTCAACAGGCTGACAACAATGCCCGCAAGGGTGCCGGCGGAAAGGTACAGCAGGATCTGCCAAGGATCGTAAATCACTTCCTGTTGTTTATTCGAGACAACCAGGTGCAATGGTTCGGCGAAACTGAGGGACTTTACCCAATCCACAAACCAGGGCCGGGTGATCAGGAACCAGGTTGCAAACCCGGTCAGGGTTGATGCCCAGGCTCCCGCAACCGTGGTGCGACGCCACAACAGTCCCAGCCAGAACGCAATTCCAATCATGGGGCCAACTTTGTACCAGATTTTCAGTCCGGCAATGACGTCTTTTGTCAGGTAAGAAAATGCGACCCCCAGAATGACCACACAGAACGCCGCCAGGCGGCCGACCCAAACGTAATGTCCAGCGGTTCTATCCGGGCAGGCTACCTGGTAGATATTTTTTGTAAACAGACCACTCGATGCAATCATGAATGAATCACAACTGCTCATCACGGCGGCAAGCAGGGAAGCAATAAAAATACCCAGCATGCCCGGGACCAGCTGGGGAAGGAACCTGTAGGCCATATCCCCGTAAACCTTGTCCGGATCGATATCCTTCAACTGAATCCCTGATTTCAGGTACCAGGCCACTGCGGCAATCGCTGTCAGGCACCAGGCAATGGTGCAGACTCTTTTGATAAAAGTCCCGAACATGAAGCCAATCCGGCCATCCAGCTCGGTTTTTCCGGCCGCACAGTTTCCCATCACGCTCGGTACCGAGACAATCAGAAACAGGGCGTTAATCGAAACCATGACAATAAAAAAAACTCCAACGTTGCCCGGGGCGACCAGGCTCAACATGTCGCGGTCAAGGTTCGCTTGGCCGATGATTTCCTTCATCCCGGTGAAACCGCCAATCTCGTACATCACAACGGGCAACAACATGAAGGAAAAAATGATGGTCATGATGCCCTGGAAGAAATCGGTCATGATGGCGCCACCCAATCCCCCAGCCACGCCATAAAGGACAAACATCAGTGTCAGGACGGGGATCGCCAGGTTGGCATCGATCATGCCACCAGTGCCCGCATCTATCAGGGCGCCGGCACCCTTCAGCATCACTCCAATCTTGACTGCCATGCTGGCGATCCCCACCACTGCAAACAGCACCGAGACGCTCCGGTCAAACCGCAATTCATAGATGTCGGCCGTGGTCACGGCTCGAAATCGCCTCATCAGGGGTGCGATCAACCAGTAAAAGGGGGTCGAAAAAAGCCACATCCACTGGAACCAGATCCCGGAAAGGCCATTTTTCGCCGTTGCCGAGGCGACGGTGACCGCCTGGTCGGATGCGGTTCCCGTCCCGAACGCGTGCATGATCATGGTCGCTTTTCCAAACCGGCGAGGCATGAAAAATTCGGCTGCAGAAGAAATCCTTCGGCCCATCCAGGATCCGAGCAAAGTGATTCCAAGCAGGTAAAGAACCAGAACGATTGCGTCGATGGGATGGAGTTGCATCGGATGACTGTGGCGGGACCGGTTTTCGTGTCGGCGGGTGGGTGGGTAGCCTGGTGATCGAAATGGCGATCGATCCGGGGTGAAGTGCCGGAAACGGGAGTGACTGTTCGAACGGGCTCAGGGAGTCCTGGTTTCCTTTTTCTTTTCCTGCTCGATGGACTGGTAAAGTTTGGCCAGTTTCAATGTGATCTCTTCGAGTTGCCGGAAGTAATCTTCTTCCTGCAGTTCCCCTTTTTGGGTTCTCAGGGTTTCGATTTGCAATTCGAGTTTTTTTCTCAGGCGCCGGTTTTCGGCTGACACCCGTTTTTCGAATTCGCTTTGGATCAGGTGGATCTGGTTGGCCAGAGGACCGTCCGGCAGGGAAGCATCCGCACTGCGTTTGATGACCCGTACTCCCTGGAAAAATCCGAGGGGCGTTCCCTTGCCATCACCGTTGTCGTCTATCAAGGCGTGTTCGGTCGCCAAACGGGACTCCGATCTGTAGAACTCCTCGACTTTCCGCGAAGCCGACAGAAACGACTCAAGCAGGGAGACCTGCTCGTCCTTGTCGATATCCGCTTCGAGGTCCGAGAGCGCCTTGGCGAAGTAGAGGCCAAATTTGGCATAATTGAGTTCAAAACCGCTCTTGGTAGCCGTGACCACCACCCGGCCCGGAACGGCCAACTGGTTGATAAATGGCGCGCTGGAAGATGAGCAATTGATGATGGCGACCGGTCGTTTCGATTTTTCAAGCCACTGGTTGAGTTCCAGGGCACTGACGTCCGGCCCGCGAAGATTGAACTTGGCATGCTTCCGATCGTAGGTGCCATGCCCCACGAGAATGATCCACAGCTGCGAATTGCCGTCGTGCCGTGCCTCGACAGCGGTCCTCAATTGCTGCTTGTCAGTTTTCCGGGTGACATTGGTCCCCCGGCCAGAATCTTTATTTGTGCCTGCCTGGCTCTCCGGAACTGACGCTGCACCGATCCAACAGAAATCGGAGGCCGATTTTCGGGCTGCATCCCGGACCAGTGAGCATGTCTCCCTGAATTCTGCCTCGAACTCTTCGGAACCTGCGGCTCCCTGGACCACTATGATCGATTGCGGCTGGTTGGCACCTCTCGAGTCACCGCCGGTTATCCGGTTTTCATCGGGCAGGGAGTTGGAATTTGGAGAGGCATTGCTGTTCGAAGCAGCATTCGTGCCGACCGGCGGGGGATTCTTTTCCTGCAGGGCCGGTAAAACGTGGCCACCCAAGGCGCTACCGAGGCAGAAAATGGTCAGCGACAGCCAGGCCTTGCAGGAGATGCCTGTATGGCATGGCCGGATGCAGCCGGCATTTCCGAAGGCAATTTCAAACCACTTTTTTAATACCATGAAAATCATGGGGCCAGTCTAACACCCGTTTGTCAAAAACCAAAATGAGAGCTGTATTCACGGTCCGGTTTTTATTGGAGAATGCAGTTGCGTGAAGCGGTTGCGTCCCGGGTAAGCGCCAAGAGGCATCGTTTCGGGCGACGAATCAGGGCCCCACGGGGCCCGAATGCAAACGAAATCCATACGGGGCAACCGATTCCCGAGATTCCCTCTTTGGAGGGACACCAACCCTTCTTTCCAGAAAAGTGACGGTTATGAACGATCGAAGACATTTCATTACCGGCTGTTCCGCTCTTTCGGCGGTCAGCCTGTTACCCGCCTGGGCCTTTGCCGATGAACTGACCCGCACTCCTACCCAGACAGAAGGACCGTTTTACCCTGACCGGCTTCCACTGGATACTGATAATGATCTGTTGATCATCAATGACGGAATTACCCAGGCGATTGGGCAGGTGACTCACCTCACGGGTAGGGTGCTGGACATGAAGGGAGATCCCGTTCGCAATGCGTTGGTTGAAATCTGGCAAGTGGACGGCAAGGGACGCTATCTTCATTCTCAAGATGCCAAACGAGGTGGCAGTGACCGGAATTTCCAGGGATTTGGGAGATTCCTTACCGGTTCCAAGGGGTCGTACTACTTTCGCACAGTCAAACCAGTCCCCTATCCTGGCCGGACCCCCCACATCCACGTGGCCGTCAAGCTGCGCGGAAAAAAACGGCTGGTCACCCAGTGTTACATCAAGGGAGAACCCCAGAACCGGAAGGATGGAGTGTTGAACCGCATCAAGGAAGAAAAGGCGAGGAACTCGTTACTGGTGGATTTCAGGAAAGTGCCCGATTCCCGGATCGGTGAATTGCAGGCCCGGTTTGATATTGTTCTGGGATTCACGCCTGAAGGATAAGCGAGTTGAGCAGAGTCGCAATCATGGGTGGGGGAATTACCGGTTTGGCTGCCGCCCATCATCTCGAAGAATTGAATCCGGATGTTGAGATCGATCTGTTTGAATCGGACATTCGGGTTGGGGGTGTCCTGCAGACCGAATTTTCCGGGGGCTTTCTCGTGGAGCATTCGGCGGACATGTTCACCACGCGAGAGCGTGGGGCCATCGATTTGTGTGAAAGGATTGGTTTTGCCGACCAGTTGCTGGAAACCAATCGCCAGCACCAGCGGGCTTTCATCGCGGCGGGATCAAAGCTTGTCCCGGTGCCACGTGGACTGAACCTGATGACCCCGTCGGATCTCGATGCAATTCGAACCACAACGTTGCTTTCGGACGACGGGAAAAGACGGTTCCTGGAAGAAGAAAAAATCCCCGCGCGAACGGGTGATGTGGATGAGTCGCTGAAAGCCTTTGCCGTTCGCAGGTTTGGAAAAGAGGCCTACGAAAAAATCATTCAGCCGCTGGTCGGAGGCATTTACACAGCCGATCCGGAAAAATTGAGTTTGCAGGCGACCTTGCCGCAATACCACGCCATGGAAAAAGAAAGCGGAAGCATCATTGCTGCCTGCCGCAAGGCAGCTGGCAAAGGCACATCCGTTGAAGCCAAAACCAGTGGTGCCCGCTACAACCTTTTCCTCGCTCCGCGAAAAGGTATGGGATCCCTGGTGGAAGCCCTGGCGAATCGTCTGCAAAGGACTTCCATCCGGTTGGATTCACGGGTTACCCGGGTCTCCTGCAACGTTGATGGCAATATTGCGAACTGGTCATTGACCAGTCAGGGCAAGGTGATGGGCTCCTACGCGGCAGTGATCGCAACCAGCCCCGCCAGCGACGTTGCGGGATGCCTCGACTCCCGCTACGCTGGTCTGAAGCAGCGTTTGTCTGAACTCAGAACGGCCAGTTCGGCAATCGTCATTCATGGATTTGATCGAAAGCAGGTTTGTCATCCGTTGGATGGATTCGGATTCGTGGTTCCGTTGAGTGAGCATAGAAAAATCCTGGCCAGCAGCTTTTCCAGCATCAAGTTTTCCGGCCGTTGCCCTGAGGCTGATGTTCTGATCCGATCCTTTGTTGGGGGAGGCTGCCAGGCAGAATTACTGGAACATCCCGATGACGAAATCAACGAAATGGCGCTCAAGGAATTGCAGGAACTGATCGGTGTTCGCCAGCCCAGTTTCAGCAGGTTGATTCGGTGGAACGATTCGATGCCCCAGTATCACCTGGGTCACCTGACCCGGGTCAAGCAGATCGAAGATGAGGTTAACGGCATTCCGGGGCTGGAATTGGCGGGAAAGTGGTTACGGGGTGTCGGGATTCCAGCGTGTATCGAGAGCGGAGAAAATGCCGCGACCCGGTGCCATGACTACCTGGTTTCCGCATGAACGGCTGAAAGGTCACATGATTCCGTTCATTCGAGGCGAAACGCCGAAGGATGTGCCGAATAAATGGTGGCGCAAAAAAAAGACCGACACCCCAACGCTGGGGCAGAAAGAGCGTTAGAGGTGCGGTCGTTGTTCTTTTTTTTTGTGGCGGGACTGTTTTTTTGGCGGCAGTTCCCTTTGGCGGCAGTTTACAGGCGGTTAATTTACAGGCGGTTAATTTACAGGGCGTTCGTCTTGGTTTTCTGAACCGATCAAAAAGCAACTGATCAAAAGGTCACAGGGAGCTGCTCTCTTACCGACTCCGCAAATGAAACGCCCGCCCAGCTGCTTTGTACCTGCACAAAATTTGTGTAATTGTCATTTTTTTTCAAGTTCAACAGGGGATCGGACGAGATCGCCTTTTAATGTAATTCTATCGCACTTTAAGATTTTTCAATGGGGGGGTATTGCTTCTTAGGTGTTTGCGAACGGGCAAGATGCCGGGATGCCTGACGTTCCCAGGCACGAAAAGAACCGGTGGTTGGGCAGACGCCACGATGGGCTCATGCACCAGGGTCTTTTTTCAGAAAACGCCCACGATCATTTCCCCGGGAAACGGGTATGCGTGTCAACTCCTGCAAGACCCATGACGAACTGTTCCTGAAACTGACCCTTGTTCAGTGGTTTTGAATTTCCTGTCCCGGTCCACTGTCACGAACGTTTTTCTAAAAGAAAAAATTGGTTCTCTCTTTTCGGTTGGTCGGATCGTGATGGGAGTATTCGACGATCCGCCATTTTCCATCGCTCTCTTTTTCAAAGTTGAGCACGACGTCGCGCCAGGCGGAACCCTGGTAACCTTTCATCGTGAGATTGACGCTGACCATGAAGTCGGCCGAAGCCCGAGCCGGGTTGTTTTCATCGACGGTGATTTTGTGAAAAGTCATCAGGTTACAGGAATTGAAGTCGTAAGATGGCATTTCACTGCGTGCCCGGTCGACGACCTCCGGACGGGACTTCGACACATGCTGAAGGAGCCCCTCAACATCATTTTGTTCCACGATGTCTGCCAGGCGGCTGACCACATTTCTGATTTCTTCACGGGGAGTCACCACCCATCGCTCGACAAGAACCCCCAAAGCGATCAGGCCCACCAGGATGTGACTGACGATCCACAGTCGCCTGTTTCTGAAATGATGTGCCATGACGTAAAACGGCACGGTCAGGAACATGCCATAGCCGACAATTTTGAAGCTGCTCTCAAAAAAGAACTCACGCATATTGCACCTCCCAAAGTTGGTTTGCGGATGCCCCCTGTGGTGGCACCGGGGAATCTGCCTCATCTCTGATTAGCAGGTTAACTGAATCCGCCAAACCCGCAATTGTTTTGCCGAAAAAAGGCGCAACAGGGCTCTAGTGGAAAGATTGCTCCCGGTAAGGTGTTTTTGAATCCTGTTTTGCGCAAATGGGTTGACTCTTTCGAATCGGGATGAAGCAAACTTTTCGTCGGGTTCAAGGAAATGGGGGCTGTTCTTTTGCTGCCGTTCCAACCGGGCGACAGGTGGCATGCTTTCGCTGACAACCGGCCGGGGTATTTTTGAAATGTCCCGGCCCGGTTATCCCCTGCATTCAAAAAAGGTGTCTGGCTGAGAAGCGACATCGACACTTTTCAGGTCGGCTTCGATTGGTTTCTTCCATTCTTGCCATTGGTCCCTGTCCGGCGAATAGCAGACGATGATCGGTACCCTCGATTCAAGACCCGACCGCTTTGGAGGATTCATCCCGACCGGGTATCAGAACAGGTGTTATGGAAATTCGCGCCAACACCGACTTTTGATCGGCAGCCAGTCTACTGAGGTGGGGGCTTCCAATCCACCAGCCGATGCCTGGGAACAATGCGGATCAGGAATTCACCCGTTTTCGGCATGACAAATACAGGGATTTCATTGGCATCCTCGACCGGACGCCCCATTTGGACCGGCCTGCCATCGTGCCAGCAGGTGCCAGGGCAAAAAAATTCCGGTAGCAGGCCGCCCAGCCAGGGAAACATTCCCTCGACGGGCAGAAACCGTACCGACGATCGACACCTGTGGGGAACCAAAATCCAAAATGGCAGGGTGCCGCACACTGAATCAACGCCTGCGTACTACTTGGATTGTTGAACAAAGTTGTAAAAATATAACTCGTTCGGTTGTTTCAAGGAGTGGCCGTTCCACGGGCGAGTATTTCCAGTTTTTTCCGTTTTTACGAATTCGCATGCAAAATTATGATGCCCTGTTGTTTGTTTCATTTGGTGGCCCGGAAGGCCCCGATGACGTGCTCCCGTTTTTGGAAAACGTACTCCGGGGGAAAAATGTCCCGCGGGAAAGAATGTTGGAGGTCTCCGAGCATTACCAGGCCTTTGGCGGTGTCAGCCCAATCAACGAGCAAAACCGGAAGTTGATTGGGGCGATCGAGCAGGAACTGAGTCGGCACGGGATGGATTTGCCGGTTTACTGGGGGAACCGGAATTGGTACCCCATGATTCCGGAAGCACTGGAGCAGATCCGGAAGGATGGACATCGGCGGGTACTGGCTTTCATGACCTCAGCCTTCAGTTGCTATTCGGGGTGCCGACAGTACCGTGAGGATTTGCAGAAGGCACAGGTTCAGATCGGTGATACGGAGCTGTCCTTTGGCAAGATCAGGGCTTTTTATAATCATCCCGGGTTTGTCGAGGCCTTTTCTGAAAGGGTGCAGGAATCACTTTCCCATTTTGAACAGACGTCATCGGTGAAAATCCTGTTCACCGCCCACTCGATACCCGATGCCATGGCCAACCACTGTGCTTACGCCCAGCAATTGCAGGAGGCTTGCCAGCTGGTTTGTGAGAGACTTGGCCATGATGATTTTGAGCTGGTTTTTCAAAGCCGCAGCGGCCCTCCCCACCAACCCTGGCTGGAACCGGATGTCTGCGATCGGGTTGCTGAACTCGCGTCCGAGGGACAAAAGGAACTGGTGATTGCCCCGATTGGGTTCATCTCGGACCATATGGAGGTGCTGTTTGATCTCGATACCGAAGCCAGGGAGTTGTGTGACCAGCACGGTATCAGGATGGAGCGAACACCAACGGTGGGAACGCATCCCCGGTTCGTGAGGATGGTTCGGGAATTGATCGAGGAACGACAGGACGATGCCCTTCCAAGGCAGTTTCTCGGTTCCCGGGGTGCGGTACCGGATGTGTGTCCTGCAAACTGCTGTCTCAGCGGCCGTCCAACCGGACAACCCGGCAGGCCTTCAGAGAAAGGTGCATCCGGCAGGCCTGCTGCGGAAGTGAGAGGTGGTCGCCCGGAAAGCTGAACAGGGAGGTTGGAGAATCAGTCAGTCACCGTTTCCTCGATTCAACGAAAAAAGATGTTTCCCAGTGAGCCCAGCCAGACCGGAGTCGTGATCGTTGATCATGGTTCCCGAAAAGAAGAAAGCAATCGGCGGCTCGAACAATTTGTCGAGCTGTTTCGGCGTCGGACGGATTACCGGATCGTGGAATCGGCTCACATGGAGCTTGCCTCTCCCAGTATCGAAGAGGCGTTTGGGAGTTGTGTCCGCACGGGGGTTTCCTCGATCCTGCTGGTTCCTTTCTTTCTTTTGCCAGGCCGTCACTGGCAGGAAGATCTTCCCCGACTGGCCCGGTTGGCTTCGGAAACCCACGGCTCTGTTCCCTACATGCTCTCAGCGCCGATTGGTGTGCATGAAGGCCTGGTGGACATACTCCGGGAACGGATGGAAACCTGCTTGCAGCAAGAGGCCGGGGAATATTGTGATCTGTGCAATGAATCAGCCAATTGCCGCGTTGGCTCGAGTCGACAGAACTGACGCGGTCCTGTTTGCAAATCCGGAATTCGCGACTGGGCGGGCTGGAGCGTTTGGCTATCAGGCGGGCTTCAGCTGTCTCCCGGCATCTTCATGACGATTTTGATCCCTTCTCCCGACTGCATCAATTTGAATCCTTCCTGGAAGTTCTGCATCGGGATCTCGTGGGTCACGATCGGGTCAAGGTCCAGTCTTCCGGAGAGAACAAAGTTCTCCATCTGGTACCAGGTGTCAAACATCAGGCGACCGTTGATGCCGAGTACTTTTGCGCCCTTGAAAATGATTTCATCGGCAAGGTTGAAAGATACGTTGTCCGCCGGAATGCCGAGAAGGGCCGCAGTGCCACCGTTCCTCAGGCTGCGGAAACCGGATTGAATCGCGGAAGGGTGCCCACTCATTTCCAGCAGAACCTCAGGCCCCTGGTTGTGGGTTGCCCTGATTGCGTCCCGGACCCAGTCGGAGCGGGCATCCAAGGCCTCGTCGGCTCCCAGTTGCCTGGCCAGTTCCAGCCGCTGGGGATCGATATCGGTCACCAGAATCCGGGCCGCGCCCGCCGCCTTGGCAACCGTAACTGCCATCAGGCCAATGATTCCCACGCCAGTAATCAGTACCGATTTGCCACTGACACCAGCTGCCATGACGGTATGGACGGCGTTGCCCAGGGGGTCGAAAACCGCCGCGATGCGGTCGGGGATATCCGCATGAACAGGCCAGATATTTTCTTCGGGCACGGCCACCCATTGGGCAAAGCAGCCGTTGCAGTCAATCCCGAGAATATCGACCCGCTCACAGATGTGCCCATTGCCGGTCCGGCAGGGTTGGCAAACGCCGCAACCGATGTGGCCTTCGGCGCTGACCCGGTCACCCACACGGGCCCGGACGACCGCCGAGCCGGTCTTTTCAACGACGCCAACAAATTCGTGCCCAGTGGTGATCCCGATTTTGACCCGGCTGGCACTCCAGGGATCCCATTCGTAAATATGTCGGTCGGTTCCACAGATACCGGCGTGGGTCACCCGTACCAGGACGTCCCGGGGACCTGTTTCCGGTACCCGTGTGTCGGGCGACCAGGTCAATCCGGGCGCGGCTTCGGTTTTTTTGATGGCCAGCATGCTGGTTGCGGTGGACATTTGGCTTCTCGTGGCAGATCGCGGATTCTTTTATTTTGGATTGTTTTCCAGTATCATATATCTTTATATTCCAGTTTACAAGATTTTTTTCCATTAAACAAAAGTCGTTCCTGGCGATTTTTGCCGATCAAACGTGGCTTCCCAAGCTGAAGAATCCGACCCTTTGGCCCTGCAGGTCTGCGAGCGGGTACGCGCCTTGCGGAAGCAGCACCAATGGACTCTGGAACAGTTGGCGAGCCTGTGCGGTGTCAGTCGATCCATGTTGAGCCAGATCGAAAGGGGAGCCGCCAATCCGACGCTGGGTGTTGCTTTTCGGATTGCCCAGGCATTTGGCATGAGTTTGGGAGACCTGGTCGATCCAAAGATGGCCGCGGCACGTATCGATGTTATCCGGGCCGACGATAACAACTACCTGTTTCGTGACGATGCCAACTGCCGGATCCGGACGCTTTCGCCGTTGCACCTGGAAAAGGAGACCGAGTTTTATGAACTCGTTCTCAAGACGGGGGGACGCCTGGAGAGCTCGCCACACTTTACCGGCGCACGGGAATTCCTGACCGTACTGAAGGGGAATCTCAAGGTGACCGCGGGTTCGGAAATGATCGAGCTTTGCCGGGGAGACTCCGCCCATTACCCGGCCGATGTGCCTCACCAGATCGATAACAGTGGACGCGGCGAGGCGATTGCGTTTCTGGTCAATACCTACGAGAGAACCAACTGATTCATGAGCCCGCAAATCAAGAAAGTGATTGACCGATCGGACGACCATTCAGCGGACACTGCGGTCAGGGAATTGCTACAGAGACTCTCGCCGCAGGGAGACATTGTCTCCCCGGCCGGTCGAAAACTGACCGAAGCCGTTTTTGGCGAACCGCTTTCACCTCAGCAAAGTGTGGAGCGGATTTGCCAGGACGTTCGCGATCGCGGAATTGCCGGGGTGCGCTTCTTTACCCGAGCTTTTGACGGAGTGGAGCTGGATGGTGCCAACCTGCGGGTTTCCGCTGAAGAACTCGAAGATGCTCACCGCTCGGCGGAGCCCGCGTTCCTCGAGACCGTGAGGAGGGTTCGTGACAACATCCTGCATTTCCAGCGTGAACTGGTCCCATCTGATATTGAAGTCGTCCGCCCTCCCGGCATCCGTTTGCAACAGGTTTTCGTTCCCCTTCAACGGATTGGCGTCTGCGTTCCCGGGGGAGCGGCAGCCTATCCTTCTTCGGTTCTGATGACTGCCGTTCCGGCACAGGCAGCCGGGGTGCGTGAAATTGTGGTAGTCGCTCCTCCAACCGAATTCGGCGCAAACAACCGGGATGTGCTTGCGACCTGCCACGAACTGGGGATTGGTGAAGTCTACCGGGTTGGCGGTGCCCAGGGGGTGGCGGCAATTGGCTATGGCTGTGAGGGGATTCCGCAGGTCCAGAAAATTGTGGGCCCGGGAAACCTCTTTGTGGCGTTGGCCAAAAAGTACCTCTACGGGGAAGTCGACATCGACTCCATCGCAGGTCCCAGTGAAGTGGTGGTGATAGCCGATTCGACGAGCAATCCGAAATATGTGGCGGCTGATTTGCTGGCGCAGGCTGAGCACTCACCGGGGGCAGCCATCCTGATCACTTGGGAGGAAGAGTTGCTGGCTGCGGTGGAAACTGAAATCAGGCAGCAGTTGAAGCATCTTTCGCGTGGTGATCTGGCATTGGACTGTCTCAATGAATTCGGGCTCCTGATTGGTGTCCGATCCCGAGAGCACGCGTTGGAGCTGACCAACCGGATTGCCCCTGAGCACCTGCATATCGAAATTGATGATGCGCGTGATTTCTTTTCCGGTATTCGAAACGCCGGAGCCGCTTTCCTCGGGCACCTGACCCCGGTGGCTCTTGGAGACTACGTGGCCGGACCTTCCCATGTTCTGCCTACCGGCGCGACAGCGAACTGGGCCCATGGATTGAACTCGGCCGATTTCATGAGGAGCATGAGTGTGGTGGAATACGGTATGGATGGATTGCGGGTGGACGGGCCCGACGTGCAGACGCTTGCCGAAAAGGAAGGGCTGACCGCGCACCGATCGAGTGTCGATATCCGGCTGTCCGGAAACAGCGATTGTTGAACCCCAAACCAAGGTTCAGTCGAGGGAAAACTTCTCAAGGTGGCTGTCACGCAGGTTCGAGTCCGAGCAAGGTTGCTCGGATTTCAGCAGAATGCAATTCTCCAGTACCAGCACGTCCATATCCGTAGCCATGAAGCACCGGTAAGCGTCCTCGGGTGTACAGACGATGGGTTCCCCACGGACATTGAAACTCGTGTTGATGACGACCGGACTGCCGGTGAGATCGTAAAAAGCCGGCAGGAGCGTGTGAAAACGGCCGTGGCGCTCCGCATCCACCGTCTGAACCCGAGCGGAATGGTCAACATGGGTAACTGCCGGCACTTCGGAACGCTTTACGTTCAGAAGATCGATGCCTGTTTTCTGACGCTCTGTTTCGGAAAGCGTGATGCGCCTGGATTTCAGCACATCGGCCACCAGTAACATGTAAGGACTGTCTTCGTTTTCCCTCATCGCAAAATAATCGTGAACATGATTTTTGAGAATGGAGGGTGCAAAGGGGCGGAAGGATTCGCGGAACTTGATTTTCCGGTTCATCAGGCTCTGCATTTTTGAACTCCTTGCGTCGCCCAGGATACTGCGGGCGCCAAGAGCCCGGGGACCGAACTCCATTCTTCCCTGGAACCAGCCAACAACTTTTTCGTCCGCCAAGTGTTCTGCCACCCGCCTGCAGAGTTCCTCTTCGGATTCGCAGTACCGGTATACCGCTGACTGGAGGTCAAGCTGTTTCCGGATGGTTCCGTTGTCGAATTCGGGACCGAGGTAGGAACCGGATTGCGCGTCCGGGGTTCCGGGGGTTCGCTGGTTCTCAAGCAGCTGATACCAGATAAAAAGGGCGACACCCAATGCGCCTCCCGCGTCACCAGCTGCCGGCTGGATCCAGATGCGGTCAAAATCGGTTTCGCGCAACAGTCGACCGTTGGCAACGCAATTCAATGCCACCCCTCCCGCCATGACCAGGTTCTTCAGGCCCGTGGTACGTTGCAGGTGGTTGGCCATGCGCAGAGCGATGGTTTCGGTGACCTTCTGGATGGAGGCGGCGACATCCATGTAGACCTGCGGCATTTCAGATTCACCGGTTCGCATCGGGTGCCCGAACAGGGATTCGAATTTGCGCGATGGCATCCTCAGCCCGTGGCAATAGTCGAAGAAGTCCATATTCAGGCGGAAGGAACCATCTTCCTTGAGGTCGAGCATCTCCCTCAGGATATCTTCCTCGTAAACCGGTTGGCCGTAGGGAGCCAGGCCCATCAGTTTGTATTCACCTGAATTTACCTTGAAACCGCAGTAACTCGTGAAAGCCGAATACAGAAGTCCCAGGGAATGAGGGAAACGCAGCTCCCGCTCCAGTCGGATCTGGTTGCCCCGACCGATACCGGTTGTGGCCGTGGACCACTCGCCAACTCCATCGAGCGTGAGGATGGCCGCTTCCTCAAAAGGCGAAGGGAAAAATGCGCTGGCGGCATGGGACTCATGATGTCGGGTAAAGACGATCCGTCTCCGGTACTCGTTCTTGAGGTGCCTGCGAATGACGCGTGGCATGCGGATTTTTTCCTTCAGCCAGACGGGAAGAGCTCTGCAAAAGGAACCGAAACCACGAGGCGCTACGGCGAGGAACGTTTCGAGCAATCTCTCAAAGGTCGCCAGGGGCTTGTCGTAAAAGCCGACGTAATCGATCTGGTCATGGGAGAGTCCTGCCTTTTCAAGGCAATATTCGACCGCCCGCGAGGGAAAGGAGGGATCGTGTTTGATCCGCGTAAACCGTTCTTCCTGCGCTGCCGCGACGATACAACCGTCAACAACGATCGCAGCGGCAGAATCGTGATAGAACGCCGATATTCCAAGAATCGTTGTCACGGGAAACGTTTATTTATTTCAACTTCTTTACTGAATGCAACCTTCATTCTAACCCTTACGCTTTGAAGCGCCGTTCTGCCGTACGCGCTGAAACTGGGGTGGATCGGCAATCAAGTCCGGTTAAAGCGACTTTTCTGATTACGCAATCAGGAAAAAAAACATCGTCCCTGCGGCTTGCTTACGTCCGATCTGATTAGCGAGGAAAGGATTTCTCAAATGATGCTGACGGATCAGAGAAGTTTTTTCAACCACGGTAGTAAGTGCTTTTAAAGATGAAGTCATTTACGACAAAACCGCAAATCCTGGTCGTCGATCCCGATCCTTTGACGCTGACCGCTGTGGCGGCCGCGCTGCATTTGTCGGGGTACGAGAGCCATTGCGCCCGCGACAGCGAAGCCGCGTTAAAAGCTGCGGCCGACGAATCCCTGGATTTGATAATCTGCGATACCAAGTTGGAGGGTGAGAGCGGATTGGATCTTTGTCGCGAAATCAGACTTATGAACGGCAAGGAGGACGTGCCGGTCATGTTTGTCTCATCAAGCCAAGCTGCTGACATCATTCATCGTGCTCACGAAGCGGGCGGTGCCTATTACTTGAGGAAGCCCTTCGATCCACATGTTCTTCTGGACCTGGTGGAAAAAGCACTCTGGATGCCACATTTGGTTGAAACCAATCTCAAACAGCATGTGGAGTCAAAACCCAGAGTCAAACTGACACACACTGTTTGAAACTGTTTTTCAAAGTTACTTTGTTTTTCCTTACCAGGAGTTTTCCCCAATGTTGCAACGTACCTTATTTGGGCTGATCGCGGTTGCCTTGATGGCAGCTCACGCCAACGCTCAATGTGGGTGTGGGGACGCCGTTTCAACTACGCCAGGCGCCGCAGCGGCCGATGGCGGTTGTGGTCCTACCTACATCACACGCAAAGTATGGGTCCCTCAGTGGACAACCGAACAACGTACTCGTCAGGTGACGAAGTACAAGAAAGAAACCCGCACAAGAACGTATAACGTTACCAAGCGAGTTCCTGTCACCACCCAAAAGGAAGTAAAGTACACCGTACGAGTACCTTACACCGAAAAAGTTCAGAAAACCTACACTGTTCGCGTTCCCTATACGGAAACGGTTCAGAAGAAATATACGGTTCGGGTTCCCTACCGGGAAAACGTTCAGAAGACCTACCAGGTCCGTGTTCCCTACACCGAGAAGGTGACCAAGGAATACACCGTCATGGTTCCCCACAAAGAGCAGCGAACCGGTACCCGTACCGTTCGCGTTCCTTACAAGGAAACCGTGATGAGAAAAGTTCGACGCATCAGCGGTCACTGGGAAACCCGTGAAGTTCAGGTTCCAACCCTGCGTGGTATGCTGGGTGGACTTGGCAACGGATGTGGTTGTGGCCTGTTCGGTGGAATGTTCAGCGGTTGTGGCTGTGCAAGTGCATGCGACGGCTGTGGAGCTGAACCTGCTTGCGGATGTGACGCTGCCGATGGTGGCAATTCGGACGCAGATGCCGGTGATAAAGATGGCGAAGCCCATGCTCACGCCGGCAATCACTGCGGATGTGCTCCCTGCTGCCGAACCATCTGCCGACGAGTTTGGGTTCCGGAAATCAAGTGCTGTGAAGTACCTGTTTGCGTTACCAAGTTCAAGTGTGTTGAAAAGCCCTACACTTACTGCGTTACCGTATGCAAGCCTGAGAAGCGAACCAAGACCTGCTGCGTACGAAAGTGGAAGTGCGAAACACGAACCCGTAACTGCTGCGTTACCAAGTTCCGCTGCGAAGAGCGAACCCGTAACTGCTGCGTTCGAAAATGGAAGTGCGAAACCCGCACCCGCGAATGCTGCGTACGAAAGTTCCGCTGCGAAGAGCGAACCAAGACGGTCTGCTGCCGATCCTGGAAATGCGTTACCGAGCAGAAAACCTGCAACTACACAGTATGTGTTCCTTACTGCGAAACGGAAACCTACTGTGTACGGGTTTGCAAGCGGGCCTGCAAGGAAATCAAGATCCCTTGCCTCCGAATGCGATGCTGTAACCCATGCGGAGACGCATGTGGAGACGCCTGCTGCGGTTTTGGTTCTCGAATGCGTGGACTGTTCCACGGAATGATGAGCAGCCTTTCCTGCGGTTGTGGTTCTGCCTGTGGCTGTGACTCCGGCTGTGATGCCGAAGGTGCTGCTGCCGAGCCGGCCTGCGGAGCAGAAGGTTAATTCGCTTGACCTTTCTGAAAAAAAACAAAAACGTCGGTCTTCTGGCCGGCGTTTTTTCTTTTCTTGTCAGCTTTTATCCGGTAGAGGTGACAACCGGGAATTCCGCACGCCTGACAGGAACGCCCCCAGGCTCCGGTCGATTGCCAGCCCATCCCTGATCGATGCAGGCCTGTTGCAAAAACGGTACCCGAAAACTTGATTCACGATTCGGGATGCTGAAGAATGGAACGATTATGTGCCAGGTGTTGGACGTCCTGGAATCACCAGTTGAAAGATAGGATCCGGAAAATGAGCCAACCCAATCGAAGGTTCGTGTTGCAGTCTTCCGCAGCTGCATGCACAGCAGGACTTGTCACCAACCCGTTGACCTCCACGGCAAGCGGTTCAGCCGCCGCCAACGGGGAAGATCAAACGATTTGCCTGACTAACGCCAATGATTTCTACACTGTGGCCAGGGGCAAACCCAAACCCCATACGCTCAAGGGCGACGACCTCGTGAACGCCCGCATGACCCCGGAAAGTTGGCAACTTGAAATAGACCACGATACCCGGAAGGACCCGCCGGTCGTCAGCCAGTTGCCAAGCCTGGAGAAGAGGCTGACCCTTGCTGACGGTTCAGCGATCGACTACGACCAGCTGGTGGAACTGGGTAGGACAAAAGGAATCAAATTCATCAAGGCAATCCAGTGCCTGAACATCCCGACGCCCTTGGGGCAGGGACTCTGGGAAGGTGTGCCGCTTTGTGATGTTCTCCGGCTGTGTGGGAAGATCCAGAACGTGAGGCGAGTTTACTACTGGGGATTTCACAACAATGATCCCGAGCAGATTTTTCAGTCTTCCCTGAGTTACACACAGGTTTTTGAGACACCGCCTGGCGAATTGCCCGTGTTCCTGGCTTATAAATTGAACGGTGAGCCCATCACTCCTTTGCGGGGAGGACCCGTTCGGGTGATTGTTCCCTGGGCCTACGGATTTAAGAGTATCAAATGGCTGCACAAGGTTGTGCTGACGAATGATCCCCGTGCCAACGATACCTATGCCACTCAAAACAACGATCCGGATTCTCCTCTCAAAACAGCAGCCTACCTGGACCGTGCCAATCGGAAACAGTTCAACCGCCAGGAAGCGATTGAAATTCGGGGCCTGGTGATCTCCGGCCTTTCCGGCCTCGACCGGGTGGAATTCCTGGTTCGCAGGAAGGAGAAAGGAGAGCCGTTCCCGCCGGGTGATTCCCGTGAGATTTTGAACGGTGACTGGACCGTTGCCAGGATTCAAAAAGCGCCTTCGAACTGGAAGTCGGTCCTGCCTGAAGGGGTTTCCTCAAAGGAGCTTCTGAATTTTGACAGTGAGTCGGGAGAACCGGCCAGCTGGCCGCTTCGCTACGGGATGACCGGTTGGTCCGCTCGTTTGGAACAGCGCCTGGAACCTGGTCAGTATGAATTCCGGGTGCGGTCAGTCGATGAGAATGGTTATGCGCAACCGGAACCCCGACCTACCCTGAAGAGCGGACGAAATGAGATCCAGGTCTGGTCATTTAAAGTCACCTGAAACACATCCTGTCAGTGCCGCAGATTCCATTCCGGGTTTTCAAATCGCTCCCGCAGCAGGGATTCCATGCGGTTTCTGTTCCAGGCGATCTCTCCCCTTTCGGCCCCGAATACTCCCTGGATGGAATCGCTGATTTCTTTGCGGTCCACACTCAGGTTGGTGACAAAATCGAGATGATCGCGGGCTTGGCGATATTCGGGGCGACGAGGCGGTAATTTCAGATATCGTGGAATCAGGCTCAGGTCGAAGTCGATCAACAATGTGCCATGATAGATCAGGTGTGTCCTGCCCATCCGCATCGCATTTCCCGAGAATTTGCGGTTATCGGTACAAAGATCCGAGTGACCCGCTGGCTGGATCTGGAATCCCGATTCTGAATAGGCCTGCTGGATCCGTTCAGCCACCCACTGGTGGGTAAACGTGATATCCCGCAAATCCGGGTTTCTTTTCAGGGACAGGACGACGGTATACATCAGGCAGCCTGGTCCGGTAACGATCGTTCCACCTCCGCTGATCCGCCGTATTACCGGAACCCCGTCGCTTCGGCAGCGATCCATGAAGATGTCATCGTCCACCCTGCCAGCCCGTCCCAAAACCACCATGTAGGAGCAGGGCTGCCAGATGCGCAGGTACTCGGTTTCGCTTCCCTCCTGCTCCGCCATTTCCAGCAGGACCTGTTCCAGGGCGAGGTTACTCGCTGGACGGTCAAACGTATATTCCGTGAAGATCATGGGCCCTTCCCGTCTGCTGCTTTCCAGGAGTTTTTCATTAAAAATAAACCGGTTAATTAAGATAGTGAAAAACAGAGCCTAAGTCGTTTGACATCAACGACTTTCAGAACCTGTATCGATACGGTGGAATTGCCTTGCCGTTTCGAGCCTTTCAATGTTTGACTTTTTGTAAACCATTGCGAATTATTGGTTTAAAGCCGTCATTCATTCCTTTTGGCACTATTTTTCGTTTGCTAATTTGAACCCGTTTCGACAGAATTTAAAGAGGAGAAGGATTACGAAACCCTGGTTGAAACAGGGGCCCGCAGGCAGGCCGTCAAGTTTTTGGCCACCCGATTCCGGACGCCCGATTCGGTACGTCATATTCCGGGGACGAAGTTCAGGATGCATTCGGCAGATCACTCATTTTCCACTCCTATTGCAAATCACTCAAGACGTTCCGTCATTGAAGAGGCACTCATGTCTTTAAACCACCGTTTCTTTCGACCTTTGGCCGGCTGCAGTTGCCTGCTGGTCAGTTGTTTCCTGGCCCTCTCCAGCCAGGCCGTTGCGCAGTCATCATGTGACCCAATTCTCGAAAGTCCCTCCGGTCCTGTAAGGACTTACCGCCTGGAAACCAGAACGGTGGTCGAAAAGGTACCGGTCACACGTTACCGGGAAGTGAAAAAGACGGAAATGAGGACACGCCAGGTTGTCAAGCGGGTTCCTGTTCGGGAGACCTCTTCAAGGCAGGTAACCGAGACACGGCTCAGGCCGGTGACCCAGACCAGGTACCGCGAGGAGGTGTCCGAGAAAACCGTCTACGATACGACCACCGAGTACCGGGAGCAGCAGCAGTTACGCTACACGACCCGTTCGCAAACCGCCTATTACGATCAGACTCAAGTGGTCCAAAAACCAGTGACTACCACTTCCATGATCAATGAAACCATCACGACCTTGAAACCGGTTACCACTCTTGAGCAGCAACTGGTTGACAGGGGAGGGGTTCAGAACCAGTTGGTTTATCGGCCCGGCATGACCTCCAATCGGCTTGGTTGGGTGCGTTCCGGTTATCTGGCTGATCCGGTGACCGGACAGATGTCCTACCAGAGGGGTGGACTCCGCTGGATTCCCCAACAGAACCCGGGTACTTACCAGGTTCAGTCCACCTACGTTCCCCGGTACGAGTCTCAGACCGTTCAGCGGACGACACTCCAACCCCAGACCCAGGTGGTGCAGCGACCCGTTACCACCACGCAGTATGTTAACGAAACGGTGACCCGAAAGATCCCCTACACCACCCAACAGGTTGTCCCTGAGGTAACGGTCACCCGTGTGCCCTATACGGTCCGGAAGCCTCGAGTGATTCGGGAGGTCAAGCGAATTCCCTACACGGAAACGACTTATGTTGAGGAGACCGCGACCCGCACGATCCCTACCGAAACGGTGACCTACCGTTACGAAACGGTCAATGAGCAGTACCCGGTTGAAGTGACGACGCTGGAGCCTTACACCGAATACCTGGAACAGCAGAAGGTTGTGTCCGAGTGGGTTCCCGTTGGTGAGTCCGCGGTTTCGAAGAAGCCGGCACTGAAAATGGAAAAAGTGGATGCCGCAGACCGCCCGCCGGTTCTCTCAGACCAGGAGGCCCGGAAAGCGGCTGATGAGGGTGCCCCTGTGCAAAAAAAGGTCGACCAGGACAGCTCCGACTCCGGGAAAGCGTCTTCCGGTGAACCTGCCAAGAAGGAATGACGGCAAGCGGTTCCTTGAGATTCAGGGAAAAAAAGATTAAAACAGGACACCGAGGCAAACTCCAGGGTTTGCCTTTTTTGTTTCAGGCATCCGTCAGTCGTCTCCACCAAGATCCCAGTTGTCGATGATGCATTCGGCTTTTCCCTTACAGAGCAAAACGGTCGCATTCTGCGGGAAACTGGGAGGCGTTTCCCAACGTGAGGCCAACCGGTTGGTCAAGAATTGTGGCGGGACCCCGGCGGAGATGGACCATCCCGAAGTTAACCTGGTTGTCCTGGGTGCCGAGGAGCTTCCGCTGGCCCAAAAAAAGGAGCTCCTGAATGAGGGGTTGCGTTCGAGGGTCCGCAGCGGTGCGTTGGAGGTGATTTCCGAAACCCAATTGTGGGAACGTCTGGGGTTTGTCGATCAGGAGAGTGAGTACCAGAGGCTTTATACGCCTGCGATGGTTGCTGACCTGCTGGATGTCCCGGTCGCCTGTATCCGGAAGTGGCACCGCCACGGTCTGATTCGGCCGCTCCGTGAGTTTCACCGTTTGCCCTATTTTGACTTCCAGGAGGTCAACACGGCCCGCCGTCTTGCCGAGCTGGTCGAAGGAGGAGCCTCCCCCAGCCAAATCAAGAAGAACCTGGAGCAGTTATCCGAGTATTTGCCTGAAATCGAAAGACCGTTGGCGCAACTGTCGGTCATTATCGAAGGCAAGCGTGTTCTGCTGCGCCAGGACGAGGGTGTCGTCGAACCGAATGGACAGATCCGTTTCGATTTCGAGGGTGTGGATTCTACCGTCGAAACCGGGGAGGAGTTTGACGAAGAAGTCAGTTTGACGTTTCCCCTCGGAATCACGGATGAAAATCCGGATGTTGATTATTCGGGCTGGTCCTTCGAGGATCTGGTTGATACGGCATGCCAACTGGAGGATGACGGCAACCTTCCGCAGGCGATCGAAGTTTACCGGTCCCTGTTGATATCCCATGGTCCGAGGGCGGAAATCAATTTTCAGCTGGCTGAATTGTTGTATCGTAGCGGAGAGATTGAAGCGGCCCGTGAACGTTATTATGCGACCATTGAACTGGATGAGGCATTTGTCGAAGCAAGGGCCAATCTCGGTTGCGTGCTCACCGAACTCGGTCATGACGAACTCGCGGTTTCCGCTTTCCAGGGCGCACTTGAATTTCATACTCAGTTCCCTGACGTGCATTTTCATCTCGCTCGCACCCTGGATCGACTCAAACGGGGTGAAGAAGCCGAGCACCACTGGCGTGAATTCCTGAAAATGTATCCCGAAAGCTCCTGGGCAGCCGAAGCCCGCGAACGACTGAAAATCCGTCCGGTCTCGGACGACGATTGGACAACCGGCTGAGCCATCAGCTGGAGCGGCCGGGTGCGTGTGTGCTGATGGACTCAATTGCCGGTCGGTCTTGGCATCATCCATGAAATTGTGATGGCATTCAGGCATTCTGCCGGTTGAAAGCCCGCTTCGATGGCGGTAGAACAGGTCTCTTGAAATTTGGGAACGAAACCGGAAGCCACCCGGGTGGCCATTGCCGGTCTTACCAGGGGAACATGCAATGGCAAGAATCAACGACAATTTTCTCAAGCTCAAGGCCGGCTATCTCTTTCCGGAGATCGCTCGCCGCGTCACCACGTATGCGGAAGCGAACCCGGAGGCCCCGATCATCAAGATGGGGATTGGTGATGTTACCGAACCGTTGCCGGAAGCCATCGTGGAGGCGATGCATTCTGCAGTGGATGAGATGGGAACTCGCGATACTTTTCGCGGCTATGGCCCGGAACAGGGTTATGAGTTTTTACGGCAGGCGATTGTGGACAACAGTTATGCGAGCCTGAATATCTCGGCCGATGAAATTTTCGTCTCCGACGGTTCCAAGTGTGATTCGGGCAACATCCTTGATATTTTTGGAAGCGACAACCGGATCGCGATTACCGATCCGGTTTACCCGGTGTACGTGGATACCAACGTGATGGCCGGAAACACGGGAGAAGCCGACGAGGCCGGAAAATATGGCGGTCTGCTTTACCTGCCGGTAACCGAGGAAAACGACTTCATTCCCGCGTTGCCTCATCAACCGGTCGATCTGATCTATCTCTGCTATCCCAATAATCCGACGGGTACCGTGGTTAGCAGGGAGGTGCTGGCAGGTTGGGTTGATTATGCCAAAGCCAACCAGTCCATCATCCTTTATGATGCCGCCTATGAGGCGTACATTACCGAGCCCGGAATCCCGCGTTCCATTTATGAAATCGAGGGAGCTCACGAAGTCGCTATCGAATTCCGGAGTTTCAGCAAGAATGCCGGTTTCACCGGCACCCGTTGCGGATTCACCGTGGTCCCCAAGCAACTGCAGGGTACTACCTCGGATGGCTCCCTTCAGCCACTGCACGCACTCTGGAACCGGAGGCAATCTACCAAGTTCAACGGCGTTTCCTATCCCGTTCAGGCCGGGGCGGCTGCAGCCTACTCGGAAGCTGGCAAACAGCAGATTTCCGAACTGATCTCCTTTTATCTCACCAATGCAAAATTGCTCAAGGGTGGCCTGGAGTCGGTAGGCATCCAGGTTTACGGTGGTGTCAATGCACCCTATGTCTGGCTGAAAACGCCCGCCAGTCTTTCGAGCTGGGATTTCTTCGACCAGCTTTTGCAGAAAACCCATCTTGTGGGTACCCCCGGCAGCGGTTTCGGCGCAGCCGGTGAAGGGTATTTTCGCCTGAGTGCCTTCAACAGCCGGGCCAACATTGAAGAGGCGGTTGAGCGGCTGAAGAAGTTCTTTGAATAGTCCTCTGCCTGACTTTTCCGTCTGACCTTACGCGAGTCCCCCGCCAGGCTGGATTCGTCCTGTTTTGCGCAAATGTGTGTTCCCGGCTGCGCACTTCACCCGATCGGTTCGAACCGGCTGGTCAGCCTGCAAGCTGACAGCTGATAGCAAGTCACTGGAAAAATTTGCCGATTTTCCGGATTGGTCAAAGTTTGACGTCGGAGTGGTCGATGAACCAACTATCCATTCGTGCCAATACCGGTTGGCGCTGTGGACAAGGGGGGATTTTCATCGACGCGGAATCCTACGCGGCGATGAAATCCGGCAAAGCTCTGCTTTGCAGAACAAGGAATTGCACAAAGGATAACTCCATGAGTTCCCCCTTCAAGAAGGCCGTGGCCTATGCCATGGTTGTCATGCTTGCGTTGACCGGCTGTCAGCCCGGTCGCCCCATCTATCTCCACGAACGTGGGGACCTCCAGTACTACGTCGACCAGCAGGTCGATATTCGCTATGCCGATACGGAAATCGGTTTGCTGGATGAGGTCACCGAGGCATTGCCGCCGTTAACCCTGCGTGATCGGGAGATTACCGCTTTCTGGGACCTGACCCTCGAAGAAGCTGTCAATATTGCCCTGAAAAACACCAAGACCATCCGCGCAACCGGACGTCCCACACAGGTCGGCTTTACCATCCAGGGGACCACCGCGACGGTCATTGACAATCCTGATGCACCGACGATTTACGAAGTGGGGATTCGCGAAACCGAACCAAGCAACCTGTTTTCACCTGGGCAGATCACCTCGCCCGAACTTCTGGCAACCAACTCAACCCTTGATACCAACCAGGGAGTTGAAGCAGCACTGGCAGAGTTTGATGCCCACGTCACCAGCAGCCTGTTCTGGAATACAACCGACCGGCCGCGTAACTTTGTTTTTCCCAATCTCGAACAGCGTAACAATGAAGCGAGTGATGTCACCTATCAGACGGAGCTTGCCAAGAAGGCTGCAACGGGAACCATTTTCAGGCTTCGGAACGCTGTTGATTTTAACAGCAACAACAACATTCTCGGTGTGAACCAGGAACTGGAAAGCCAGTACACAGCCCGACTCGAATTGGAAGTCAATCAGCCACTTCGACGCGGCGCGGGAACCGCGATCAACCGGACACCGATCATTGTCGCCCGCCTCGGTGGAGACCAGACGGCCGCCAATACGGAGTTTTTCCTGCAGAACATGTTGGCCCAAATCGAGATTGCCTACTGGAATCTCTACAATTCCTATCGCCAGTTTGAAGTGGCCAAGGAATCCGTTGAAAACGCGATCAAGGTCTACAACATTGAAAAGGACAATTTTGAAATTGGTGGTTCGCAGCGGTCAACCAAGGCAACCGTTTCCAGGGCTGCCGAACAGTACCACAATTTTGTCGGTAACCTGAATTCAGCCTATGCCGAGCTGCAGCGGCGTGAAACCGACATGCGGTTTATCCTCGGGCTTTCTTCCAGTGATGGCAACTTTATCCGCCCCAGTGATGATCCGGTAACGGGCGAAATCGATTTTGACTGGTTCCAGTCGGTCAATGAGGCCCTGGTTCGGAGACCCAATCTGCGGATCAAGCACTTTGAAATCAAGAAAAAAGAGCTGGGGGTCAACTACGCCAAGAACGGACTATTGACCCAGTTGAACTTCATTTTCCTTTACCGTTTCCTCGGCCTGGGTGACGAGCTGCTGGGTGGTGACGGGATCGATTTTCCGGGTGCCGATTCGGGTGCGGTCGACAACCTGTTCGGCGGTGAATCCCAGGAACTGCAAATCGGCCTTCGGGGAGGCTTCACGGTAGGACAGCGACGGGAGATGCTCAATGTGAGGAATGCCCAGCTCAAGCTGGCACGTGAACGGTCCCGCCTCGAAGACATGGAGCTGGATGTCGTCTTTGAACTGGACCGAGCTTTCAAGGGCCTGGTGTTCCATTACGAACAGGCCAAGGTCAACGCGAACCGTTGGCTGGCTTCTCACGAAGAGGTCAAAACCTACGCGGACCTGCGGGACCAGGGAATTGACATTACCAACGTCCTCGAGGCGCAGCGTAACGAAGCACAGGCACGTGTAGCGTTTCACGACAGCATCGCAAGTTACAACCAGTTCATCGCTCTGATTCACCGACTGAAGGGGTCTTCGCTGGAGTACTACAACGTACAATTTGGTGAGGGAAACTGGCCTGAAAAGGCCTATTACGACGCCGGGGAGCTGGCCCGGAAACGGAGTGCCAGTCAGCCGATCAACTATGGCTATACCCGTCCCGGGATCGTGGTCACCGGCTCCGAGGCAACGATGGAAATGGATCCGGTTGTCAGCTGGAGCGATGAAGAAATCATCCTGGATGAGGATTTGATTGAGGAGATTTCGCCAGACGGCGGGCTGCAGCCCATCGAACAGCTGGAAGAGGTTCAGCCGGCGGCTCCGCGCCCCGCGAACCCGATCCCGGATCCCCAGATTGAAAAAGCCCCTCCCGGACGCACCACAAAAATCCGAAATTCGGGTTCGATCCTGCAAGCTTCCTACATGGAAACACAAAAGCCCGAGCTGAGAGCCGAATCCGTTCGCTGGCAAAAGCTGGGTCTCGAGCCTGCGGAAAACCGGGAAACAAAGACTCGAGCTACATTACGATCCCTTGATTGATTTGGCTGCCTGTTCAGCCCATTGAATGCAATTCCGGAATCCCGTTTGCTGGTGCTTTACCGCAAACGGGATTTTCGTTTGTTCCGGAACCTGATCCGGTTTGCACCTGGCGTTCCGTCATTCGACTGCAGTCCAGGTCGCGCCGAGCAATTCCGGAGGATTCCCCTTTGAGGGGATTCGCAAGCCGGCTGGCAAGCGATCTAATAAACTTCCCCACGAATCCTGAATTCAAGGTGAGTTGCATGGAAACAAGCTGGATTGAATCGGCCAACCTGCCCGATTGCGACTTCCCCCTTTTCAATCTCCCTTTTTGCGTATTGGAGACCGGGAATTCAGAATCCTGTATCGGTGTTGCCATTGGCAACAGAATTCTCAACCTGCGGCGGGTTGCCGAATCCATTCCTCTGCCTTGCTCGAGTGAATTGCAGCATTCCACGCTGAATCGGCTGATGCAAGCCGATCTTGAGCAGCAAAATGTCCTGAGGTTCGAGCTGATTCGGCTTCTCGAAGACAAGCCAGGTCGACTGAGGGATCATCCGGAATTGGCTGGGCAGGCTTTGCTGGATCCGGATCACGTGTCCTTTTGTCTGCCTTTTCAGATAGGTGATTTCACCGATTTTTATGCCTCGCTTCAGCACGCCACGAACGTGGGTGCGATGTTTCGGCCCGATCAGCCACTGTTTCCAAATTACAAAAGCATGCCAATTGGCTACCATGGTCGGGCGTCCAGTGTGATGATCAGCGGTACAGAGGTCATCCGTCCGACCGGCCAGGTCTCACCCGAGCCACCTAGCGAACATGCGTCTTTTATCAAATCCCGGCGGCTGGATTATGAACTGGAACTTGGGATTGTGATCGGCAGGGGCAACCCAGCCGGATCGCCGATTTCCATCGAAGAGGCGCCGCAGAGCATTTTTGGTTATTGCCTGCTGAACGACTGGTCGGCGCGTGACCTTCAGAAATGGGAGTACCAGCCCCTTGGTCCTTTCCTCGGAAAATCGTTTGCCACGACCCTGTCTCCGTGGGTGGTGAGCCAGGCTGCGTTGGAGCCCTTCCGGGTTCCGCCTCCTGAACGAAACGTCACCGACCCCCCTCTGCTGCCTTACCTGGTCGGCGAGGAAGACCGGCAAAAAGGGGGGATCGATATTCACCTGGAGGTTTCGATCACGAGCCGGCAGATGCGGGAGCGGGAGATGGAACCCCTGAAGATCAGTGACAGCAACTTTCGTGAGATGTACTGGACAGTAAACCAGATGGTTGCTCATCACACTTCCAATGGCTGCAACCTTAGAACCGGCGACCTGCTGGGCAGTGGCACCATCAGTGGAACCGAAAAGATTTCACGGGGTTGTCTTCTGGAACGAAACTGGGATGGCGCCTTCGGAGACCCTGTGTCCGGTTCCCAGAGGACACCTCTGGAACTTCCCACCGGCGAAAGAAGAGATTTTCTCGAAGATGGCGATGAGATCCGGATGTCTGCCTACTGCCAGCGGGAGGGGCAGGGCCGAATCGGGTTCGGCCAATGCGTTGGCAGGGTTCATCCCTGAGGTTTTGCCGGTAACCAGGTTCAGGACTGCGTTGGGGTTGGCAGTCTCACCAGCTTGTCCCGGGCAGGTGAGGGGACCGGTTGACCCGCTGGATCACGGGTGATCACACGCCGGTTGAATTCCTGCAGAAGGTGTTTCTCACATTGGAAGACTTCTTTGGCGGTCGCAGAAACCGCTCCGACTGTGCCGATTTTGACGATCCTGCTACCGGATCGCAACGAAAAGGGCCAATGTGATTTTCTGGTGCACCGCCTGCCCCATCGTAACCAGGATAATCGTTAAAGACGAAATGATCGGCAGCAACCGAAAAACAGTTCCATTCTTTTCAATTCCTGCGATTGCGATGCCGTCTTCGTCATAAACCGTCTGGTTCGCAAGACCCGTTAAGCCCGCACGTCAGCCAGATCGATAATCACTGTTACTTGCCGGACGATCCGCGCGCCGGGAATGATCAAAACAGGAAGTGAATTCGGGAAAATCATCATGTCGATTAATCGATTGAATCGTCACTGGAAGATTTTGACCATCGTGCTTGCCATGATGCTGACAAACAATGGATGCGACAGGCGTTCCTATTACCGACAGGAGGCTGACCGCGAGGTTGACCTGTTGGTTGAGGAGTCTGCCGAGGTCAATCCTACCTACCAGCTTCCCGGATTCACCGTCCAGATGGATCCTCGCAGCCGTTATTACTTCGATCAGAATCTTGACTGTCCACCGATGCCAGTGGACGATCCGGACTCCAACCAGTTCATGAAGGTTGTGGATGGAAAACAGGGCTGGAATGGCTGGGACCGCAATGGAATGACGGACGAATTTGAAAACCCATTTTGGCGGGAGCAGCTGTTTGACTATGTCAATCAGAACGAAGAGGGCCAGGTGATCCTTGACTTGGACACCTCGCTTCGTCTGGCCAAAATGCACAGCCCCAGTTACCAGAACCAATTGGAAACCCTGTACCTTTCGGCGCTGGATGTGAGTGCCGAAAGGTTCAGTTTCGATACGCAGTTCTTTGGTGGCAATGATCTTAGCTACAGCCATCTTGGGAACCTGCGAGCAGGTGGGGAAGCGAACACAATGGGCATCGACAATGCCCTGGAATTGAGAAAACGATTTGCCACAGCTGGCCAGTTGCTGGTTGGCCTTGCGAATTCATTTGTTTTTACCTTTACCGGTAACAACACTGACGTAGGTGTTTCGCTTCTGAACTTCAGCCTGGTCCAGCCCCTGTTGCGTAATGGGGGGCGTGTCATCGCATTGGAAACCTTGACGATTGTGGAAAGGGCCCTGTTCAATAACCTGCGTGCTTTTCAACGTTACCGTCGCGGCTTCTACACCAGTATTGCCATCGGAACCAACGGGACGTCCGGCCCCCAACGACGTGGTGGTTTTCTCGGGGGCACCGGTCTGACCGGTTTCACGGGTACCGGTGCAGGTGGTATCGGTGGTGTTGGTGCTGGTACCTTTGGCTTTGGCGGAGGATTTGGTGGTGCCGGCGGCGGTGGTGGTGCTGCTGGAACGGGCCTCGCCGGCGGTGGAGCCGGGAATGTTGGTGGATTCATCGGCTTGCTGCAGTCCCTGCAGCAATATCGAAACGCCCGTGACAGCCTGGATTTGCAGATTCGGACCTTGGCCCTTTTGGAAGGCAATCTTGAAGGCGGGGTCGTCGATGTGGTGGAAGTGGACCAGTTTCGCCAGACGATTGAAACGCAAAAGGCTCAGCTTTTGCAGTCGCAAAACGGTTTGCAGCGTCAAGTGGAGGGCTACCTGACGGGAACCCTCGGTTTGCCCCCGGACCTCGGAGTGGACCTGGACGATCAATTCATCCGCCGATTCCAGTTGATCGATCCCGTCATGACCCGGTTCCAGAATGATATCTACCGGATGCAGAGTCGGATTGGTGAACTGGAAGAGACACCGACCCGCCAGGTTCTGCAGGAACTGATTCAGCAGGTCAAGGGAAATCGAGAGGCATTGCTGGAGTACTTTCCCAACATTCGGCAGGGCGTCGAGGATGTGGATCGAGCAATCGTCGCTCGAAAGCCATTCCTCGAGGCGAAAGAGCTGAAGCGACTGCAAGGGGAAGCAGAAAACTGGAAGCGGCAGCTGGATCCCATCTACCAGGGATTGGTTGAGAACGCGAAGGGATTGCAGGAGATCGAGGAGAGTCTGTCAGAAGAAAAAACAGCTGAATCCACCTCGGCACTGGTCGTCTGGATGCGACGGTTCCTGGCCCAAACACAGGAAATTGTCCTGCTGCAGGCCAGGTCCAGGTTGCAGAACGTCTACGTGGACGATCCAATCCGGATCGATATCGCGTGTGCTCTGAAAATTGCCTACGCCAACCGCCTGGACTACAAGAACGCGCGCAGCAGCCTGGTGGATACCTGGCGTCTGATTGAGTTCAACGCAAACCGGTTGAAATCTGACCTCAGCATTACGGCGTCCGGCGACATTCGGACCAGCAAGAACAATATCGCCAATTTCCGGGATGAAGCCGGCAGTGCCCGACTGGGAGTCCAGTTTGATGCACCCTTTACACGACTTCTGGAGCGGAACAACTATCGGGGTGCCCTGATTGAGTACATGGGTGCACGAAGGTCTTTTGTTCAGGCAACCGATGGTATCAACTCCAACCTTCGCAACCTGTTGCGTTCCTTGAACGAACTGGAAATGAACCTGGAAATTCAACGACGGGCCGTGGACATTGCGATTCGCCGGGTAGAAGTTACCGAGGAAAAATTGCAGGAGCCACCGAATCCGGATGATCCGAACCGGTTCGGACCGACGGATGTCCAAAACCTGTCTTCGGCACTGGCTGACCTGAGAAACTCGCAAAACAACCTGATGAGTGTCTGGCTAAATTACTATTCCAGCAGGATGTTGTTGGTACGGGACCTGGGGATCATGCAGTTGGACAACCAGGGCAAATGGGTGGAAACGCCGATCGACGAGACCCTGTGCACCGACGAATCGATGATTTGCGAAGTTCCGCCGGAAGTTCCCCAGGAGTGGATCGATGATGCTTTCGAAGGAAAGCCACTGCCGGAAATCGACAGCAGAAATCAAAACAGTCGTGTACCGGACTACTTTCAAACCAACGCCGCGGGTCCGAATGAAGAACGTTACTTTGAGCAACAGGGCATGCCCGGCAGGTCCGTTTCCCCGTCTCCACAGCGACGGGAGCCCGGAGTGAATTCGAGAACCGGGCGGATGCCCCCCGGCCAGGTGGGACATGGCGGTCCTGGACCAAACCCGGAAGCGGAGGCCATGAAAGCCAGGTTCCGATACCCGACCGCTCAGCGGTCGGTTTCAGAAGAAAGAATAACTGCAGCCCAGAGAGGCCAGCATGTTTCTTTCGACCAGGTGAATCGTCAGCAACGATTTTCCGGAGAAGCGATCTACCGGAAAAACGTGGTCAGCCCTGGGCAAACTCGACCGGTTCAACGCCGACAGACGCCCCTGAACTATATTCACTCATCAGTAGAACCTTCGGTGGAGGCACATGAACGCTTGCCCACTGCGTCAACCCACGGTCAGCGACATTATTCGCAGTACCCCGGTTCCGCAACGGCCGTCCCCGATGGGAGGGGTTCCCGACAAGCCCAGGCCCATCAACAGCGGAACGCCAATTCACAGCGATGGAACCGCCAGTATGCGAGCGAGCCTGCCATCCAGCACGAAGAAGCACCCGCGGAACCCTCTCCGTCCGGTCTTCGCTGGGCCCATCGGCTGAGGACTCCTGCCAACGCACGTTAATACCAGCGGTATTCACCGGGCTTGAAGTTTGTGCCGGAGAAGCATCGAGACGGATTACTTCTTTTTGAGGGCCTCGATGGCTTCCGGCAGGCCGGGATCGACGAGTCCCCTGGATCCCCTTCCGTTGGCATCGATTCGCTGCATGGCATTCATGATGGACTCTTCCACATCCTCCTGCCAGAATTTTTCCATCTCCTTGCGGTCTGCAGGAGCATCCAGCGGACGAAACAGTCGCATGCCAACGCCCGTTGCGGGTTCTGTGGTGAACCACCAGGGACTGAGCGGAATGTTGGGATCGTAGTCTTTCCAGTCTTCCTCCTCGGTCGACATCATGGAAGCGCTGCGACAATCCTCAGGGCCCAATTCAAAGGAACCTCCACGGACAATCTGGTCGTTCAGGGATTTCGGCCAACGGATGCAATCCTCGGCGTTCATGGTTTTCCCTTCCCAGAGGGAATATCCTTTTTCGGAACGGGTGTCGATCACCCATTCGGCAACACTGCCATGCATGTCATACAAACCCCAGGGGTTTGGTTTTTTCTGTCCGACATCTTTTCGCTCGTCGTCGGAATTGTCGGCGAACCAGGCGTATTCACCGAGCAGGGAGGGGTCGTCTCCGAAATGGTAGGCGGTAGTGGTTCCGGCCCGGCATGCGTACTCCCACTCGGCGCCCGTAGGAAGCCGGTAAAATACACCGGAAGTTCTGCTGATCCATTTTGTGTACTGTCTCGCCGCATATTGCGTCATCGTAACCGCCGGCTGGTCAGGGCCATCCCCTTTTTCATAGGTGTGATCGGGTTCATACAGTCCCGAAGGAGCGGTGATGGCGTCGATTTCATTTTGCTTGGTGACGAGCCGAAGTTTTTTTGATTCAAACTTCTTGAAGCGATCATCCAGCGCCATGTATTCATCGTATTCCTTCCACCGGACTTCGTACTTTCCCATCCAGAAAGGTTTAACCTTGACCTTGATCTGGGGACCCTCACTGGCTGAGCGGTCCTTTTCATTTTCGGGACTGCCCAGGAGGAATTCCCCACCGGCTACAGGAATCATTTCGAATTGGACATCGGTACCCGGAATCGTCGCCTTGTAAGCGACCATATAACCCTTGTCGGTTTTTACGAAACGCCCCGACTGCGGTTTTTCTTTGACAATTCCCAACGGAAGTTCATCAGTCTGTCCGCTCGAACAGGTCAGGCCTGCAAACAGGAATCCAAGGAATAGAACCGTTTTCAGCTTCACGATTTGCTCTCTTTGCATCTGGAAAATTCAGTTTCGGGGACAATCTAGGTTATTCCGCAGGTCGAAAAAAATCAAATGACGTTTGCTGGGCCGGACTCGGTTGGAGGAGTTACGGGGAGTCCGCCAAGGTCCTGTTCACCAGTTATTCAACCTTGCCCGACAGGGCCGTGAACCGTGAGAAACCCATCACCTGGATTTTTGGAGCAATCAATTGGCAGTGCCTGGATTTTGGGCGGAACCGATCTTCACCCCGGGCAGTTCAGTTGACTGGAGGCCAACCTTTACCGGGACTCCGGCTTGCGGGGAGACTCCGGAAATCGCAGTCAAAGGGAGGCGTGAACTCAGCAGCAACCTTTCATGATGGAAAAGCGATCCGGGCCGGGAGAGCACTGGTTCCTTTCGGCCTGCGGTCAGGTAATCCGTCTGGATCAACCAGCCGATATCGCCGCTTCCCGAACTTTGGGGAAGTTCCCTTCTGGGAATTGCTGCCTCAACCGTCCAGCGGCCGTTTTCATGTTTGGAGGCCACGTACCAGGTCGGATTAAATGACGCATCCCGGGTCTGGCTGTCGCGCCAGATCGCGTCATTGCAGGCGCCTCGAACGTCGACGGTCAGTTCGATGGCTGAATGGTAATCCCTGTCAAAATCAATCAGCAACCGGATACGGTCAAAGGAGGTCAGAGATTCATCACGGATGCGCTTGCGTGATGGCTCTGCCCGGAATGCCTGCCGAAATTCCCGTGTATATGCGAAATAAAGAAAATCTTCATCGACGGCAAAACGTAATTTCTCTCCTGGTGTTTTTGTGGACGTTTCTTTTCTCCAGACTTCCTCATCGAGCCTGCCGTCCAGGTGAATACGCTGACCGGTAACGTCCCAAAGGATGATCGATCCGGGAATCACCGCATCAGCCTTGAGGAGTTCCTTTTCTCGCAGGATTCGAGATTGGGTCCCGCCAGGATTGCCTGTACCGGTAGCCTGGTCGAGGAGTCTGTCGAGCGACGACCGGTTACCGGTTCTGGATTTGAGGGTGGCGATCAGGAATTCAACGGCCGGTCGGGATCCTGCTTCCGGAAACCGGTTCTGGAAGATTTCCATCAATTGGGTGGCGTTGGCGTAAGATGCAGACGTGACATCAATGTTCCGGCTCGTCAGGGCGGATTGGCGAAGAGAGCCTCCCGGAGGCGGGATGCGTGGCCCGATGGGCTGATGGACTTTGGGGTCGATCGTGGCTGGATGATGTTGATCTGCGAACCGGTTGGCGACCAGGCTATTCAGGTGGAAGTTGCTTTCGAGACTGCCGTAGCGTTGAATCATTTTCCAGAGTGATGCTTCGCCAATTTCGGTTCCGGAAACCTTCTGCAGGATCAGTCGTTCGCTATGGTCGGCCATGATCGGTTTTCCAAGGCTGGAGTAATGATCGGCCAGGTCGCGAAGGAAAAATGCGTAACAGATCTGGTCCAGTCCGGACGTCGAGGCGGTAACGTGTTCCAGCCATGTCTTTTCGTCAATCGGTGACAGGATCGAGAGGCGACCAAGCTGCTGAATGGCCGAATTCCAGTTGGAAACCGACCGAAATTGCTGCATGTTGTCGATTTGGATTTCCTGGCCACTGCGGTTGCATTCCGGAGTGCTCTGGGCAAGGGTGCCGTTGGTCATGCCCTTTCCGGCAACGGTTGTCGGGAGAGAGGAAAACAGGGTATTCCATTTCAGCCTGTCTGCCTTGCCGGTCCGTACATGACTCTCGTCGACCAGCAGGCCGGCGAATCTTGCCTGGAGGCTGACCGTCCGGCCCAGCTGGGCTGAAAACTGTTGAATGGAAACAGAATTGTCACAGGGGTCGTCCCCGGTAATCGAAACCACTTTCTGGACCTTCCATGGCGTGATTCCCTTTTCTGCAAGCTCGGGGAATCTGCCGGGATTCCTCGCATTTTCAACCGCTCTCACGATCCATTGTTTCATCAACGAGTCACGGTGATGGATCAATATTACATGCGGTCGGCGGGAGCGGATTTCCTGGACAAGCTGTTTCAGGAAACGTGCTGAAGTCGTGCCAGACCGCCAGTATACGGAACCACCTGCCCTCCCTGTTGCCTGGGACATCCGAAGGTGCTGAATTCCAGACGGCGGTTTCTCACCAATTACCGAGATGCCGCAGAGATGGCCAAACGATCCACCAAGCAAAGCGATTGCATCGAGTGAAATTTTTGACTCGTCAGTCGCCAGGTTCAAAACAGCGGTTTGCCGCTTTTCGTTTCTTTGGCAGGTCCAGGTGAGACCGCCATCTTTGGTGGTGATGATCTTTCCGAGTTCACCAACGGCCCAGCCCCGATTTTCATCGAGAAAGAAGATGGAAACGATTGAAAAATTCTGGCCTGTTCTCGATTCATGCCATGTATTTCCGCCATCCTCGCTGCGTAACATCAAGTTGCCCGGTGCTCCGGCCAGCCAGGCATGTTGGTTCCAGGCGAAACCACAAATCCAGTTACTCGTGTCATGCGATGACATTGGTGTACTTTGAGTCCAATCGGTCCCTTTACTTCGCACTGCCAGTTCGCGGGTTCCAGCCACGATGGTTCTCCCATTCTGCAGGCAAAGCATGACCTGGGGATCGAGAACGGGGCAGGACGGCCCCTTTTCAGCAAAGCCGGCAGGAGTGGAAACCTGGTGATCGATGGACAGGGTGTGCAGCTGTCCCGCCTCGTCCCAGTCGAGCAGCAACGGTGATTCACCGGATGCCCGGGCGGATGTCCAGGATGCACCACCGTCTTCGGTTTTCAGCAGACCATCCGGATAAAGTTGATTGGAATCGCAGGCAATCCAGCCGTGGGACGGGTCTGCGAAACGGATCCTCCGAATCAAAGAAACGCCCGGAGGGGAAAGGTTGCTCCAGGTTTTGCCCCCGTCTTCGGTTTTGATTAACAGTCCGACACTCCGTTCGAGCGGGCCGCGGTAGTGCCCTCCGGCTATCCAGCCGGTCGAATCGTCCGCGAAAAAAACGCTGGTCCAGATGATATCGCGTGGTGAAGATATCGATTGCCACTCTCTGCCTCCATCTTCCGTCTTGAGCAGAGTCCCTTTGTCCCCAACCGCCCAGCCAAGGTCGTGGTCGAGGAAAAAGACACTTCGCAGCGTTGCGTCGATCTCCCATGATTCGGGAAATTTTTCCTGACCGTGTCCGGGGCGGGCTGACAGAATCGATGGGAAAAAGATGGCAGCAAAAAGAAAAATTTTTTTCAACGGCATGGCGAACCGCCTGGGCGGGAGCATGAGGTGGATCCGGGTTGGGTGCGGGAGGTTACCAATTTGATGGAGAACGGTGAATACGGAATGGAATTTCGCTAGCGGTGCTGGCAAACGGGCCGGACGATTCGTCTTGCAAAATGAAGGAGGTTTTTGTTAACGTCCCGCCGCATTCGTCCAAAAACTCGAATGGCCGCGAAGATTCTCGCGTCAAGATTCCGTTATTCGGCTCGCGTAAATGAATACCAAAATCCAACTGAACCTTTTCTTTTTGATCACTCTGTTTTCGGGAATTCAGACGTTGAAATCCCAGGAAGCGGAATGGATCTGGCATCCCGCCTGGACAAGGAACAGTATTCCGAAGGTGACAACCTATTACCGCAAGGCATTCAAGGCGGAACAGGTTGAAAAAGGCGAGGTATTCATAGCGGCAGACGACCAATACGAGTTGTTCCTCAACAACAAGCGGGTAGGAAGCGGTGGAGGCACAGATGTGCTGGATCGCTACGACATATCGAAACAGATCAAGAACGGCAAAAACGTGATTGCCGTTCGTGTGGAAAATGTCAAGGGAAACACGGCCGCACTCGCCGCCCGGGTGCAGGTCAAGGAAAAGGAAAAAGGGTGGAAGTCCTATTCCACCAACCAGACCTGGAAGACCAGCTCCTCCCCATTACCCATCTGGAAGTTTCAGTTCTTTAACGACTCAAAATGGGAAAATGCCAACACCTTTGGAAAACTGGGATCCACGCAACCGTGGGACAAGCCCGCTGAGGTGGTAAAAACCCCTGCCAAGAGCCAAGGGGACCAGAAGGTCGAGCCGCGGGAGCCGGACAGCGAATTTTTCGTGGAGGATGTTTTCCGCGACGAGGAGGTCGGTTCGATCATTGCCTTTGAGTTCGATGAATTCGGGAAGATCATTGCTTCGCCGGAAAGAGGCGGATTGCTGCTGCTGGATCCGGCTGCGGAGTCCAAGGCTGACCGGGTTCGAACTCTGACCAGCGAGATTTCAGCGATCCAGGGGATCCTTCCCCTCAACGGGCAGATTTACGTTACCGGCATTTATCAGAATCGACTCGGACTTTACCTGCTGAAGGACGAGGACCTCGATCATCAGGTTGACGAGATTGTCGAGGTGCTGGGCTTCAAGGGATATCCGGGTGAGCATGGGGCACACGGGCTGGCGTTGGGCCAGGATGGAAACATCTATATTTCCGTTGGCAACCACGTGGGGCCGGACGGTGAGGTATCCCAGTCGAGCCCCTATTCCAACCATTACGAGGGATCCGTCGTCAAACGTTATGAAGATCCTGGCGGGCACGCCAAGGGAATCCGGGCACCCGGGGGGACCATCATCCGCACGGACCTCGAAGGGAAGAAGGTTGAAATTTACGCGGGCGGTCTGAGAAATACCTATGACCTCGTGTTTAACCGGGAGGGCGACCTGTTCACCTATGACAGTGACATGGAGACCGATCGGGGCATGAACTGGTACAGGCCGACCAGTCTTTATCACGTGGTGGCCGGAGCCGACTATGGCTGGCGAAGCGGTTGGGCCAAGTGGCCTGCTTACTACGCTGACACCCTTCCGCGGGTTACGGATACCGGGAGGGGTTCACCTACCGGGATGGTGATTTACGATCACGTGATGTTCCCCGTCCGTTACCAGGGAACGATGTTTATTGCTGATTGGTCAGGCGGAAAAATCTATAACGTCAAGCTGACCAGGCAGGGAGCCAGTTACTCGGCAAGGAAAGAACTTTTTGTCGAGGGAAGCCCTCTGAACGTTACCGATCTTGCGGTGGGGCCTGATGGAGCTCTTTATTTTTCGACGGGTGGCCGCATGACCAATGGTGGAATTTACCGGGTCAAGTGGAAAGGAAATGTTCCGGATGCTTACACGAAGCTTGAAGACAACCTGAGCCGGATCATTCGCCAGCCGCAACCGCAGAGTGCCTTCGGCCGTCAGAATCTGGCGGAGCTGAGATCGGAATTGGACGAGGAATGGGACAAAATCGTGATGGGAGTGGCCCTCAGTCCACAGAATCCTGAAAATTATCGAATCCATGCAATGGACCTGATGACGCTGTTTGGCCCGGTTCCCGGCGAGGACCTGCTGCTGAAACTGAGTCGCGACGACAACACGGCGGTCCGGATCAAGGCCATCCGGGGGATGGTCCAGGAACCTTCCGAAACACAGATGGAAAGACTCCTGGAGCTGATGGATGATGAAAGTCCACAGGTCAGGCGGGTTGTCTGTGAATGCCTGTCCAATCTTGAGGCAACGGTTGACTACGACAGGATCCAGCCGATTCTCGTTTCTGATGATCGTTTCGAATCGCAGGCCGCACGCAAACTGCTGGAACGTCAACCAGAAGATTCCTACCGTGATCGCGTTCTGAAAACCGATTCGCAAACCGAATTTGTAAGGGGATCCCTGGCGCTGATGGCCGCCAACCGGAACCAGGAAATTGCCTACGCGATCCTGGCTCGGGTCCAGGAGTTCCTCGATGAGTTCATCTCCGACCAGACGTTTCTTGAGATGTTGCGGCTGGTTCAGGTAACCATCGAATTGGGCGAGGTGGAAGCGGAAAAGATCCCCGCATTCGCGGAGAGGATTGGAGATGAGTTTCCTTCAGGAAACTCTTTAATGAACCGGGAACTGGCAAGAATCATTACCAGTCTGAAGGTTGAATCGACACTGGAAAGACTGATCAGCTATCTCAAGTCCCCCAAGCATTCGGTTGAGGACAGGTTGGAAATTGCACTGCATATGCAACTGATTGGGAACGGTTGGACCACCGGGCAGAGGTTGGAGGTGATCAACTTCCTTGAGCAGCAGATCAAGCAGGACCTTGAGGGGAATTTTGGTGCCTATATCCGGATTGCTGTGAGGGAATTTGCAAGGAACCTCTCCGAGGAAGAATCCATTACCGCCATCCAGCAGGGCAAGTCCTGGCCAAACGCTGCCATGAGCGCATTTTACAAGTTACCCAGGCAGCTGGACGCAAAGCTCATCGGTTACCTCAAGCAGTTGGACAAAAGTGTGCGCCGGGAATCCGGCGAAACCTACGGGTACATCCGGAAGGGAATTGTCGCTGTACTGGCCCAGGGTGGTGGGGATGACGGTGAGGAGTACCTCAAGGAAATCTGGCGCCGCGATGCGGATCGCCGGGCCGATGTGGCGATCGCCTTCACTTTAAAACCGCATACCGGCACCTGGCCGTACCTGATCGCCAGTATCAATGAGGTTGACCAGGAGGCAACCGAGGTGATGCGTTCGCTGTTGAAAGTGCCCCAGAGACCCGAGGGTGCCAAGTTCTATCGCATGATTATCGTCAAGGCACAGGAACTGGATGATCCCGGGAAAATCGCTGCCCTGGACCTGCTTGAATTCTGGACCGGCGAATCCTCAAAGAACAAGCTGGATCTCACCGCTTCGGTTGAGGGATGGAAAGAGTGGTACAGCAGAATCTATCCCCAGGAACCGCCTGCAGAACGGGTCCAGGAGTCCGAATCCCAGAAATGGACTGTCAGCCTGCTCGAAGAAATCCTGGACGACGAGAAAACCCCCAAGGGATCGAAGGAACGGGGAAAGCTGGTTTTTGCCAAGGCACAGTGCTCCAGTTGCCATCGGTTCATCAATTATGGGGATGCCCAGGGACCGGATCTGACAACGGTGGCAAGACGCTTCACCACCAGGGAAATCCTGAAATCGATCATTCACCCGTCTGACGTGATTTCCGACCAGTATCGGGCCGAGCTGATCGGTACGGTCGATGGACGCCAGTTGACGGGAATTGTGGCACCGGGGCCCGACGAGTCGATTGTCGTTTTGACAGCCGAAGGGAAAAAGGTGCAGATCGACCCGGAAAATATCGAGGCCCGGAAACCAAGTTCGACCAGTGCGATGCCGGGGAACCTGTTGGAGGCTCTTTCCAAGAGCGAGATCATCGACCTGTTTGCCTACCTCGGTTTGCAGGATGAGAATCGCATTGCGGAAAAGCAGAGGTTTCGCACCCGTTAACCTTCCCGCAGAAATCGTTATCACGGCCAGGCAGTCGGGGTTTGTTCGCCAGCCTGGCGGGCCTTCCTTCAGAACGAGTTGAGTAGGGATTCTGACCTCCCACCTGGCGCCTTCCCAATCGGCCCGCCGACAGGTGCCGGTTGCTGATGTCTATTTGTAAAAGGCCGAAGATGAAAACTGTCTATATACCTTTGCGCGTCTCGATCTCTTGCCAAGGTATCCTCCTCTGTCTGCTGGGTGCGCTTTCGCTGCCGGGGCAGGATGCGGATTCACGGCCTGCGCGAGGCATAACGGACCTGCAATTGACGAGCGGAATCCGTCTGACTCTTTCGGGCACGCAGGTGGTCTCGGAATTCAGGTTGGTGGATGACCTCGGTTTTGCCTACGACGTTATGAGCCTGTTGAAGGAAGAGGAGGGGCGTGACGAAATTCAGTTGCGGAAACAGCAGTACGAAGAAATGAAAGCTGTACGGGACCGGATGAATGCGGAGCTGCTTCCCCAGGTGGCCAGGGGAGTGGCCTCCCCCGAGTCGGGCAGAAAACTCGCCGAAAAATTCCGGGCAGTCGAATTGGAGCTGCTGGAAATACTCGAACCCCATCAGGTGGTTCAATTGAACAACCTGAAGAATCGTTTGAGGCTGTCGGAATTTGGCGTTACAAGGTTGATGAATTCCCGCTTCCCGGAAAATGAGATGGATCTTTCCGCCAGGGAAGCGGAGCAACTCAGGAGCCTGGCCCGGCAAGTCGAACGGGCCCGCCTGGAAGCGATGCGAAGGATCCATGCCGATGCAAATTTGCAATTGATTCAATCGCTACCTGCGAGTTGCCGTCGGGCATTCGAAGTTGAAATCAGCAGCGAATGGAAGACCAAGTTCCTGACAGAAGCCCTTTTCGTTGGTAAACCAAGGCGAAGCTTCCGCAAGCTCCCCGAGGCAAATGGGGTGGTGGAGCTGTTAAGGCAACCTGCCATAAGAGAAAAACTGGATCTGAACGTTTCGCAGTATGAAGAGGTGAAGAGTTTCCGGGCAAACCATGATCGAACATTGAGGCTCCAGACCGCGGAACTGCTGGAGGGGGAAGGCCGAAAGCTGTCAATCAGCCAGCGAGGTAAGCTGCTTGTCGATCTGCAATCGAAAAACCTGCAGGATCTGGAATCTTCATTGAGGGGGGTCCTTTTAAAACACCAAGTTAATCAACTCGAAGAGCTGGATATGTCGATTCAGGTCAGAAAGCATGGTACGGCCCAATCCCTTTGCGGAGGAATCCTGGCCGAAAAGATTGGACTTGAAGAACCGTCTGCCCGGAAGTGTTTCCAATTGGCGCGGTCGATTCAGCAGGAAGTGTCACGCAAAACCCGAGAATTGGCAGAGAGCAGTGATCGACAGGTGCTTGGCGGAATACCCGACCTTGAGATGGCAAGGAAATTTGAGGCGGCCCTGGGGGAGCGTACGAGGTAAAGCCGCTTTTGCGGATGTGCCAACACGGTGGTTCGCCCACCAGCAATTTCTGATTGGAAAAGGGGGCCTGGGCCCGGCGAAACGTTCTGGAAAGGGCAAGTAGTTTCACCCCCGCCTGTCGCCCTAACCGGTGTTTATTTCACCTAATTTTGATTTAGTGTGATCTCGAACCCCTAAAAAGGGCATTCCGGTTGCCTCGCTTCAAAAAGAGTGTGCCTGTCGGTAAAATCAGTTATCGAACGAAATCGGTCAAGCCTTTGGTTCTGTTGGGAGCTGAAATGAAAAAAGTAGAAGCCATCATTCGTCATTTCAAACTGGAAGATGTGAAAAATGCGCTTTCAGAGTGTGGCATCGACGGAATGACCATCACCGAAGTGCGGGGATTTGGTCGTCAGAAGGGGCATACGGAAATGTATCGCGGTACCGAGTATGCGGTTGATTTTGTCCCCAAGGTGAAAATTGAGGTTGTTTGCGCGGAGGATAATCTCAACAAGGTGGTCGATACGATGCTCAAAACGGCACAGACCGGGCAAATTGGTGATGGAAAAATATTTGTTTCTTCACTGGACGAAGCCATTCGGATCCGGACTGGCGAAGTCGGCGGCGAAGCTTTGTAGTAGATTCAATCTGACCGCCATGCCGGCGGTCTGAACTCCCGGAACGTTTTTTACGCCGTTTTTCCGGGAGCCGGTTGTACCTTTTTGATTACCTTGTCCTGGTCCATTGTCCGGGTCAGTGATGCCAGATGCAGGTCGTCCAGCGTAGATTGCCCAATGCTGCCAATTGTTGAGGAAGTCAGGCACAAGCTGGGCGAAGGTCGACAAAATATCAGCGTCGAGCACCGCTCCGGCATCTCAGGTCGGCAGGTCACCTCCAGTTTTTCTGACTTGGCTGACACGCTTCTGCTGTTGCTGATCCACGAGGCTCTCGATTTCGTTACTGATGGCGATCGCAGTCAATTGGAAAACCGGATCGCGCTGGTTCCGCATGGGGGATTCGGCCGACGGGACCTGGCTCCTTTTTCAGACCTCGATCTGATGCTTCTCTACAGGCCGGATGCCAAGGTCGAAATCGAGCCGTTTGCCAGACGCCTTTCCCAGAATATTGTTGATTGCGGCTTTGACCTGGGCTTTAGCAGTCGTACGCCCAGCGATGCTGTGTCCTTGGGGCTCAAGGATGTCAAAATCTATACTTCCCTGGTGGAATCGCGGTACCTGGCGGGCAGTGTGGGGATCTACACCAAGTTTCTCTCCCGGTTGGCCCGGCAGGCTCAACGTCGGCCCCACGCGCTGGTCAGGGCAATCGAAAAAGCTCGTGTCGAAGAGCGGCAAAACCATGGAGACACCGCTTTCTACCTCCGCCCGAATGTGAAAAAAACCCGGGGCGGATTGCGTGACATTCAAATGGTCCGTTGGATCGGCTTCACCAAATTCGGACAGTCGGATCTCGATTCGCTCCACCGGTCTGGTGCCATATCCGATTACGATTTTGAAAACCTGGTGGCAGCCTACCGGTTCCTTCTCCGCCTGAGGAATGAAATGCATTTCCAGGCCGGCAAGGCCCGCGACGTCCTGGGAATGAATGAACAGGTTCGTATTGCCGAGCTCTGGGGTTACCCGTCATCCCGGGGAGTGCTGCCTGTGGAGAATTTCATGAAGGACTATTTTGACCACACCAGCCAGGTGGTTTATGCGGCTGACCATACCCTGGCATCTGCAAAAACTCGCTTTCATTTTTCCGACTGGATTACCCCGTTTTTCTCCCACCAGCAGGAGGGGTATTTCCTGATCGGGCCGATGTACATCTCGACGACTCGAAAGGGACTGGAATACGTCAGGGGGAACCTGGAGGGTGTCCTGCACCTGATGTCACTGGCAAACCTGCATAACAAGCGGATTGACCACGCGACCTGGGAGAGCATCCGCACTTCCATGACAGATGTCGACCAGTTGGAGCTCAGTTCGACTTCCGCGTGGAGATTCTGTTCCTTCATGTCTGATTCCAATCGCCTGGGCGATCTGCTTCGGCGACTCCACGAAATGCGGGTTTTGGAGAAAATCATACCAGCATATCGACATATTCGTTGCCTTGTTCAATTCAACGAATACCACAAGTACACGGTCGATGAACATTCGATACGGGCGGTGGAAGCGGCCACCGGGTATGCCAACCGGGACGATATCCTGGGGCGGTGCTACAACAGTATCCGGGAAAAAAAGGTTTTGCACCTGGCATTGCTGCTGCACGATGCCGGAAAGGGTTTTGAAGAAGATCACAGCCAGGTGGGGGCCCGTATTGCAGCCGAGACAGCGGACCTGCTGAATTTGTCTGCTAAGGAGAAGGACGACCTGGTGTTCCTTGTGTTGCACCACCTGATGATGTCCCATCTCGCTTTCCGCCGCGACACTTCGGACCCGAACCTGGTGGCCGGTTTTGCAGCGGATCTCGGTTCCACCGAGATGCTTAAAATGATGTTCATCCTGACCTGTGCAGATCTTCAGGCAGTTGGCCCGGATACTTTCAACGACTGGAAGCTGAATCTTGTATCGCAGCTTTATTACCATTCGTTGCAACAGCTTTCCGGGACCACTGCCGAAGACGTTGCCGAATTTGAGTCGGCCAATACCCGAAAAGTGAAGTTCATTACATCTCTCGAGGCGGCAGATGAAGTGGAAATTTCGCAAATTGCCCGCCAGTTGCCGACTGATTTTTTTGACACATGGTCCGAAGAAAAGTCAGCCCGTATCCTGTCCCGCTTGGCGGCGATCGATAACGACGATTTGCTGGTGGAGTCAGCGCCCGCGCTAACCGAAGGTGCCTTTGAATATGTTGTGGGGAAGATGGATCAGCCTTACTCGGCGGTCTTCCACAAAATAACCGGTGCCCTGACGAGCCAACTGGTCAAGATTCTATCTGTCGACATTTTCAGAGTCGGTAAGGAGAAATTGGTTTACCGGTTCATTGTCCTTGATCCGGAAGCCACGGAACAAACGCTGGATCATCGTCTGATGTCCGTGGGGACTTCTATCGCTGACTCGATCCTGAACGAGGACGCGCAACCGGTTTTCCGCAAGTTGTGGGGAAACAGGGAGGGACCGTCCACCAAGCAGTCCACTCTTCCGACGCGGATTCGAATCGACAACAACACCGCGGATCACGCAACCATTCTTGATGTATTTACCCATGACAAAACGGGTTTGTTGTATACAATTACGCAAACGATTCATGACCTGGGTTTACAGATCTCCGCAGCCAAGGTGGGAACTTATCTTGATCAGGTAGTGGACGTGTTCTACGTCACCGATATGGACGGAAAAAAAATACGGGACCCCAAGCGAATCCAGAAAATCAAGACCGCCTTGTTGCATCAGATCGAAGAAAACTAGATCAACGAAAGTCAGTCAGGCGGTAAGGCGAGAAATAGCGGGACGGGATGGCTGCTCAACGAAAATCATCGGGAATGGATCGGGTAATGATCCTCGTCGTCGTGTTGCTGGTGGCTTCGCCGATTTTTTACTGGCTGGTTTCTCCTGCCAGTTGGTCTTACGCACGGGCGCTGGAGAATCAGAGAAAGGGCAACCTGGAGGAGGCCAAAACCGGGTTTCTGGCCATGTTGCGGTCTGCTCCTGAACACCCGGGTGCGCTTTTTCGACTTGGCGAAATTGCGTTCAGCGAACAGGATTTTGAGCTGGCCCTCGACTATGCCACTCGGGCCATTCCCGGATCCGGCCCCCAGCAAAAGTCCGAGGTAATCCAGCTGCAGGCCAATGCTTTGTTGTCGATGGGACGTGGAGAGCAGGCTGTCAGTACCGTGATGCAGTTGCGCAGTTTTTCTTCGCTGCCCATCGATTTTGACAGCCTGTCGACTTCGGAGTTGATACCTTTCATGAAGAAAAGGTTCGATCGGCAGTTCCTCAACAGCCTGGCCTATGTGATGGTTATTGCCGAACGCGATCTGGAAAAGGCGAAAAAATACGTGGATGCCGTGATCGGTTATTTCGAACAGCAGCAACCGGCCAGTTTCCTGGCATCTGCCTACCTCCAGGAACGTTCCTCGAATTATCTTCTGGCACGGGACTCGTTGCAAAATGCGGTTGACAGAGTCAAGTCCCAACCGGTTGAGCGAAAGGAATTGGAACAGCGGATTGCCAATCTGAAAAATTTCCTGCAATCCGCGAATGTCAGCACACAGCAAGAGGAGTCGCTGCGCCGCCAGTTGCGTGGCCTGGAGATTGAGGCGGGTTACGACAGGCTTTACCTCGCAATCCGGCGGCTGCAGTTGCTAAAGGAAAAAACCGGGGACGAGGCTGATTATGCCAGCGAACTGGCAAGTATGCGTTCCGATGAGGTCAACGACGAAAAACTCAAGATAGAAATTCGCGATAGCGAATTTACCGAGTATGCTTTTGAGCTTCATCATTACTACGATACGCGTGCCATGTGCCTGTTGAGGTTGGGGCAGCAGTCGGTTCGGCGAGCGGTTGGTGAGAGGTCCGATTTGCCACTTTTTGTCGTGGGAATGGAACTGGCGGACACCCGGTTTGGGCAGGCGTTCCAGGACATGGAGCAGGCCATCGAGCTGAAAAATTCGATACGTGCCTTCCAGGAGGCCCGCCCGGAGAACTCGCTCCTGATTTCCCTTCCCAGCGATCAGTTCCGTAGTCAGAAATCGCTTTCACGGATCGATGCTATCGAGGATTATCACTTGATGCAGATCCAAATCGCCCGGGAGAAGCTGGAAGCAGGGGCAGCGTTGAGGGCGAAAATTCTGGCTTCAGGATTTGAGCCCAGCCCGCTTCTCTTTTGATTGGATGGTGGGGCGGGGTGCCTTGGTCCTTTCCAGAACAGTTTCTCCCGGATTCATCCCGCCCACCGGAATGACTGTGTCCAGGAATGGCTGTGTTCATGGATTGCTGTATTCAGGGGTTGCTGTATTCAGGGGTTGTTGCGCCTGCAAAGCAGGCAGAGGAAGAGCGGCAGTAGGAAGAGGTTCCCAAGCAGTCCACCAATCATGGCAATGACTGCCGTTGCACCGAAGTACACTGTGGGCAGGAAATCACTCAGGCAAAGCGACAAGAAGCCCATGACCAGGGCAATCGTCGAGTAGACCAGCGCCCTTCCCACCTGGTCCTGCACGGAGCCGACGGCTGCGCGCCAATCCATGGACTTTCTTTTCTGTTGAAAATCGAACAGGTAGTGGATCGAGCTGTCGATGGAAAGCCCCAGGGCTACCGCAGCGATCAGCGCAATACCGAGGTTGAGTGGAATGGCCAACCAGCCCAAAAGGCCAAGTACGAAAAAAACGGGTAGCAGGTTGGGCAGCATGCCGATGAGGGCCAGGGGCAGGCTGCGGATTGAAATCACCAGCATCAAGAGGATCCCTGCGGCCGCGATACCGAATGTGGTCCACTGATCGCGGATCACACTGTCGATCATGTAGGCCAACAGGACGTAAAAGCCGGTTGTGCGGGTTTGGGGTTCTTCCGGGTTGCCGGGCGGATCGGGAAACTCATCGCTGCAGATGGCCCGGACCTCACGGATGATTTTCTTTTTCTCATCGGCTGGCGTTCTCTCACGCGAGCGAAGCATGATCCTGTAATAACGATGCCCGGGATAGAGCGGGTCACTGGAGACCAGGGCCTTGCCAAATTGCGGCATTTTCTGTTCCAGGAACATCAGTCCGAGCTGCAGATGCGTTTTGGAAAGATTCTCGATTTCGCGTCCGGAAAAAGACTCAATCGCATCGACCAGGCTCAGGACTTTGGTGAGTCCCGGTTCCTCTCCCATTTCGCTTTCTGCCATGATTTCAGTGCGCAGGCGATTTTGCAGCGACTGAACCCGAAGGAGAAATTCGACATCCAGCTCCTGGGGTGCCCGGATCATGACATCCCAGACCCCTGCGCCGCCCAGGTTGTCTTCCACAAACGAGTAGCTTCTGACGATTTCACTGTCGGCACGAAAGTTTTTTGTGAAATCTGATTCCACCGAATTTTGCCAGGTTCCGCCCAGCGAAAAGAAAAGTAACATGCCGGTTGATGCAAGGGTCAGAACCGGGGACTTTTCTGAAACCCCCTGCAGCAGCGAGAGGCAGCGGGTCAGGGTGGATTGGAACCTGGTGGCGTGGACTTTCAGATTCCAAAAAGGAATTCGGTCGGCCGTTGAGAAAAGGGCCAGTGTTGGTACCACCAGCCAGAATGTTGCCAGGACCATCAGCGAGCCGGTAAACATGACCGTGGCAAAATCCTGTACCGGCTCGAGTTCCGCGAACCAGAGAGCACCGAATCCGACTGCATCGGTAAGACAGGCAAAAGTGATTGGCGTTGCCAAATCCAGGAATGCCCTTTCGGTGGCTGCCCCGTATTCCATACCCTCGGTCAGTTTTTTTCGAATGCGAACGATCAGGTGAACGATAGTGGACACGGCAATGACGGTGATAATCGAGGTCGACATTGAGCCCACGATGGTGACCTGAATGTGCAGCATGGCAACGATGGCTTCACTGGCGACCAGGGAACACTGGACGAGGGCGACCGGAATCAGTGTCCAGCGGAGACTGCGGAAAAGGACCAGCACCACGAGACTGAGTGCGATGGTGGCGACACGGCCCAACCGGCGACCGTCTTCCTGCACCATGCGAAACCCGTCGGTCACCATCACTGATTCACCGACGAGCATCACTTCCTCGCTGAGCCCGGCCTCTTCGCTGGCCTGCTCAACGGATTCCCGAATTGCGGCAACGGTAGTTCCCCGGGGAATGCCGCTCTGGTTGCCCGGTTCGAGCAGGATGACGATGGATGCCGTTTTTCCATCCCGGGAATGCGTGAACCCTTCAAACAGCTTTTTTGATTTTTCCACCAGCTCCGCGGTGGACAGATCAAATCCTGCCAGCTTCAACATGGTTTGCATCTGTTCAAGATTCATTTGCTCGATCATTCGGAGCAACGACTGTAGCGAGATGGCTTTTCCACTGATTCCGCGTACACGGTTGATATTTTCTGTGAATATTTCCTGGCGACGCTGCCCACCAGGATTCATCAACTGGGGGTCACGGTAGACAACCAGAATGACCTCGCTCCCATCAAAGGTTCTCTTGAGGACCTGGAAGGATGAAAAAAGTTGATCATCCATGGCGAACATGCCTTCGATGCTCTGGTCCTGGTTCCTTTGCGGTTGGAAAAACAGGACGACCCCGAGGGCGGCGCAAGCGGCCATGAAAGAAAAATGCCGGAAACGAATGAAAAACAGGGCAAGTCTATTCAAGAGGGCTCGCATTCATAACAGGTGGCCTTCTTGGAGTCTGCACTTTTTGTTGAGTCTCGACTCGTGGCAGCCGGTTTCCGTGATCTGCGCATCCAGCCGGTCAGGTGGGAACTCTTGAAATTTTGCACCCGGTCAAAAAGTCCCGGTGCAAGGCGCTTGGAATGATAGAGAAAGTGTGCCAGTGGTGTGGCCAGGATCAGTCGACGATTCTTCAAAACGCCCACCGCGATTTTACGGGCCACTTTTTCGGGGGTCGTCATCAGCCAGCGGGCCGGTTTTCGAAGTTTCTGCCCATTACCGGATCGATCCGGCAGGTTTTCAATCATCGGTGTCTGGACAAAACCGGGGCAGACGGTTGTCACCCCCAGTCCCCATCGGCCATACTCTGCGCGGAGGGATTCGGAGAGTCCAACCAGCCCATACTTGGAAACCGAGTAGGCGGCAGTCTGCTGATGGGGAACCAGGCCAAAAATACTGCTGATGTTCACGAGATGGCCCGCTTCGGCGTTCATCAGATGATGGACCAGGTGCTGGAAAAGCGCGAAGGGCGCGACAAGGTTGACCTGAAGAATCCGGTCCCGTTCTTCAGGCGTCAATTCGTGGGTTGGGCCGTGGTGGCTGATGCCGGCGTTGTTGACAAGAACATCCAGCCCTCCCCATTGGGAAATGACTTGGTGACAGGCACTCTCAATTTGCCCTGGGACGGCGAGGTCACATTCGAGTGTCAGGCAACTGCCCCCCAACTCGACGATCCGCTCCCTTGTTTCAGCCAACTTGTCGATTTTCCGGTCCAACAGGGCCAGATGGGCTCCCCGCCGGGCAAATTCGAGGGCCGTTGCCTGCCCAATCCCCTGGGCAGCACCGGTAATTAACGCTTTTTTGTTCTGGAATGTCTTCATCTTTCGGCAAGGGCTGAGGGCTATTCGAGCACTGAATAAACAGGTCGAATCCTTGAAAATAAATATAGGAGGGGAGCTCGCCAGTCCCAAGGCGAGTTTGCCACCAACGGCCAATTGCCCGATTTTTGATGGAACATATTGGTGGGAAGACTCGTCCAAAGCATGCGACCGAGTTTCGTCCCCAGGCCCGAAAACAATCCGATTATGAGGAAAAAGCGGGCAGGAGATCGCCCAAACATCAGGGAAAAAGGATTTAACTCACGTAGCATCCTAGTTATTCTAGAGCTTGACCGGAAAAAATTGTCTCCGAAGATTTGTTGATCACGAAGCAAAATGGCAAATTTAAACCCCCCCGAAGTAACTGGTATCGACAACATCGTGAAAATTGGGGAATCCGTTCCCATTTCAAGCTTTTTCACGGTATTTGACCTCGATGGCGATGAAATTGTCGAATACAGCGTGATGGACGCTGACGATTCGGCTGATTCCGGCTACCTCACTCTTGATGGTGTTCAGCTGCAGGCGGGTGTATTCCACACCATCGATGCGGAGGACCTGGCAAATATGAGGTATGAGGCCGGTTCGGTGGTCGGCGAAGAGCAGATCCGAATCCGGGCCAACGACGGTCTCTTTAACAGCAATACAGCGACGGCAATCGCATTTTCGGTCCAGGAAAACACGACACGGCCGATTTTCACAACGCAGGGCCAGACGTCCGTTTCTCACGAATACCTCCAGGTATCTTCTTTTTACAGTGGCTACGACCCCGATGGTTGGCCAACCATCCGCTATAAATTCCGCGACCGGAATGCCAAATCCAACAGTGGCTATTTTCTGCTCGATGGCGTACGACAGGCGTCCAACACCTGGTTTTACGTCAGGGCCGAGGATTTCGACACACTGGAGTACTTTACCGGTACCAGTCGTACCCAGGAAAACCTGCTGGGACGGATGTATGATGGCGAAAAATGGAGTCGAATTGCCCGCAGCAAATTTGTCACAACGCGCAACGAGCATCGCCCGGTTGTCGAAGCCCTCTATGTAGCCAAGGGGGCCGATGAGACGTTCCCGATAACCGACCTGTTCAACGTCACGGACCAGGACGGTAACCTTGCCAAGTGGGTTGAATTTCGCGACTCCAGCAGCCAGGCGGACAGCGGTTATACCACCGTCAATGGTGTGGTTCAGCCCTCGGGTACCTGGATACGGGTGACCATGGATGAACTCGCCAATACCACCTATACCAGCGGTAGCGTCAACCGGTTGGACAACATCATTTTCAGGGTATCTGACGGTCGATTTGTCAGCACCGCCCAAAGGGCTTACGTTGCCGTTTCGACACGGCCTGTGGTCGAACCGAAAAAACCTTTTGTCTTTGACGGGGATGCTTCTAACAACCTGGTTTCGATCATCGATCAGTCGGACGATGGACCCCGTAACATTCTTTACCGGATTTATGACGATTCACTGAATCCGTTCAGTGCCCGTTTCGAGCTGGATGGCAGTTTGCTGAATCCGAAACAGGTTTACCAGTTCGATGCGGCGACCATGAATCGCGTCGTGCTCAGATCGGGTGGTTTTTCGGAACGCCGCCTGGATGAGATCTACGTGCAGGCGTTTAACGGCGTGAAATGGAGCGTTTGGCGGGAGCTCAAAGTGGCAACCGAGCCTCGAATGCTGGATGCGATCGCGAACATCGAGGAAGAGGCGATCAGCGACAGGAACAGTTGGCGGCAGTGGATCACAGGCTCCCCAATCCAGCCCCTGCAGATCACCTACAGTTTCCAGGAGCTCCCCGACTCGTTCCTTGACCTGTTCACGCTGCGTTTGACGACTACCGAACGGATCCAGGTAAGAAACATTCTCGACCGACTGGAAAATCTGTTGTTTGTTGATTTCCAGGAAATATCGGATGAATTCGTGGATCCTGTGACCGGCCACCAAGGCGGAGTGTTACGCATCGGGCATGCGGACGACGATCTGGCGCTTCCACCCATGAATACTACGGATTTCCCAGAGGGTGGTAATATCCTGCTTTCAACCACCCATCTGCTGGATCAAATGAGGGTAGGTTCCAACGCCCACAGTACCTTCCTGCGTCTGCTGGGAAATGCCATGGGTTTACGGGATGCCAATTCTCTGACCCAGGTTTTCGATTTTACCGATGGTGTTCTGGATAAGTTCAAATGGCCGCTGCCTGACAGCACCGATGATCACCGGCAAACGCTGATGTCAGGGAATTACAATCCGGACAATTTTGTTTTGGATGACGAAGGTGTGCCTGTTTTTGCTCCTATCGAGCCAATCAGGTACGGCATTTATGACATGAACGCCCTCCTGCACCTTTATGGTCCGGCTACCAATGCCCGTTCAGGAGATGACGTTTACGGAAACACGGGCAACCCTCTCGACCTGGATGATTGGACGGTCAAGGTTCCCAACCTCGATGCAACCGAGTTGCATGACCGAGCTTTCCAGACCGCGATCACCGGCGATTCCGGTGGAGTGGACACGATCGACGTCAGCGAGATGCTTGTTTCATCCGTCATCGACTTGACCCCGGGATCGCACAGTTCCATCGGTGAATTTACCCTCGACTTTATTGACTTTTTCCCTTCCAGGAATAATGTTGCCATCGGGCTTGACACCATCATTGAGAATGCCATTGGAGGTGTCAGTGACGAGCTGATTCGAGGAAACTTTACCAACAACACGCTGGTGGGTGGAGACGGTGATGATGTCCTGATTGGCGGTGGCGGTTCCGACAATCTGTTTGGTGGCACCGGCAACGATATCTACCGCTGGAAACTGAGTGATCAGAACGAGACAATTGACGAAAACCTGAGCGGCGGCGAGGACACCCTTGAATTGAATGCTCACTGGGGGCTGGATGATCTGACAGAAGATATGACCATCCGTCGCGACGGCAGTGACCTGGTTTTCGATCTTACTTTTAACGAGTCACTCTCGCAGGGTGAAATTCGAATCAAGGACCAGGGATTTGGGCTTTCACGAGTGGAACGCCTGACCCTCAATTACGTCGACGGTAGTTCGGTCGATGTCGATATGAAAACGATTTTTGACGGTGCAAATTCTAGTGCTCAGAACTTTGAATTGACCGAGGATATGGGTGATTTCGGTTTGATTGCTGTCCCTGTATAGTAACGGCTGGCCAGCTGTTTCAGGCCCTGTTTTTCCGGACGTCGATTCGAGTCCCGGAATTCCTCAAAAAAAGAACCTGTGCCAACCGATTCCGGTTTGGTGCAAACCCAACGAGAGAAGGCCCAGTGTTTCACTGGGCCTTCTTTCTATTTGGGCCTTCTTTCTATTTCCGGCTAACGGCTTCTTTCGAGTTGTTTCTCTTTCAGGCTGCTCAGCCCCGGGCCATCGGCTTCACGCAGTGATTCCGACACCGGATCTTGAATCCGCGAGTAATCAAGAAAGGCCAACCAATCATTCGAGCACCAGCCCAAATGGCCGCCGGCTTTTACCAAGGTCGGCGTTTAACAGAGTCGGGGAAAACAACGTCTCGATAATCAGTGCCGCCGAATCGATCCTTAGGCGTTGATTTTCTCGATTTTGACCGTCGTGTACTTTTGACGGTGTCCCGTTTTTCGCTTGCTGTTCTTGCGCCGTCGGAATTTCACGACAGTCAACTTGGGACCCTTGACGGTTTCCACCACCTCAGCCGTCACGGTTGCTCCCTCGAGAGAGGGGGAGCCGAGCTTCAAGCCGTCATCGTTGGAAACAGCCAGAACCGTTTCAAACTCAATTTTTGAGCCTGGTTCGGCATCCCGGAAATCGATTTCCAGGTTTTGGCCCTCTTCGACCTTGAACTGTTTTCCACTGTCTCTGATGATCGCGTACATTTTTTTTCCAACGGCCGAGAAGCTGTTTCGGTTCACTTTTCAAAGCTACTCAGTATACCGAAACCACCGCCCCCGTCGAGGACTGAATCAGGCAGAATTGCGTAATTGTCCATAAAAATGGGCATAAGCGTCTACGATGTCGCACAGATCGCTGGGAAGGAATACCTCGTCATCCTTGAAATCTGACACCCAGAGCCTGTTTTCCTCAAGAGATTTTTCGATCACGGGAAAGAGTGACTGGAATTTGATCCTCGAATAGAGCTGTCCACCCAATCGATACTGCGCTAGGTGTTGGGACCATTCGGCTGCCGAATCATGTTTCATACTGCTTTTTACCCCCCCTGTTGGTATTAAGCCGGCTTAATCATGGCAATAAGGTTTACATCGGCCCTGTCTGTTGTGACGATTAGTCAATCTGTTCCGAATAAAGCGAATTTCGGGGTGCATGACAGCAGGATTTTGCCAGCGAAACGGGGGCGGGAAGGGGGCGGCGGGTCGACCCGAATGGGTGAACCCATCCCGCTACGCCTTGCGTGCCGCCCAGGTCCAGTGTCGATCGGAGGTCGCCGAAACCGTCCCGCTGTCAAAGCCAAACTGGCTGACAAGCAGCTGGATTTCCTGGAGGCTCAGTGCTGCCCTCAGCGAATCATCGAACATCTGTTTTTGGTGATCATTTTCCTCTCCCGCGTAGGTCTCCACCAGGTTTCGGACCACTTCATCCGACTCGGGTCGCATCAGATCACGGAAGAAAAGAAAACCGCCCGGTTTGGTGACCCGGATCGCCTCCGCCAGGCATGCCTCGGGTTCAGGAATGTGGTGAACAATGCTGTTGGAGATCACACCGTCAAAAAGGTCGTCCTCCAGCGGCAGCGATTTGGCATCGCTTTGGACCAGTTCAATACGGTCTGTCAGACTCTCGACTTCGAGGTTGTAACGCGCAAGTTCCAGCATGTGGACTGCCATGTCCGCGGCCATGATGCGTACATCTTTCGCCTGTTTGCAGAGGACGATTGGGATCTGAGCTGTACCGGTACCGAGGTCCAGGAGATCACCAGATACATCTTCCCACTGCAGGAGGTCAGCCACAAACTGCTGGTTGACGGTTGAATGATCCATGGAGTCATAGTCCACGGCCTCTTCGTGGGTGTCCATGTACTCGGTTTCCAGAACTCGTTTCAGTGCCATAATTCAGACCTCATGCATTCCCGGTTGTAACTTGGAAAGGACGACGGATTTTGATCAAACGGGGTTGTGGGGCGAATAGATACTGCGGCCCCCATCCACCGGCAGGCAGACTCCTGTGACAAAGTCGTTTTGGATAAGGAAGAAGCAGGCGTCAGCAACATGCTGAGGAGTCCCTTCCCTTTTCAGCAGGGTAGCGTCAATGATCTTCTTTCTCATTTCCGTGTCCATGTCAGTGGGAATCATGACCGGCCCGGGGAGAACGGCATTCACGCGAATGTGACTGTTTCGTTCTGCAAGTTCAACGGCGAGCATTCGGGTCAGCGTCGGAATGGATCCCTTGGAAAGAAAGTAGGCTGGGTAGTCGCGATACGGTCTCATCGGGGCCCAGTCCCCGATATTGATGATCACTCCACCCCGCTGTTGGGGTTCCATCCTGAGGCCGCATTCCCGCGCAATCGAAAACGAGGCCAGCGTATTGATCTGAATGAATTTTTCCAGCTCGCTTTGCCCGACCTGTTCCAGAGGAGTTGGGTACCAGATGGCGGCCGAGTTCACCAGGATGTCAATCCGGCCAAAACGCTGGTGGACTTCCTCGACCAGCTCGCTACCCGCTTCGGGATTGGTCAAATCCTTGAGGAATAATTCAGCCTGCACCTTTTTGCCCAGTTCGCCAATCAATTCCCTGCCTGCAATCGCGGATTGATGACCGTGAATGGCAAGCCGCACGCCGGCTTTTGCCAGGCGTCTGGCGATCGCTCGGCCGACGCGATCCTTGGCGGATCCGGTGACCAGGGCGACCGGTTTTTCGACTTCAAAAGGAAGTGCGTTCAAAGTGTTCCCCGGCCTGGAAAAAGATAATCAGAACTCTATTTGTTTAATGTTCCAATTATCAATAAACTGGCGTCTTTGGATAGTTGCTGAGGAAAAGGAAATTGGGTAGCTTCCCATTTCGGAACCGCCCGCCAAAGTTTGGCGGAGGTCAAGTTGGAATCTGCAATGGCCGTAAAAAACTGCATCGCCTATGTCCATTCCAGTCGGTTTATTGCAAAAAAGAATTTCCTGGCCCGGACCGAAAGAATCCAACAGGAGCGGCAGAGGCTTGAGTCCTCCTGGCTGGCAGAGTATCCCCAGGATTTCCGGTTTTCCGAACTGATTGTTCTGCTTACCAGAATCGTGCAGGAGGGCAGCGACCTGATCAAAGAAAAGGAATCAGGCCGAAAACCTGCTGCCAGTCACATCGCTGAATACCGTCTTCTCGGGCTGCAGTTTGCCGTGTTGGTGGATGAATCAATTGAGTTTTCAGGCTCCAGGATCCAGGAGGCAGACGCGCGGATGGAATCAGGCAGAAGGGCGATCAATATCCTTAACGGTGTGGCAGCTGGATTCGCGGTATCTCTCACCTTCGTAGTCCCCTTTCTGCTGAGAAGCTGGTTCGAGAACTATCTCTCCATTCGGGATACACTCGAAAAAAGAAAAATGGAGAGCGAAGATCGCTTTCGCAAGATATTTGAGAATGAGCCGCAATGCATCAAGCTTTTCGGGCCGGAGGGAAATCTGCTGGACATGAATCCGGCAGGACTCGCCATGATCGAGGCCGATTCACTGGAATCTGTACTGGGGGCTTGCGTTTATGACCTCGTTGATCCCAGGCACCGTGATGATTATTGCAATGCCACGGCCCGGGCATTCCAGGGAGAATGCCAGAGTTTTGAATTTGAAATCATCGGATTGAAAGGCACCCGTCGGTCGATGGAAACCTGGCAGGTACCGCTGAAAAATGACGAGGGTGAAATAGCCAGCGTCCTGGCGATCACGCACGATTTGACCAAACGCAAGTTGGCCGAGGCCGAATTAAGGGAGCACCGGGAATCGATGATCTTTGCCAGCCGGGTCAACATGATGGGAGAGCTGGCGTCCAACATGGCCCATGAATTGAATCAACCCCTGACGTCAGTGGTCAATTTTGCCTACTGTCTGCTGTGACCGGATTCAGATTCAGCAGGTGATCTACAACCTGATCCGGAACGCCCTCGATGCGTTTGAAGAGCATGGCGAGGGGAAACGGGACCTCCTGGTGAAGACAAACAGGTTGAACAGCACCCATGTGGAGTTGATGGTGGAAGACACCGGGCCGGGTATTGAAAAAGAGGATCTGACATCCATCTTCAGTCCCTTTTTCAGTCGAAAAGACAATGGCCTGGGGATGGGGCTTGCCGTTTCCCGATCGATTGCCGAGGCTCATGGCGGGACCATTACCGTGGAATCGACCCGTGGTCAGGGGACCCGGTTTCGGTTCCGGATTCCATCGGAACAGCGGGCAACGGATCAGGTCTGAGACGCCGCCGAATTGCACAACTTTGCCCGCCTGCTTGTGCAGACCGCCGTAAATCGCCGCCAGATCCAACCTCTTTGGGAAATGGGAAACAGCAGAAGCGGAATCCATGGATCCGGTTCCGTTTCAATCGCGGAAAATCGGAGCTCCGCTGATGGGCCTGATCTGAAGGCTGTCCTTGACAGCCAGTTGGGCCCTCGAAGCGACCTCCTGTCCTGTTTTCAGGGTTTCCTTGAAGCGCCCAATGTATTTTTTCAGGCTGTCGGCGGTGCTGAAACCCTGGACTGTCCGGTTCCAGTTGAATTCCCGGCTGAGGATTCTCCCCATTTTCATGTCAAAGCGAAGTGTCCCCCGCGTGATCTGGTGAATCAGCTGGACTTCGATTTCCGGATCCCGAATGGGAGTCAGGATCTGGGTATCCACCCGAATCGATGCAACCTCGTTCTTGACATCGACCAATTCAAAAGCACGCCGGATTTTGACCCGTTTCAGTTGCCCGGTTGGCAGGGGGACCTTGAGTTCGGAAGGTTGATACCACTTGCCCCCCAGGGGAATCGGCTTTTCCGGGAACTGGACGATGATCCCGCCAACTCCCAGGTCAATGTCCGAGTAATTTGCCTTCTTGTAGACCAGTTCTCCGTTCTTCCTCGCTTTGAAGGAGACTAGTTCGATGCCAACGGTATCGGCGACATCCTCAAAGCGGGGATGAGGTCGGGTATCAATCCGGCTGTCGTAGGATATCGGCGGTTGGTTATCAATCTGTTGCCAAAGGTCGACATCCAACAGGCTCTGGGTTACCACAAAGTCACCGTTTTCCTCAACTTCGACAATACGCCACTTCTTGGTGGAAAGCGTACGTGATTTGGTCAGCTCTTTCTTTTTTTGCAGGCTGACCTCTCCACTGTCTACCTGTTCGGTCTCCCAGAAAACGGATTCTCCTTTCCGGAATTTGTACTTCAACAGGTAGGTCGGTTGCGTCAGGCGTTTGGCTGCCCTTGCCAATTGCTCGGTTTTGGAGGCTGGCTGCTCATTCTCCTGCGCGGTAACCCGGCCTGAAAGGAGCATCAGGGTTGCCAGAACCGTGGAAAAGAGACCGGCGGGAATGGATTGGAAAAAGTAACAAATCATTTCGCTTCCTTGCGAGATGGAGCCTTGAATAGGTTCTCAATCGTCGTTTTTCAGGATTTCACCACCCCAGCCAAGTTTTTTTCGCAGGGTACGGTAATAGGTTTGCCCTTTGACCTCGACCATTCGGAATTGGGAGTCCGATTTACGTATTTTCACCCTGTGCTGGGGAGTGAGTGAACAGAGTGGCTGGCCGTCGAGGACCACGGAGGTGAATTCATTTGGATTCTGCACATTGATTTCAAGTTCCCGGTCTGCCGTATCGACGACCGGTCGCACAGTCAATGTGTGGGGACTGATTGGCGAAATCACGAACGCCTGGAGGTTTTTCCTCAATATTGGGCCACCTGCTGACAGGTTGTGCGCTGTCGAACCTACAGGAGTGCTGATGATAAGGCCGTCGCAACTATAGGTCGTCGCCATTTCTGAGTCAACGTAAAGATCAATGAAATGAATGGAGTAGGGAGGCCCGCCCAGAATGGCAACTTCATTCAGTCCCAGCTCGTTGCAAACCATTTGTTCCCCGTCAAATACCTGG